>DATDQA010000018.1:0-25769 GCA_035292505.1 Saprospiraceae bacterium | reverse complement strand
ATTGTCTCGTCCGTGATGTGATGGTGCATGTTCACAGTTGCCACTGGTGGCTCGAGGGTCACTTCGGCAGACTCGATGCCTTCGATGCTTTCTAAGGCCGTCCTGATGATGTGCACATCATGATCACTCGTGATCCCTGTGAGTTTATATGTATGTTTCATAGTAAACTATACTTTTATCATATTCGAATCCAGGATGGGCAGGTCAAATTCAGTTTTCCAATTGAGCGGTCTTCGTCGATATATCTGGTTACATTAAATTAATTCTCTGCCTCCTCACTTTTCGGTCGCTCGTACTGACAACAGCCAGGAAGATCATTGTATACTTTGTCTTCCGTGCGGAAAGCATCGGTATCATGCCCTACGGCTGCGATCCTTCTCTTCATGTCGTTGAGAGATATCAGTCCAGCGTCGTAACTGACGCTCATCGTTTTCGAATCCCGATCCCATGCCGCAGAATGAATGCCTTCAACTTCCGCAAGAGATCCTTCGATTCTTCGCTTACACATTCCACAGTTACCATATACCATGAATGAGACAGTGGTATCGGCGACCGAAACAACTGCGCTTGTTGTTGAAGCATGATGGCTGGTGCTTATGTGGTCGTGTTGCGCCTGGATCCCGACGGTCAGGAAAACCAGAAATCCTAAACTCAGAAATTGCATTAAGTACTTCATGATAAAATGTTGTTTTATTTATAGAATTAATGTTTGTGCCCATCTTTCACATGGTCTGTATGCTTCACGTAGTCCATTCCACAGACGGACACTTACCCGGCTGCTCACTACCACTGCTTTTGCAATGCATGGGGCAAACATATGTGGAGGTGTACTCCATTCCCATGCCATGTACATCCATCTGCGTTGAATCCGTTGCTGGGGACCCCTGGTGGTTGTGATTGTCTCCTTCGTGACTGTGGCCACCACCGCACGCTGCAATGACCGCTGCAAGGGCGACACTGAGTAAAATCAATTGAATTTTTTTCATCAGGCGAATTTTTTTAAGTTAAAAGTGAAATTAGATTTTAATCACTTTGTAAACCCAGCTTATATCAGAGTTTGTCACACGGAAATAATAAATCCCACTGGCATATCCCGCCAATGATACATGAGCTCCTTCGTCCGTAATTTTAAGGCTTTCCATGTATTCGCCGGATGCGTTGAAAATTTCAACGACGGCAGAGTGTAACCCTCTTATGGTCAGGCTCTGGGTCGTCGGGTTTGGATAAATCGTAAACGTATCTTCTTGATCGTCCCAAACGCTACTTGGGTTATCGACAACGATAAACTGGCCCATAAATCCGTCGTCTTCATGGCTGAGCATATGACAGTGGAACATGTACGGTACGTCTGCATTAGCAAAGTCTTCGAACCTGGCAATGACACGCACGCTTCCACCGACGGGAGGCACGAGTACTACATCTTTCCTGCCACGCATATTAGGGGGAGGAGGAATGCCATCGATCTCCAGAATATAAAACTGTACATCATGGATGTGAAAAGGATGGGCGATCGCGGTCATGTTTGTCAATTGCCAGATTTCCGTGTGATGAAGCGGAACTTCAAAGTTGACGACATCCATATCAAAGCCGGCACCATTAATGACGAACGGACCGATGAGTGCGCCCGTAGGTCCTGGCTGGGTAGACTGAAAGAGGAGATTACGGGTTTCATCCGCATCAGACTCAGCATACGGTACATTCGTCACTAGTGCCACAGGAATGGACGTAACTGGAACTGCAGTTGACTCCGTAATACTGAGTTGCAGAATGGTAAAATCATTGCCATTTAGAGGATTACTGCTATATCCTGTAATACCACCCATGGGCATGCCACTTGGATTTTCCGCACCATAAATACCATTTTCAAGTTCTGACGCAAAACTCATCAGGTTGATGGTTTCTCCCTGCCGGTTTGACAAATCCATTAATAATTCAGCCCTTTCACCCGGAGCCAAATTCAACCGAGTGAGGTAAACTGGAGCATCCAGAAGGCCGCCATCGGAAGCGATCTGATAAAAGCCGATGTCACTTTCAAATCCCAAATAATATACCCGCTCAGTCGAACCATTGAGCAAGCGGAATCGTACGACCTGTGCAGGCACGTCAAGATATGCATCGACAGTGCCATTGCAGAGGATGACATCATCAAGTGCCGTGCCTATGATAAACTGCTTTTCACCGTCAAATGCCCTGGATTGAATGACAATTGGAAAATCATCTATTCCATAAGTCCGTGGTAATTGCAATTGATCTTCTTCATCATCCTTTACGATGATCAGACCAGCAGCACCTTTTGTGACCTGCTCTTCTGTATGCTCGTGCAAATGCGGATGATACCAATATGTCGCTGCCCTATCTAAAACCGTAAAAGAAGGGGACCAAACTTCACCGGGGTCAATGGGAGTGTGAGGACCACCATCATTTTCAGGAGCTACATGAAGGCCATGCCAATGCACGGTTGTGATTTCATTCAGGTTGTTGGTAACATTGAGGGTCACCTCATCGCCGTTGTGAAGAATCAACGTCGGACCTAATAAGTTCTGATTATACCCGATGGTGTGTGTGAAGATTCCTTCATAGAATTCCACCTGTCCCGATTGCAAACTCAGGTTGAACGAAGATCCAGATAACGTATCAGGTATAAACAGTTTGTTCTTTAGTACAGTATTTGTCAGAATTGTAAAATCCTCGCTGAAATCAACATAGTCCATACCGTTATTGTCCTGGATGATTTCAATTCTCCCCGTTGTAGTAGCGATATCCGGAACCGTCCACGTATAGCTGAAGATGCCGGGAGCTATATCCACCGCAATCGTATTCCATGTCTGACCACCGTCAGGTGAAAAAAGGATATCCCAATTCTGCGTATCATGCGGAATCGTCTCCACCCATTGAACGAGTATTTGTTGACCACCCTGGAGCGTATCACCACCCTGTGGGTAATTCAATTCAACATGTCCGTATGCACGCATGACAAGAGCGACCATAAGGATAAGAGTAAATGTATTTTTCATATGTTGAAAAGTGGCTGTTTTGAACATGTACCCGCAAGGATGCATTTTATAATTGTGCATTGTAGTCATATTACCGTTTACTACTGAAGAAATGAGTTTATTCTATGTCTTCACTTTTTTTGAATGATCTCTGTCACCGAACCGCATTTGAGCATCTTATTTCCAAAATACGGGTTCCGTATTTCCTTTGCTTCACTTAACCAATCTGCGCCTCTATTGTTGAAAGCCATTGGGCAATGCTGTACGAAGATGACTGATTCAAAAGGTCCAAATGAAGTTGCCAGACCAATCATTTGCATTGAGAGATCTTTGAAATTCTCTCTTGCGATTTCGATATCTCCTGCAGAAATCATATTTTTAAGTGCTCCAGTCGCCATTTCGCTATAACTCATCCAGACGTTATGTGCACTTCCTGTAAATAAGCTCATACTCGTCTTTTCGAATGCCTGCCTCAACTCCTCTGAGCGTTTTTTGGCAGCCATGAGATCATCATCGACCAATGCATCCTTCACATGGAAATAGAGGGTAATCAGCTTTTGAATTGCCAATCTCATTTCTTTGGTGATGTCTGTGGATGACGCTGGCGACGTCATTGCTTCGGAACCATGCCTATGACCCGTACTCATTGCAGCACCTTCCGGGTTCATCATACTGGGTTTACCTGCCAGTTGGGCTGCAGCATCAATGGAAAACGTACCATTCACGGCAATCTCTTCTCCCATGACCAGACCATCTACGATTATGTATCCATCACTGGCCAGAGGGCCTAGTTTCACCTCCCGCATTAAAAAACCTGCACCCTCTGAGCTTGCCGTCTTCACATACACAACTGAACGTTCACCGGTCCACAAAACTGCGGATTTGGGTATGATGATGCTTTTGCTCTTGCCGGCCAACTGTGTTTTGATGACGCCGCTGGCAAACATTTCCGGTTTGAGCCTTCTGCCAGGGTTATTGACTTCCACCCGCGCAGTTGCCACACGTGTCATTGGATTGATGACGGGGTCGATGAATGCAATCTTCCCTGAAAATTCTTCACCCGTTAGCGACTGAATTGTGAATTTCACAGTACTGCCGACTTTCGCCCATGACATGTCGCTTTCATAAATATCGAACAATAACCAAACCCTGGATAAATCAATGATATCATACAATGGCATACCGCGCATTACATAGTCGCCGAGGTTCACTTTCTTCTCCTTCACAATACCACTGATATCTGCCAGGATTGCAAAGCGCTCCTGGGGTTTACCTTCTTCAATGATGTTTTCTATTTGCTGCTCGGTAAGTCTCCAATTCCTGAGTTTCTGTTTTGCGGCATCATACAGCGCCGGTTGCATATCCTTCAGTTTCATGGCTGTAAAAAGTTCCTCCTGAGCTGTGACAAGATCAGGTGAATAAATGGTGGCCAGCACCTGTCCCTTCTGCACCGGCTCACCTGTGAAGTTGATATGGAGCTGTTCTACCCGGCCATCTATATGTGTCACCTGTGAAGAGATCAATCGTTCGTCCGGCTGTACTTTACCGTTCATTCTTACCTCTTTAAAGGGAATGCCTTGACCAACGATGGCTGTCTGTACATTGGCGAGCTGCATTGCAGTTGAAGACATCCTGATCTCCATAGGGTCCTCTCCTGATGTGCCGGTTTCAAGAGGAATCAGATCCATTCCACAAATAGGACATTTGCCAGGCTCCAATCGCCGCACTTGCGGATGCATCGAGCAAGTCCATATGGTGGCAGTAGTGGTATCGGTCTCAGTTGTTTCATGCTCTTCACGCACCGGCTTTCCTGACGAGAAAGGATTTATGATCCAACCGATCAGCAACCCTACTCCCATCATGAGAATGGCGGTGATGAACAGCGATCGATTGATTTTTATCTTTTTCATACATCAAAAAATTTATCAGGACATTTTCTTGTAATTGAATTGACCAAAACACAGCAATACCTAGTGTGTTGTCTTTCCAGTTAAATAATAAAGTTTCACAAGAGCTAACTGATAATTTACCTGTGCCGTCACCTTTTCCGTGCGGTAGCGGTACAATTCCTGTTGAAGACGCAAAATCTCTTCGAAATCCGTTCCAGCATTGCCGTATGAGGCCAGGAGAAGATCAATCACCTGCTGGGATTTGAGCATTTGGGTCTCCAGTAGGTTGATCATCTGCGTCATTTTTTCCAGGTCGTAATATGACATCTCATACATCGACACAAGGTCATTTTGCATATCCCTTTTCATCTCTGTGTACATGCGTTGCATCAGTTGGCGTTCTTCCACAGCGGCATCATATTTTTTCCGCCAGATCGGCAATGTCATTGAGACCATAGGCATGACCATATCCATCCCTGTATTCGGGGGCAGGCTGATGTCATCTGTGTTACGTTTTGTCAGGGGCATGTACTGAAGGCCAGCGCCCAGCATTGGTTTCCGCATATACCCCGCAACTTCCTCTTCTGCGATAGTAACCCGGATTTGCTTATCCAGAACGGCCAGCATGGGATTATTGTCGATGGCATTATTCCCGTAAACATATACGTCCTTGGCTGGCTCAGGAATACCACCGGAAGGAGTAACCTCCATAGTGTCGTCCCGGTTGAGGAGTCGATTAAAAGTTATTACAAGAGGTTTACGTTTTTGTTCAAGCAGTTCTATTTCAGTCTTTACCTGGTCTATCATGATGTCGGCCCGTATCGCGTCCGCCAGAGGCGCCTGCCCATGTTGAAATCTGAACGTTGCGAGTGCTTTATCGGTCTCAAGGACGCGTAATAAATCTCGCTGAATAAGTATATGTTCAGCAAGTTCGTAAAGCGGGTACCAGGCATTCTTTACTTTATAGGCTAATTCGTTTTGCTCAACCAGCATAAGCTGGTATTTTACTTCGGCCATGCTGGCTGCTTCATTCGCCATGGCATCGAGCGTACCAAACCATGGAAACATCTGTGTTGCTGAAATACTTCCAAGTTGATTGCCCATAGGTAACATCATTGGGCTGAGAAACACCGCAGCACTCACCGATGGATCAGGTAATGCCCGTGCCTGTACTATTTTCTTTTGAGCAGCCTCAAATTCCAGAAGCCGGGCCCGGACTGCGGGATTATTCTCCTGGGCAATGATGAGATAGTCTTCCAGGGATTGAGATGACAAAGAGAACCCGGATAGAATCGAAATGACGATAATCGAAAACCGCATAATTAACCTTGTTTATTAATGAATCTTCATCCTATGGATAATTAAACTCCTGATGTGCTGCCTGCTGATTTACCTTTTACTTTTGACTCACGCCAGTATGCTTGCAATACCGGCACGACGAACATTGTCATTAACTGAATCGTCATCCCGCCAAATGTGGGTATTGCCATCGGGACCATAATGTCCGCCCCCTTGCCTGTAGAGGTAAGTACAGGAAGCAGGGCAATAATGGCAACTGCAGCAGTCATCATTGCGGGACGTACTCTCTTTTTGCCGGCAATGAGCACGGCTTCACGCACTTCTTTCACAGTAGTCGGTTTGCGTTCCTCAAATACCTGGTGGATATAGGTACCCATAATCACACCATCGTCCGTGGCAATACCGAACAGCGCGATGAATCCTACCCAGACGGCCACGCTCAGGTTGATCGGATGTAATTGAAACAATTCGCGCATTTCCGTTCCGGCGACTGAAAAATCCAGGAACCACGACTGTCCGTAGAGCCAAAGCATAATGAAGCCACCGGCAAACGCTACGAATACACCTGAGAAATGAATCGATGATGCAATGACTGTCTTAAACTGAAAGAATAGCAGTAAAAAGATCGTGATAAGACTAATCGGAATCACGATGGACAACCGCTTCATTGCCCGCACCTGATTTTCATAGCTGCCGGAAAATTTGAAGCTCACGCCTTCAGGCACGGTCAATTCACCCTGATCAATGCGAAGTTGAATAAAGCGCTGTGCTTCTTCAACAACATCTACTTCGGCATAGCCTTCCTTTTTATCAAATAAGACATAACCTGTCAAAAAGGTGTCTTCGCTTTTTATCATTTGCGGTCCGCGCACATATTCGATCCTGACCAGTTCACCAAGTGGCACCTGCGCACCCACGGGTGTTGGTACCAGCATTTTCCGAATGCTCTCCGGATTATCACGCAATTCACGCGGGTATCGTACCCTTACGGGGAAGCGTTCACGTCCTTCCACAGTGGTTGTCACATTCATGCCACCAATGGCGGTTTCGATAAATTCCTGCAAGTCCTCAATATTGAGCCCATACCTGGCAGCGGCGACCCGGTCAATATTCAAATGCAGATACGGTTTACCGACAATACGGTCAGCAAATGCTGCTTCTGCTTTCACTGACGGCACTTCTTTCAAAATAGCCTCCAATTGGATGCCGAATTCCTCAATAGTTTTCAGGTTTGGACCATAGACCTTTATGCCCATCGGCGCCCGCATGCCCGTCTGCAACATCACGAGCCGCGTTTCAATAGGCTGCAGTTTCGGAGCAGAGGTCACACCGGGTAACCTCGTGACGCGTACGATCTCGTCCCAAATATCTTCCGGGTTTTTTATTTGTGGACGCCAGTTTCGATAGAACTGTCCATTCGCATCAGGGATGAGATCAGAGACGTCTATTCTCTGCTCCAATGCCTCACTGTTGCTGAGAGTATCACCCGAAACAAGGATGAACCGGTCGCTTTTATCAGTCTTAAAGGTCTCGCGCTTGCCTTTGTCATTGATCAGGAATTCAGGCTTATAATTGATCACATTTTCATACATGGAGATGGGGGCAGGATCAAGAGCGGTCTCTGCGCGACCTGCCTTACCTACGGCCAGTTCAACTTCAGGGATATTGGCAAGCAACATATCAAGTTGCGCCACGATGCGTTGATTTTCTTCCACTCCCGAGTGTGGCATGGAAGTAGGCATCAGCAAAAAACTTCCTTCGTTCAGGGATGGCATAAACTCCTTTCCCATCCCCGGGAATGTATGCCACGCTTTGTTCCAAAAACCGATAGTGCGAATATTCCAACCTACGAGGTCGCAACCCCTGGCCACAAAACCAAAAGTTTTATTCCATCCCAGCCATACCACCAGACCGAAGAGAATCGTAAACAACGGAATAAGCATGAACTTGCCCTTATTGACCAGGCACCATTTCAGTATTGGTGTGTAGAAATGCACAATGGATAAAAGGATCCCAAGAACCAGCCCAAGCAACATCAACACAAACATGTAGTTGACAAGAAGAGAATTTTGGTGTCCTAATGGCATCCATTCTTCAGTAAGAAAGAAGGTAGCTACCAGCACAACAATGGCAATATTGATGTAATTCGGTACAGACTTCCATCGCGTCGGCCATTTGTCTTCGAATAAATTATTCAACCCGATCACAACCAACCAGATAGGCAACCAAATCTTATAGAACACAGATAATAAGATTCCTGCTGCCATTAACGCGATATTCCAGATGTTGCGAACGCGCTTTTTATCAAAGTTCATTGATAAAATAACATGTGCGAGTGCAGGTAACACCACGATGCCAAGCAGGAAAGATGCGCCCAAAGCAAATGTCTTCGTAAATGCGAGTGGTTTGAAAAGTTTGCCCTCCGCTGACTCCATTGCAAATACAGGCAGAAAGCTGACTACTGTTGTTGCCAGGGCGGTTGTGATGGCAGAGGAGACTTCGGTCGTCGCCTTGTATATGACTTCAAGTAACCTTCTGCCGCGTATACCGAGATTTTCAGGTAACTCGAGATGTCGGATTATGTTTTCGACAAACACAATACCTACGTCCACCATCACACCAATCGCAATTGCAATACCTGACAATGCCACAATGTTTGCATCAACTCCGGCATAACGCATGACGATAAATGTCATTAACACCGCTACCGGCAACATACTGGAGATGAGTATGGATGCTTGTAGATTGAGTACCAACACGATTACGACGATAATGCTGATGAGAATCTCATGAGATAGGGCACGCTCCAGGGTTCCCAGTGTCTCATAGATTAGCTGCGTGCGATCATAAAACGGTACGATTGTCAGCTGACTGATCGTCCCGTTCGATAGAGTCTTTCTGGGCAAGCCCGGGGCAATTTCATTGATTTTGGTTTTGATATCGTTGATGACAGCCAGAGGATTTGAACCATAACGCGCGACGACGACTCCCCCCGCCACCTCAGCACCATCCTTGTCAAGCAGCCCTCTCCGCGTCGCCGGACCAAGTGATACAAGGGCAATATCCTTGATCCGGATGGGTACGTTGTTGTGAACAGCAACAACCGCCATTTCAAGGTCTTCCACTTTTTTGATGTAACCAAGTCCGCGTACCAGATATTCCGCCTTATTGATTTCGATCGTTTGCGCACCTGCATCGCGATTGGATTTTCTCACGGCATTCATCACATCCATGAGCGGGATGCCATACATCTTCATGGCATCGGGCTTGACATCTACCTGGTATTCGCGTATCTGACCCCCAACAGAAGCTACCTCCGATACACCCTCGACGGAATTGAGCGCATATTTTACATAATAGTCCTGTATGGTTCTTATTTCATGCAAGTCCCAACCTCCTGTGACATTACCTTGAGCATCTCGTCCTTCCAACGTATACCAAAAGACCTGGCCCAGAGCTGTCGCATCTGGTCCAAGAGCTGGTTTTACGCCAGGTGGCAAAAGTCCTGAAGGAAGAGAATTCAACTTTTCCAGTATCCGGCTCCTGGACCAATAAAATTCGATGTCTTCCTCGAAGATGACATAGATACTCGTGAAACCGAACATCGATGTACTGCGGATCGATCGCACACCCGGAATACCAAGCAAATATGTCGTCAGCGGATAGGTGATCTGGTCTTCAACGTCCTGGGGTGAGCGACCCATCCAATCTACGAAGACAATCTGTTGATTTTCTCCAAGGTCCGGAATCGCATCTACGGGTACCGGGTCCGAAGGCAAAAAAGTCTTCCATCCAAAAGGAGCAGTGGCAATGCCCCATCCGATGAACATCACCAGGAGAAGAAATGTGACGAATTTGTTTTCGAGAAAAAACCGGATAATTTTTGATAACATAACTCAGGAAAAGATTTCATTGAGAAACATTTTTTACTTCCGACAATAAAACCGGAGGTAATACAGACCTCTCATGTGTCACATGACAGGACTTCGCTAACTCAATGAAGACCTATAACAGGAAGGTTCCCAACAGGACAGGGATATCCCTGAGTATCAATGGTGGTTTGTATCGAAAGAATGCAGGAGTATGAGTGTCAATCAGGCACGGGCTAAGAATTGCACTAAAATATGACGGGATATAAGACTGTAGCCGGCTGAAAGAAATATTGTCGAAAGATTGGATGAGCACGTCATAATCGGACTGGATATAAAACAGCTTGTCCTGGCAGCACTGCTTTTTGTCTACTGAACCATGATCCGAGGCGTCGTTCGCAGTTCGCATGTGCGCACATGACAGCACCGCAGGATCCATCTGATTACAGCCCTTTGCTTTGCCAAAAACACTGAACGATTTAATCCGGTCCTGACAATAGTGCACATCTATGGCAAATGCTGATGAAGAAAAAAACACCAGAAAAGCCAGCGCCAGCGAGATCGTTCTATTTGCACTATGCAAGGCAGGCATCTTAGGATAATGATAAGAAAGTCTGTAAAGATACAGAATCTTTGCAGGAGCTTCTTACATTATTTTTGACTGAATCTTTCGAAATATTTGAACTCATATCTGGCGGACCGGCGATCCTTTCGCGGCATCTTTTAAACGCGGAAGGTGACATATCGGTCACTTTTTAAATTAGGCCGTGAGAGATGGGCAGAACTATTTGAAACGCAATCTCAGAAAACGTGAGCTCACCGTAGGTCAGGAATTCCTTCACTTTTTTCCACTTTTTACGAATGACATATTTTTCAATTGTGCTTCTTTATACAGAACAAAGCAAGAGGCTGGTTTACGTTTAAGTTTCATAATATAAAACTTAAAGAGATCGCTTGATGTTCACCCGGCTTCTTAAGCGGCACCTGAATAAACTGCATGTCAAACAATATTCTCACGCAGTTCTGTTCTTACGCCGATTCATTCAGGTTAATGACAAAATCTCCACTGAGGATACAGGAAACTCAAGCTAAGTCACCAGAAGCTCCAGTGCCAGTGATAGGGAACTGATTTTTCTCACTCAAAGCAAGGTGATGTCCTGGGCAATCGTCACATAATTCCTGTTCGCAGTCCGCAGATGTATATCCATTATCAATACATGGCATGCGTGAGGGCTGTGATGGCGAATGCAGTAGCCAGAAGGGAATCATCCTCTTTATTCGGCGCTCCCATTGGATTCATAAAACTACCATCGTCTCTTTGCTCTGAAATCAATATCGTTGATATCTTCTGTCGCTGGATATTATCACATGTCGCCACTGCACAGATTTCACCGCGTACGGCGAGATGATAATATTTCAAAGCATGATGCCATTGCAGCGGGTCGTCATGTGGTATCCCCTGCGGATACCTGAGTTCCTGGTTCTGAACCAACCAGGTTTTCGCCTGGATGATCCGTGTATCACTCCATGATACTCCGATTGCGCGTAAAGCAAGTAATCCATCGCATGTCGCCGTCGCATAACTGTACCATGTATCAGGTATGCCAGGTACAGGCAATGATTTATTCGTCTCAGGTATGACAAGCGAAGTAAAGAATCCTCCGTCAAGGTAAGTGGGTTGATTCGCATTTGTCATACTTGCATCATTCTGCACTCTTGCCAGGTAACGTTGTGCTTTGAGAAATGCAGGATGCTCAGCAGGTAATGTCCGACGCAATGCCTCCAGGACGCGTCTTGTGTGTGAAAGATCGACATGTCCTACTTTGCCGTACTTCAATCCCACTTCTCCAAAACCCCAGCCGCCATATGCAGGATGCAACGTGTCAATGCCTCTGTGTTCCTCAAATTGTTGTGAAACGAGATACTGAGTCAGGTACTGCACAAGCAGTGTGTCTGCGGAATGCGTGCTGCGTGAAAGAGTCTTCAGCGCATATGCGGCTGTGTAGTTTGGATAGTCCAGAATTTGAGGCACCGAATCAATGTTTATCTTCTCTTGCACATTCTTCCGGATGAATTCTATCGCATTGTCAATGTCCTGTGGAGACGGTACGTAAATTGAATTGGGAACATTCAGCAATGCATCAAGAATAAATGGGGTCAAAGATTCACCGCTGCGCATGATGCCATGTGTTTCGCTGTGCCAGCCACCATCGGAAGACTGAGCATCCCAGAGATATGCGCATGCGTTACCCAAGATTGTGATATCGTCATCTGGTTTCAGATTTGCGCATTGGAACAATGAAAAGAGCAGCAATCCTGTAAAGGCAAGGATTGCTGCTTTGTATTTCAGTTCAATGAAGCATACTGTTCGCATTGCAAATAAGGTAATCTTCATTTAAATTGTATGAATTGGCTACGCGGAAGCGGTCTTCCTTCGCCTTCGCCTCAGCCTCGGCCTTCTTTAATCATCCCCTATCCGCCGTCATTGTCAGGATCACTGCCGCCGTGCAAAAGACCGGGCTTGTGATGCAATGCTGTCCACTCCAGCTACCATCCTTGTTCTGTACTGAGGAGAGAAGGTTGGTCATTTTGGCATGCCACTGGTCCCATTCCTGCGTACCTGTACTGACCATAGATTCGCTGGTCATCATAAAGCTGAGAAACTCTTCTCCCCCATTGTTGCCAAAGCCATTCAATACGTCATCATTCTGTAGCTGCTCATTCGCCGATCGATTCACCACATATGCCTCTGCGAGCATTCCGGCTTCCTCTTCGGATACTCCCCTCTTGCGAAGATGTTTCTTCACTTCAACTACTTCCACCGCATCCATCATGATAGATTCATCATCATCCAGCATATCCCGGACTTTGCGGGCATCCTTTGCAGATGCGCGTTGTGTACTCGCCAGAGCATAGAGAGAGATACCGGCAGCATCACCAGACCTGACACTTCCGGAAGAAGCATCGATGTTTTCTCGCTGATATGCCTTGGCCATATCGAGCTTGGATGTGTTTACCTGATAGCCGGTAATGACAACCTCCTCCAGGGCATTAGTAGCCATTGCGGACTGCAATACCGGCGCCCATCCGCCTGCCGCATAACTTCCATCGGCATTCTGGCCCTGTTCAAGCTTTTGCACACAAACCCCAATCGCCTTGTCAATTCTTTTTGCCAACGCTTCATCCTGTTTTATCGTAGATCTGATTTTGGTGAGAAATTGTGAAGCCATAGCGACATCGATATTTTGCCCAAGTTTAGTCTGTGGTTGTGTACCGGTGATGGAGGTGATATTGCAGCCTTGTGGTGCATTCTCGATCATCGTGAGAAGAATCTCCATTCCTTTGCGCACATGTGACGAATACTGTCCGGTGTTCAATGTATTCCCAGCACGCAGAAGTGCCATTGCTGCAAATGCTGTCGTCGCAGGATCGACTTGTACGGCATGTGGATCACGGATGTGTTGTAGAGCATGCTGTCCTGCACCCCATCCTCCATGAGGTAGTTGTGCATTGGCAAGCCAATCAATTCCGTTTTGTACGAATGGTGCGATCGGTTTTGCAATAAGTGCATCTGCTCCTACATTGGGTAGTGCGATAAGTGGTTGCGGAGCCTGGAGCTCTTGAGAAGGAAATGTCGCAGCAAAGGCCAATGCCGCAATTCCTCCAAGCGCGAGAAGAATGTGTTTTGACATGACAATCAGTGTTTGTGAAGAAATGAAATACTCTTGTATGATGTAGGACACTGTTCCAATGCACAGTACCCTTACTGTATTAACACTTCTTTAACCAGAAACTTTGCTTTGGTAAAATACAAGACAAGCATTTGCGTCATGACAAATACTTTTGCTATCCATGAAGATCCTCATCGTGTGTCTTGGCAATATCTGCAGGTCTCCAATGGCTGAAGGTATTCTCCGCCATTTGTCCAGGAAAGAAAACCTGGACTGGCAGATCGATAGTGCTGGTACAGGGAGCTGGCACATTGGCGAACAACCAGACCCGCGTGCGATTGCCGTATGCGCCGGACGCGGTATTGATATCCGGAATCAGCGTGCGAGACAATTCCGGCACACCGATTTGGATCAGTTTGATCTCATCCTGACGATGGACAATGACAATCACTCACAGGTGATATCCATGACCAACTCCCTGGAACACAGGTTAAAAGTACGCCGGATCATGTCATTCAGTACGACACCGGAAGATAATGTGCCGGATCCGTATTTCGATGGCAGTTTTGAGGAGGTGTATGATTTATTATTGGAGGTGTGTGCGAGAATTATTGAAGATATGGTGAACGGTAATCGGTAAACGGATCAAAGGATCAAAGGATCAAAGGATCAAGGGATCAACCGCCTTGCGCCACCGCTGGAGCTAGGGCGGCACGCGGTCGCTGTACTACGGACGGTCGAAGAGGGATCAAGGGATCAATAGGAAAGGTAATCGGTAATCGGATCAAGAGATCAAGTTACTCTGATTTCCCCGATTTGTCCTGTTTGTCCGGCTTCCCCGGTTTCCCGGTTTCCCCGATTCTGCTTACTTCTTATAGTTCTCTTCAAAAAACTTCCTGTAGCTCTCAATCGATTTTTGTTTGACGATCTCCCGATAGTTGTGTTGGGTCACAGGAAGCACTTCATAGTTGGTGCCAGCGGGTGCAAACTCTGTGGGATACTTCTTTGTTCCTTCGAGATATTTCATTGCGGCAGCAGCATCACTGAACGACCTGATCAGGATAATCACCTTATCACCTTGCGTGTCGAAACGCAGACTTGAAATCTTTAGTTTGTCAAGATTGTGATATTTCCGGTTGTAATTTGAGATCGAGACTTTCACATCCTGTGCATCCGCATCCTTATGACCAGTGACCTGAACAAGAACGAAATGCTGGGCATCAGCACCAGTTTCATAATTCGGCTCGCTACTTGTGGACAGATTCAGTCGTGATCCCTGGTATTCACCCAAAAGCAAGAGCATATCACGTGCTTTAGTTTCCTCGGGAGTACCAGGATAACCTCCTATCACTGCTTTGAGGGCTTCGACATATGCTTCCTTTCCCTGAAGATTTCCAATACACATTGCTTCCAGTATACTGTATTTGGACTGCAGGGTATGGGTCGTACCAAAAGTGGTTTTAGCGTCATCGATGCGCGTTTTCGCTTCCTCGAATTCTCCCTTTTCGACGAGCGCATAGACTTCCTGATAATTCCGATCAAGACGTTGTTCTTCGGAAAGCTGTTTACTCAAGTAGTCAGGATCTGTGAGTACAAGGGCATACTTGGAGGACGCGAATTCATTGATGATCCTGTTTTTATAATATTCGGCCTGTGTATGATTATCTATGGAGATATAGCTTAGATAGAGCTGATAGTACGCATCCAGAGTGTACTTTGTATCCGGATATGTTCTGAGTAGCTCCTCCAATATTTCAATGGATTTATCATAGTCCTCCAGTTTATCTCGATACAAGGAGCCAAGCTGCAGCATGGCATTTTGAATGATTTCATGCGAGGCAGTTTTCTTTGCATCCGTGTCTGGTACATCCCGGAAGATCTGATCGATATCTGTTTTAGTCAAGACCTCTGACGGAGCGATTTCCGTATCCTCGGGTTCATCGAACGCACCACTGGCTGAAGCAAGGGAAGATACACGCCAATTGTCAGTCAGAGAACGATCTCCCCAGGTGTGTTCAAACTCGCGTTGGCCGCGTTTCAGCTCTTTCTGATTGTATGCAAAGAAAGTACTTTGTGTAACACTTAATCCTGCTGTGGGACGTGACGGCTGTCCACCTGGAGACAAAGCGGCAATATTTCCCGGAGTGCCGCCCTTTGTTGCACCACCCTGTTGCAGATTGCCGGCCATCTTTTGAGTTGAAGAGGTAGCAGCTTTTTGGAGCTTTTTCGCAAGTTCCCTCCGTTCATCCTCACTCATTGCGCTGATCGCAAGAAGGCTATCCTGTAAGGTTATTTCAGTCAGATACTTTGCAATGTCTGTCAGATTTCTACTCAGGCGTTCTACTTGTTTGTATCGTGTATCAGTTCTGAGCATGGTTGTAAGCGTCGCATCATAAGAGGCTTTGGCGTTTACATAGTCGGCCGTTTGATAGTAGAGAGATGCAAGCAGGAAGTTTGTTTCTGTGAGTTGAGTAGGATTATGAGTCCCATGTTCTGCAGCCAATTGAAGATGCGCAATAGCTTTGGGGACATCGGGTTCTTTGAGAGCAAGCTGTGCAAGAGTAAAGTAGATCTGATCTTTGTAGTCCGCATTCTTCTCATCCTTCAGCATCCGTTCCAGGATAGAGGCAACTTCCTGCGAAGAATATCCGCCGGCCTCTAGTTTCGTACGGGTCATATTCAATCGCGCATTGAAGGCGAGGGTATAGTCGGGATTATTGTCGAGGACTCGTTCATAGTACTGAGAGGCAAGATCAAAGTTCTTCTCCATCTCTGCGATTTGTGCCATGATAAATGCGAGTCTCGCTTTCTCTGGCTTTCTATCCGCGAGTTCGATAGCAGATTCCAGATGTGGAATTGCACCGGCATAGTTTTTACGCTTCAATGTGTAATAGGCCCATACGATCGGTAATTCTTTTTTCACATCTTCCTGTAGATCCGCATTTGCACGTAAAGCATTCAACATGCGCTCGGCTCCCGGATAGTTTTCACGTTCCACATACGTACGTGCAAGCCAAAGTGATGCTTCCTGGTGAGCAGGCTTGTGTTTCAGGCCACCGGGATTTTCATCGCCATAGCCTGGTGCTTTAGGTTCAGGAGATTTTTGCGCTTGTTGTGCTTCCAAGGTGATGGCTGGGGCATCCCGGGCTGTTTTACGCGGTGTGGATTCTACATTGGATTCGCCTTTCCGTGAGGATTGTTTTTTGTCCTTACGGACTTGTTTATTGTATTGTTTGCGTTCCCGTTCCTGTGCTTTGGCAAGTGCACTTTTTTTACGGGCGCTGTCAATAGATGCTTTTGTGCGTGCTTTTTTCGCATTTGGATTCTTCCGGCGTGCTTTCTTCGTGATGCGTGTACCATCCGGATTGAATTCATCCATGAAGAATTCAAGGGCATTCTGTGCAGATTCAAAATCCTGTTTCAGGTAAAATGCTTTTCCGATCAACAGGTAGCAATCATCTGACCATTGGCTGTTTTCATGCAAGGTGGCAACGACTGATACTTTTTTGACCGCTTCATCCAGATTGGCTGCGACAACTTCCGGGTTTGCCGCAACCCGATACTTGTACAGTGCGAGGACCTCATTATAGTTGTCCCGATGTTGGTTTTCAAGCTGAAGGATGCTTTCCTGGATAATCTCGTTGGCATTGAAATATCCATTGTACTTCGCCGTGACGTCGTGGTAAACTTTCCCGATTTTAGATTGATCCTGCCGGCTCTTTTGCGTAGCGCATGCGGCAAGAATGAGAATCGCAATCAGGATACTCAGGCATTGTGTTGGAGTAATGTCTTTCTTCATGAATACGTTAAAATGCGCTTGATGAGCCAATGATCCCCCAAAAGCAGGCATCACCCGGCAGATGCGACGGATGATAAACTGATTAGGACGCAAATTTATTTCAATTTTGCCCAACGCAATTGTGCACCAGAAATGATCCAAACCAAGCGAAAACGGATTCGGGAGCCCTACCGGCTCCTACTTCTCCATGATGACACTCTGGCAGAGGTTGGATCGTACCGGCTATCGCTACTCAATATCTACATCGCGGTCTCAGCAATCCTTCTGGTGACATCGGCACTTGTGTTTTCCCTCATTTTTCTGACACCGCTGCGAAAACTTGTTCCTGGCTATGCCAATGTCTACGAAAGCCGGGAGTATCGCGAACTGAACAATAAAGTACAGGAACTCGAAGCAGAAATGCAGAATCAAAGGCTCTATATCGCGCGTTTCAGAAGCCTCCTGGCAGGAATTCCCAGCTCCGATAGCCTCGACGATTCAGGACCGGAGATTGGTCCCTTGGAGTCACAAGAGGTACGTCAGCAGGCCCTGACATCAAAGCCACCCCTGGTCTCTTCGGACCTCAGGAATATTGAAAATCCTGCGAATGAATTGTATAGCACTGGTTTCCTGCATGTTGTGCCCCCTATCCGCGGAGTCATCAGCGCACGTTATGACCAGAATTCAGGGCATTTCGGTACTGACATCCTGGCGCCCGAAAACACGCCAGTGCTTGCTATTCTGGACGGGACAGTGATTACAGCCGACTGGACGCTCGAAACCGGTAATACCGTTGGAATCCAACATGCAGGGAATATGGTAAGTTTTTATAAACATAACTCACGCAATCTCAAAAGGTTAGGTACAAAAGTGAAGGCGGGAGAGGCAGTGGCTATCATCGGCAACACAGGGGAAGCCACCTCTGGTCCTCACCTGCATTTTGAACTATGGGTGGATGGCAAACCACGCAATCCGGAGAGATTCATCAATTTCTAGTCGCGGTCCTTTTTACAAACCTGATACAAATGATTGATCTACTGAGAGTTAGAGGGATTGGAATGTGCCCGGAGAGGGACTCGAACCCCCAAACCTTGCGGCACCAGATCCTAAGTCTGGCGTGTCTACCAAATTTCACCATCCGGGCATTCCTCGGAAAACAAGCCTGCAAATGTAGAAGATTGCCCCTACCCTGCATGAAAAGCAATGAGATGCTCAGTCTCTACCTGAAAAACTCTTGGGAATACTTTTTGTTAGCTTTACATCTATCACATCATGATTAGTAGAATTCTATCGGACGTTCAGCATGCCAAAGACTTTAACCGCAGTCACCGAAGACGAAAAGAAACTGATACGCCGTGCGTACCAGAGGATGCTGAAGTCTGTCAAGGATGAGCAATTAAAAGACGACGACCGGCTCCGAATCCTTAAAGCCTACAAACTTGCTGCAAAAGCCCATAGTCAGCAAAGGCGTAAATCAGGTGAACCCTATGTCCTGCATCCTATCGAAGTTGCGCGCATCTGTGTGACAGAAATTGGTCTGGGACCAACTGCCATCATATGTGCACTTCTCCATGACGTGGTCGAAGACACGGACGTCACCCTGGAAGAAATTCGCGAGCAATTTGGAAAAAAAGTTGCTACTATCGTCGACGGGTTAACAAAACTGGATGGGTTATACAATGTCGAAAGCCCGCAGGCGGAGAATTTCCGGAAGGTCATCTCCACGTTGGTGGATGATGTACGCGTTGTGTTGATCAAAATGGCTGACCGGCTTCACAATCTGCGAACGATTGGCCCCATGCCCAGACATAAACAATTGAAGATTGCCGCCGAAACAGAATACATCTATACACCTCTTGCGCACCGTTTGGGCTTGTATCACATCAGGACTGAGTTTCAAAACCATTGCATGGCGATCACCGAGCCGGATGCGTATAAAGAAATCGAAACAAAACTCCAGGACACACGCAGGGAACGTACGAAGTATGTCAATGAATTTATTCGACCGCTGCGTACACAGTTAAATGAACTTGATGTCGATTATCGGATCATTGGCAGGCCGAAAGCCATCAGCAGTATCTGGAATAAAATCAAAAAGAAACAGGTTCCATTTGAGGAGATCTACGACTTGTTTGCAGTACGTGTCATTGCTGATGTACCTCTTGCACAGGAGAAGCAGGTATGCTGGCAGATTTATTCTATCATCACCGAGATTTATAAACCTGTACCGGAACGGCTCAAAGATTGGATCTCTACACCGAAAGCCAACGGGTATGAATCGTTACATACAACAGTCATTGGTCCAAAAGGCCGGTTTGTCGAAGTGCAGATACGTACAGATCGCATGGATCAAATAGCGGAGCGGGGTTTTGCGGCGCACTGGAAATATAAAAACATCAAATCGCAGAATAACGTCTTCGATGCATGGCTGGACAATCTCAGAGACATGCTCGATGATCAGCACAACGATGCTCTGGAATTTATCAGCGACTTCAAGACAAATCTATTCCAGGAAGAGGTCTTCGTCTATACTCCGAAAGGCGATTTGAAACACCTCCCTAAAGGTGCGACCGCTCTTGACTTTGCCTTTATGATCCATACTGATATCGGGTATCACTGCAAGTCCATCAAGGTCAATAACCGGTTGGTGCCGATGGGTTATAAAGTCCAGAATGGAGATCAGATCGCCATCACAACAGCGAAGAGTCAAAAGCCTACCGAAGATTGGTTGAAGCTCGTTGTGACAGGCAAAGCCCGCGCAAAAATCCGTACAGCGCTCAAGGAAGAGAAAAAACGTGCAGGTGAAATTGGTAAAGAATCACTGATGCGCAAACTGGATCACATGAAAGTGGATTTCGAAGAGAATGTCGATGTGCTTGTACAGTTTTATGGCATGCAGTCGCGTCCCGACCTCTTTGCTGCTATTGCATCAGAACAGGTGCAACTCTCAGATCTCAGGAAATTTGCTGTCCAGGGACGACGGTTGGTATTGAAAGAGATCGCAAAACCTCTCGTCGAAGAGCCGATTCCCCAGGAACGTCGTCGAAAATCACGCAAAACCAACGGAGAACCGCGGATTCGTATCGATGGTGCCGTTGGAGATGATTTCAACTACAGCCTCGCATCCTGTTGTAATCCCGTGAAAGGTGATGATATCTTTGCTTATGTGACTGCTGCGAGTGGCACCAAAATTCATCGCACAAATTGCCCGAATGCGACCCACCTCATGGCTAACTATGGATATCGGGTCCTGAAAGCGGAATGGGATTCGAACATCCAGACCAACTTTGTCGTAAATCTCAGGATTAGTGGTGTGGATGATGGACCTGGTGTGATTGAGCGTGTCACCAACAAAATTTCATCCGATCTGGGGATCAATATCCGTTCCCTGAGCATTGAGGGAAATGAAGGATACTTCGAAGGGCGCATAAGTCTGGTGGTGATGAATAAAGATCAACTGAATCTTGTGATCAAATCCCTGAAAGCGCTGGAGGGCATCTCCGAAGTAGTCAGGATACAATAGCACCTGAGTACCTGACTTTTTGCATTCTCTGGCGATCCTGCAGAACTTCCTGTGACGCGTTTCCATGATCCTCGTACACAACGCCAGACATAAGTATATTTGCCACTATGCAAGTAGATGTAGTTCTTGGCCTGCAATGGGGCGATGAAGGTAAAGGCAAGATTGTAGATTACCTCGCGCCGGGATATGATGTCGTCTGCAGATTTCAGGGAGGCCCCAATGCAGGACATACGCTTTATGTCAATGGTCAGAAAATGGTCCTGCATACGGTGCCTTCCGGTATCTTTCATGAGGACATGGTCAATCTGATCGGCAATGGTGTGGTCATCGATCCAATCACTCTACACAATGAAATCACCGGTCTTACAGACTTTGGTCTTGACATAGTTTCACGGCTGTTGATTGCACAGAAAGCACATCTGATTCTGCCAACACATCGCATGCTCGATATTGCTGCAGAATCTTCCAAAAGCCAGACCGTCATCGGATCTACCCTCCGAGGCATTGGTCCAACCTATATGGACAAGACCGGACGCAACGGATTAAGGATAGGAGATATCAGAAGGCCTGATTTTCGCGCACGCTATGAAAACCTGAGAGAAAAGCATTTGGGACTTTTACGACTTTATCCGGAAATTGAATTCGATCTTGCCCGGAATGAATCTGCATGGTTTGAGAGTATTGAATTCCTGAAAGATTTTCAATTGGTGGCTGGTGAGTATTATCTCAATCATGCCCTTGATCGCAAGCTCCGCGTACTGGCTGAAGGGGCACAGGGAACGATGCTCGATATTGATTTTGGCACTTATCCTTATGTGACATCTTCGAATACTACGACGGCTGGAGTATGCAGTGGTCTCGGTGTAGCTCCGGGTAGAATAGGACGTGTGCTGGGTGTGTCTAAAGCCTATTGCACGCGTGTCGGGCATGGGCCATTCCCAACAGAGTTGCTCAACACAGATGGCGATAAACTTCGTGAGGCTGGCCACGAATTTGGTTCGACGACAGGCAGACCTCGCCGGTGTGGATGGATCGATATTCCGCAGTTGCGTTATGCTATTATGATCAATGGAGTTACCGACATCTGCTTCACCAAGATTGACGTACTGAGTGTTTTTGAAGAAATCAGTATCGGTGTCGCATATCAACATGCCGGTCTGGTCACTGAGGAGTTACCCTTCGATTTTGATCGTACAGACCTGCAACCTGTCATCGAGACCTTACCTGGATGGAATCGGGAAATCTCAACCGCGCGTGAAATCGCAGATTTGCCCGCTTCCATGCAATCGTATATCGACAGATTGCAGACCTTGGTTGGATGTCCGACCGCGTTTGTATCAACCGGACCAGAACGCGACGCGTTGATAGCAATTACCGACTTTTCACACGTCTATCAATAAATACCTGCGGGTGTTCTTCAAATCTCGGACAACTGATTATAGGGTAGCAGTAACGATGTACTGATATTCGAGAGATTGATCATCGGAGGATACAATCGCATATCCAGCCTGGGTGAGTTCTGATTGTACCTGACGGAGTGGAATGCGTTCTTCGACTTTGGGGCCAATCGGAGTTTCATTCTCCTTAAAATCAATAATAATCAAGCGGGCATCTTTCTTAAGACCGCTCCTCAGGTTACGGAAATAGGTAATCCGGTCGTCAAGATAGATGTAGGTGTTGACCATGAGGACGACATCCACTTCATTCGGTTCGAGATTCGGATTGTCGGGAGCCGCCAATCGTGTTTCGAGCAATGCCTGGACATCAACCGGGTAGCGTTTTTTCTCTGCTTCAATCCATGCGATTGCCCGTGGATCAATATCAATAGCAATGACCTTACCGCCGTTATTTGCGACACGGAATGCAAAGAAGCCGGTTCCAGCACCGATATCGGCTATTGTCTTACCTCTGAGATTCCCCAGGAGACTGAGGACAAGATCCGGTTTCTGCCAGATTACCCTGCTTTGCGTATCATAGTAATCCGATGCTAATTCATCGAAGCCTTTAGAATTCAACTCTTCCTGTGTGAGCGTATCCTGAGATCCTGAAGATCCTGTTTCCGTCGTTGTAGTTGGTTGGCACGCAAAGAGTATGAGAACTACCGGGATGCTTGAGAAGAACGGGGAACTCAACATAATGTGTACGTATGTATGACGTGGAGTAAAGATAGTCGAGAGTGTGAGAATGTCCGCCTCCGCTTGGGCTATGGGGCATGCATTTCTGAATGTCGCGTCTGTCAGAATGTGCAATCGGGAGGACACATGGATCCGCCATTACAAGTAGGGTTGAACCCGTGCTTGCCTGCCCCTCTGGCATGGTGTTCAACCTTGTATTTAATAACAACTGCGACCTTCTGAAATATACCCGGGCTATGGCGGATAAATGAGACGGTGAGTGTGCGAGAAGGTGAGACGGTGAGACGGTGAGACGGTGAGAAGGATGCTATTGCAATGGTTTTGAAAGTGTGGAAAACTGATAGGCGATATTAAATAGCGCATCACCCTGATGGACGATCGGTGCATTGTTGTGTGCGAGGATAAAACCGCTTTTGTTTGCGAGTACAGGTATTGTTTTGGTCCCGTAGGGATCTGTGATGAGGGCCAGGGGTTCGCCTTTCGTGACGCACGCACCAGATGATTTTGTCCACGTAAAAATACCTGCACGCGATGCGCGTAACCAGCTACATTTTTGAACGTGCACGGATGCTTCTGCAGGTGGCAGATCAGTTTGTATACCAATCATCCCTAGTCCAGCGAGCAGGCGCCGCATGCCCTGTAGCCCTCTATCAATGGCGAATCCATCAAGTCGCAATGCCTCACCTCCCTCATAGACAATCATAGGGACATTTGCATCCCGGGCCACCTTTCGGAGGGACCCCCGAATGACGGGCTTTTCAAGGATAAATCGTGGAGCAAAATGGGTCGCTACGACGAGGCTCTCGGGACTTGACTTTGTATACCGGACCTGAGGATAGTTGTAGCGAGATGCTCCGCCTGTATGAAAATCGACGACCACATGTGCATCGGGTAGCACACTGCGTGCGATGAGATGTGCAATACGTGAAGCTAATGATCCGCTTCGGCTGCCAGGAAAGTTTCTATTTACATCCTTTCCCTCTGCAATATCCCGTGAGAAATTGATAAAGCCATACACATTTACGACAGGGATCGCAATCACAGTTCCTGCCAGCAGGTTTTTAAACAGTTCATTATCGATGGCGCGACGCACTATTTCCACTCCATTGATTTCATCCCCATGCACACCTCCCATGATCAATGCTGTAGGACCAGGATACTCAGAACGGTATACGAAAAGGCTGATCACGATGCGCGTCCCGGAATGTAATCTTCCTACATCGAGTTTTACGATTGCTTCCTGGCCTGGTTTGATAAGCTGCTTATTGAGAACCAGGTTTTTCACTTGATCAGGAAATATCGATGTATCAGCCCGCATTGCGCTCAATAAACTGAATTATCTTACTTGCTACATCCTTGCCGGAAGTACCTTCTATCCCTTCAAGACCGGGCGAAGCATTTACTTCGAGGATCATGGGGCCCTTCTGAGATCGCAACAAGTCAACTCCCGCTACTTGTAGTCCCATGACTTGCGCGGCCTTCAATGCGACAGCACATTCATTTTCATTCAAATAGATCTGTCTTGCCGCTGCGCCCCGGTGTAGATTTGATCTGAACTCTCCCGGGGGAGCCACACGCTCCATCGTCGCAATTATTTTATTGTCGATGATAAACACGCGTATGTCTGATCCATTGACTTCGCGAATAAACTCCTGCAGGATTACTTTCTCTCCTGTCTGTAGAAATGCTTCCATGATCGATTCTGCGCTGTTTTCAGTTTCACCCAGCACGACGCCAAGACCTTGTGTACTATTCAGAAGTTTGATGATCACTGGAGCAGGACCGACTTTCTGAATCGATGATCGAAGTTCCTGCGCATTATTCGTGATCACTGAATCCGGTATGAGGATCCCTTGCGCACAAAGATGTTGCAAGCACGTCCGTTTATCCCTGCACTTCAGCAATGTTTCTGAACTCACCACAGAAAACACATCTTGCATTTCAAACTGACGCACGATTGCTGCCCCATAAGATGTTGCACTTGCCCCAATCCTCGGGATAATGGCGTCTACGCCCACAATTTTTTCACCGAAATAAAAAATGTCAAGGCCCTTTTCTCCGATAAACAGATCGCAGAGCATATGATCGATGACACGTACCTGATGCCCACGACGGCGCGCAGCCAGGTACAAACTTTGTGTAGAATACAATGCCGGATTTCGCGATAGAATAGCTATCCTCATAAAACGGGAAGATGAATCGAGTCAAGATAGAAAGAAAGTCCTCAGTCTTCAGTCCCCAGTTTTCAGTCACGGACATTCCTCTATTATGTCCCCACAAACTGTCGTTAGCTTTTCGTCGTTCGCCATTTCCCTGTGGACTGGGGAATGGGGACTCCTCTTTGCATATCTTGCTCTCCAATCACTTCCTATGACGCACCACACGACTGAGCTCAACAACAAAAGAATCATTAACGGATGGGCTTTGTTTGACTGGGCAAATTCCGCTTATTTCCTGGTTATTGCTACGGCTATCTTTCCTATTTACTATACATCTGTGACAACTGACACGGTGCGCGTGGTTGGAAGAGATATACCAAGCGGTGCCTTGTTTTCGTATGCCGTCTCCTTTTCGTATATCGTGCTTGCATTTCTTTCTCCCCTCTTGTCCGG
>DATDQA010000017.1:0-12115 GCA_035292505.1 Saprospiraceae bacterium | reverse complement strand
CACGATAGGTCTGTTCCAGCGTACTCGCTGCATTATAAGCCGGCAGTACAACAACGACTTTCTTTCCTTTGTACATTGGGGTGCAAAATATTGAGTATTCGGACTACCCGGGCTAATGATACTTTGTAGTCATTTCTTTCTGCCTTTCATAAAAGGCTATCAGGTATCTTCCAAAGGTATGAATTTCGTAACATTGTTTTATTAGCAATAACTACTGCTTCAGATATTAGAGTAAGTGAGGAAATGTTCTATCATTAATGAAATTTCTTGTTGTTCTCAGAGGTCTTCTTTACGCAGCATGCCTTGTAATCGTTGCTTGCATCGTATTCATCATTATTTCCAACAAATCAATTCCTCGTGGCGTAGTCGGTCCTGAAGCGGAGGCGATCACTGATTCTATGCTCGCGGCGGTGAATTGCGATGCATGGGAAAGGCTCAGATACGTCGCATGGTCCTACCAGGGCAAACGCCACTATGTCTGGGACAAGCTTTATAATCTGGTCGAAATTAGGTATCGCGATGTGCGTGTGCTTCTCAACCTCAATACCATCGATGGCATCGTCTGGAAAAAGGGCGAGCGGCGCACGATTGAAAAAAAACGAAAGTGTATAGCTGAGGCATGGAAATTCTGGTGCAATGATTCTTTTTGGCTCAACCCAATTTGTAAACTTCGGGATGGGGGCGCTGTGAGGCGCCTGGTCAGCATGGATGACGATCAGAGAGCACTCCTGGTCACGTACACAAGAGGAGGTCTGACTCCTGGTGATAGTTTTCTCTGGATCACTGAAAAATATGTTCCCACTGAATGGAGAATGTGGGTGCGACTGTTACCGATCCGTGGACTGAAGGCGACATGGGAGCAATGGACAATAATTGAAGATGTCCGGATTTCCACTAGACATCATATCGGACCATATCGCATTGTCATAGAAGATCTGCGATCGGGAAGACATCATAGTGAATTGGGCCTCGAGCGGGATCCGTTTATTGATTTTGTCACAGAGTAGAAAAGAGTCGGCAGTCCTTCAGTCCGCTGTCCCCGAGTCCTCAGTCTTCTGTCCTCACCATCACGAGCTGACGTGGAGAAAGAAACTCATCGGGATTTTGCTTTTCAGCGAGTGCGCTGTTTACCCTGCACTTCTGGAGTTCAGTCATCGGGATGTGGCGGTATTTACTTTTGGAGAGATAATATTTTGGAGTGGAATCGGGACGTATATTGCCCTGTGTTTCGGCATGGCAACTTTGCCCTTCAGCGATCTTATCCAGTTGCGCTTTTGTCATCAGACGTGGATCATACTCAACGACCACAACCTCCTTCCCACTTTGAAAACCGGCTGTTGTTTTCACCACACCATTGATCTTACCGAACAGGGCTTCTCCTGTCCAGAAACAATGCATAGAAAATGTGATACTCGCTGTACCCAATTGTATTGCTGACAATTCATCGGCAAGAAGTTGGACATAAGCAGGTGCCTTGCCATTTAATTCTATCAGAGCCTGGCGTATCCGGCTCGCCAATCCACTCAGGCTATAATTACCACTGAGTCGTGGTAGAATGTCTTCTCCGTTATTATTGACGATGCGCACCACAGGATTATTCCAGGACGGCTCGTTGTATCTCCGGAGAATCTCTGCATCGTGGCCCGCTATGTTGTTGTAAACGACAAGTGGAATAAACTCAGTTTCGATTGCTTCAACGATAAGAGGATATGTCAGCACTTCACGTCCATAATTTCTGCATGTCGCACAACCAGGTACTTCCTGGAAGAGAATAAGGATTGGTTTTTGTTCTTCCTGACTTTGTACCTGAGCTTGTTCCATAGAACGAAGCCAATGAATAGCACCAAGTTCTACCGGCTGAGATTGAGCAGAAAGCATCCCAGGGGCGGCAAAAATTAAAAGCAGGAAACCTCTCATTGAAAATCGAGAATGAAGAATGATGAATCCCATCAATCCGGCTCAAAGCCAAGGATCAAACTAAACTTTCCGAATTCCGACCATTTTGCATCATTTGCAATAAGTGTCGGCTTGTCCCAACCCCATCCGTAGTCGAAGCCAAGAAGTCCGAACATCGGCAAGAAGACTCTCACACCGACGCCTGCCGATCTGCGAAGATCAAACGGATTATAGGCATCGAAACTCGTCCAGCTATTTCCTCCTTCAAGGAATGCAAGTCCGAAAATCGTGGTAGATGGATTGAGCGAAATGGGGTAGCGCAGTTCTACTGTGAACTTATTGAAGATGGAAGCGCCACCGAGATTATTTGCGACAATGTCTTCCGGGTCATAGCTGCGCAATGAAATAATGTCTTTGCCGGTGATGCCAAAACGCTGATTGCTGATTCCATCCCCACCGAGTTCGAAACGCTCAAATGGTGGGGTGCCAATCCCATTATTAAAGTAACCAAGGAATCCCATTTTGGCTGCAGTCTTCAACACAAATTTTCCGCCGAGTGGTGCGTACCATTCTGCATCGATACGCCATTTGTGATATTCCACAAACTTGTAAAGACTCTGCGGATCATTCATATCGAAATCACGACCAAAGAGTGTGGTATACGGCGGGGTCAGTTTAGC
This sequence comes from Saprospiraceae bacterium, assembly GCA_035292505.1. Classification (GTDB taxonomy): domain Bacteria; phylum Bacteroidota; class Bacteroidia; order Chitinophagales; family Saprospiraceae; genus DATDQA01. The sequence continues at coordinate 9,539 of DATDQA010000017.1, read as the reverse complement.
AGTCAGGGAGACATTCGATCCACTCCGTGGAAAGATGGGTTCGCTGATCGTGTTACGTGAAAGCGTCAGTGCGAGACTGAAGTTGTTGTAACTGCCATCTGTGATAAAATTGCCAAACTTATCGACAAAGTCCCGTGATGTATAGTCTTCGAGGTTCAACGCTTCAAGTGCGACTTGTGCATTCACAATAAAATTGTCATCAGGCCAGCGAAGTCTTGTACCGATACCTGCAAACCCCCGGTTTATTGCAAGCTTTCCTCCGTTAAAGAACTCATTATTGAAGGCTGTCCTTACTGCACCAACTGTGAAGGACGTCGGTTTCTTTCCTCCAAGCCATGGCTCTGTAAATGAAAAATTGTATGATTGATAAAAATCTCCGTTCGTCTGTGCACGCATCGACAACTTTTGCCCATCTCCCTGTGGTAATGGATGCCATGCTTCCCGATTCAGAATATTCCGGAGCGAAAAATTATTGAATACCACTCCCAATGTACCGATGACTCTGCTCCGTCCAAAGCCACCCCACCCTGCTGATAACTCCAACTGATCGGACGGCCGTTCTTCGACTTTATAAATAATATCTACCGTACCACGCGCCTGATCTACTGGCGTCTCAATACCAAATTTCTCCTGATCGAAATAGCCGAGGTTCAGGATTTGCCGCTGAGAACGTATGATATCCGAGCGGCTGAATTTTTGTCCGGGAGTGGTGCGAATCTCGCGACGAATCACATGCTCATGCGTGCGGTCATTGCCTTCGATGATCACCTGATCGATAGTTGCCTGCGGCCCTTCGAAAATCCGCATCTCAATATCAATGGAATCGTTTTCGACAGCGACTTCGACAGGGCGTACATCAAAGAATAAATATCCATCATCGAGATAGAGCGAACTCACGTCACGACCATCGAGACTGAAGCGCAGTCGATTTTCGAGTAATTCATCATCATAGACATCACCTTTCTTGATACCGAGTATCGTAGAGAGTCGCTCATCCGTGTGAATAGAATTCCCTTTCCATGTGATATCCCGGAAATAGTACTTCTGACCTTCATCGATCATCATATGGATATTGATCTGGCCTTTCTCATCGCGCCAGATGGAATCTTCAATGATTTCCATATCACGATATCCAATCGTATTGTAATATGCTACAAGGGCCTGTTTATCTTCTTTATAGTCCTTCGTGACAAGTTTTGACTTTGCGAGGATCTTGCTTTTCGCTTTCGTGTGTTTCATGAGCTTTTTGAGCTTTCCGCTCTTCACATTCTCATTTCCTGTGAACATTACTTGCGCGATTTTCACGCGATTGTTCTTTTTAATATCAAACTCAAGGATCACCGCATTCTTGAGTTCTTTCTCTGCGCTTTCAACCACTATCACTTCCACATCATGAAACCCTTTATTGCGATAGTATTTTTCGATCGCCTGCACAGCATTCATTTTTGTATCCTCTGAGACAATCTGTCCTTTGATGAGGAATGGTTTCACGACATCATTCAGGTCTTCATGCGTTGATTTCGGTACACCAGTATAGGCGTAACGCGAGAGCCTTGAGCGTTCCTGCAGATAGATATTCAGGAAGATTGTCTCACCAATGATCTTTTCCTGAATGATCTGGACGTCTGTGAAAAGACGCAGTTTCCAGAGATTGAGGATTGCACGGGTAATGTCAGGACCAGGTATTGTGATTCTGTCACCCACTCGCAGGCCGGCCACTGACTTGATGGCGCTCTCATCACTGTTAAAAGCCCCGCTGATTTTGATACCACCGATCTCGTACTCTTGGGGTTCGGACCACTCTTTCAGGGGGATAGAATCCTGGCTCTGCTGGGCAAAAACAGTGAGTTGCGTCAGCAGCAATGCCGTAAGAAGGGTAATCCAATGATTCATGTATGACTGGTTAAAAAAACGTATTCTTTCTTTTTTTCTGAGATCAAAAGTAATCTTGTGCCTGAAAACGGTCGATATCACTGCCGTGTTGTCTGTGTCTGGGCGGTTAAGAGCTGCTCGCTTGTCATCCCGAAACGCCTTTCACGCTGTTGGTAATTGACAAGCGCCTGATAGAAATGCTCTTTTCTGAAATCCGGCCAGAACACCGGCGAAAAGTACAATTCCGTATATGCGATCTGCCAGAGGAGGAAGTTGCTGATCCTGTATTCTCCACTGGTACGAATGAGTAATTCCGGATCCGGCATCTGTACGGTTGTCAGCTTAGAAGCAAAATACTCCTCACTAATTGCAGCCGGTGCAATGAGCTCTTTCTGTACTTCTTCGACGATCTTCCGACATGCCTGAGTGATTTCCCATCTCGCGCTATAATTCAATGCCAGTGTGAGCGTCATACGTGTATTCTGACTCGTGTTTCCTATCCCTTCCAGCAAGGCTTTATACGTACGTTTTGGCAACTTCTCAAGGTCGCCAATTGCCTGGAGGCGGATATTGTTTTTATTCAGTGTTTCAATTTCCTTTCGCAACGTATCTACGAGCAAAGACATCAAGGCGTTGACCTCAAGTTGGGGACGATTCCAGTTTTCGGCAGAAAAAGCGTAGAGGGTCAGCCATTGAATCCCGATCTCTGCTGCTGCTTCCGTGGTTTCGCGTACTGACTGTACACCATGGCGATGCCCGTAGACTCTTGGACGTCCATGCTCCTTAGCCCAACGGCCATTGCCATCCATGATCACAGCGATATGCTGAGGCAGGCGGGTGAGATCGATTTTTTCCTTAAAAGAAGTCATTGATGCGCTGCAAAAGTACATTTTTGAAAAGGCAGAACGGTGCAAGGGCGGAATGGCGGAATGGTGGAAACCGTACACTCCCTTCTGCCCTTCTGCCCTTCTGCCGTTAAAATTCACGTACTTTGACGCACCGTTTTTTGTTGCGGATATCATGTACGATATCATACTCAGTTTCATCACCGCCTTCGGACTCACTTTTTTTGCAATCCCGCCGATCATCCGGGTTGCGATGGCCAAACATCTGTATGATGAACCGAATGCACGGAAGTCCCACACAACGAATGTGCCTACACTGGGGGGCATCGGAATCTTTGCAGGGGTTATCTTTTCCATCATACTCTGGACACCTTTCGATGTCTTTGGTGATCTGCAGTATATTCTTTGTGCGTTCATCATCGTTTTTCTTATTGGCGCAAAGGATGATATCGATCCGGTGTCTCCATACAAGAAACTGGCAGGACAAATTCTCGCTTCCTTTATTCTCGTCTTCAAAGCAAACATTAAACTGACAAGCCTGTACGGCATTTTCGGTATTTATGCGATTCCGGAGATACCAAGCATTCTGTTATCGATGTTTACGATCCTGGTCATCGTGAATGCATTCAATCTGATCGATGGTATCAACGGACTCTCAGGGAGTATCGGAGCATTGATTTCACTTACACTTGGGACATGGTTTTTCCTTATCGATCAGACTGCGCTGGCGATTGTGGCCTTTGCACTGGCAGGGTCCATCATCGCATTTCTAAAGTACAATTTCACCCCTGCCCAAATTTTCATGGGAGACACAGGAGCATTGTTGGTGGGACTCGTGTGTGCAATCCTGACCATTGAGTTTATTGAGATTCACAAAGAGCTTGGAGATTCTCCTTATGCATTTAAATCTGTACCTGCAGTGGCGATTGGTTTACTCATTCTGCCTCTCTTTGACACGCTGCGAGTGATTGTCGTCCGCCTGTTGAAAGGTAAGTCGCCATTATATCCCGACCGGTCACACATTCATCATCTGCTCATCGATGCAGGACTCTCTCACATGCAGGCAACAGGTATCCTTATTATGACAAACCTGCTCTTCATCGGACTTGCAGTCTGGTTCCAGGGTATTGGCACATTGAATTTGTTATTATTGATCCTTGCTGTTGCAACTGTGCTCAGTACATTGCTGCAATTCTATGCAAGGAAGAAAGGAAACATCTCCTTTGATGGGCCTATATAGATGTGAGAGGGTGAGAACCCCTTTAGCAATGTTTTGCAATTTCGTACACAATTAAAATTCAGAGAGATTCCTGAATGCCCCACAATCAAATCAATACTCTCATCTGGGATCTCGGCGGCGTGCTCATCGACTGGAATCCCGACTATGTGTATCGTCATATCTACCCGGATCCGGAAGAGCGCAAATGGTTTTTTGACAATGTCTGCACGCATGCATGGAATCTCCGGCAGGATGCAGGAAGATCATTGCAAGAGGCTACGGAAGAAAAGATTGCAGAATGGCCGGAGTATGAAGAACAGATCCGCGTATTCTATGGTCGATGGGAAGAAATGCTCGGAGGTCCAATTGCAGAGAGTGTAGACTTGCTGCGTGGGTTGAAATCACAACATCACCTCCGTCTCCTGGCATTGACGAATTGGTCCCATGAAACCTTTCCGGTAGCTCTCGAACGGTATGAGTTTTTACAATGGTTTGAAGGTATCGTCGTGTCCGGTGTAGAAAAAGTCGTAAAGCCCCAGAGGGAAATTTTTGAAATTCTTTTGCATCGGTATGGTGTGAACCCGGCGCATTCTGCCTTCATCGATGACAATGCGATGAACGTAGCAGGAGCAATTTCCCTGGGAATCTCCGGCATCCATTTTACGTCGCCAGCCCAACTCGTACTTGCGTTGCGCTCAATTGGTATGGATGTTCATATTCCATTATTCTGACAGGCAACTTGAGAGGTCTCATAGTGGGCCCCTTCTCTTCTTATTACTCAAACCGAGTAAAATTTAGTGATCAGTATCTGTTTAGGTACTGCTCAACCGCAAATATGTCCAAAAATATGTTCCTTTCAAATTAATCACATTTCTTTTATATAACTGATTATCAATCATATACAGAATTTATTTGAATTAATTGAGCCAAGAATCTAATATTACGACAAGGCCAATTGTGTAATATTCCAAGTAATATGGGTTCTTATGCTATAATCTATTGATTTACTTATATTTAATTGGTTTTTTAGTAATTCACATCCATGATAAACTTGTTCCCCTAATCCCATATATTGTTATTCAATCATTTGTCGGTATGCTTGAAGTTTGTCACAGACTTTACGATGTATTTTTTCCGCATTCACAAAAAGCCAAAATCCTAAAGTCATGAAAAAGTGTCAACTGGGATTCATTGTGATGATCACTGGCTGTCTCGTTGTCCAGGCACAATCAAAGACAGCGTCAGACCAAGTAGTAGACCAGTTGGTAGAGGGAGGAAAGGTGTTGGTGGAACTGATCAAAGTGATCGGTAGCGATAAGGGTAAGGATGAAGATGCCGGGTGCAAAGATCGATATGCTGATCTCTGTATTACAAATGCACGCGACACTTCGCTTACGATTGCGATGACGCATCGGACCTCAGAGGAGCATCGGGAGTTAATCATCGCCGAGGCAGGTGAAGAGTGCAGTCTTCAGTTGCCTGTTGGTGTGTGGACCTATGATCTAAAGGTGACAGGTTCTATGACCTCTATGCGTAAAGGAGATTTGTTGATCGAAGGTTGTAATAATGTGACTATGACTATTAAGTGACCAACTGCATGACACTAGACCAGTGAGATGCGCAAGGCGCCACGCATCTTCACTTTGTAATAGGTAGCGGGTTACCGAAAACCGCTTGAACAAGAAGTAGGGAAAGGTTTTGACTCATAATATTCCAAGAAATGAAACATTCACTCATTGCTTCACTCATTATTCTGGTCTCGATGGCGCTGTGGAATGCTACCTATGCACATTGCCCGATACCAATCACTGATTCCAATCACTTTGATTCAGGTTCAATACCGGATGCAGAATCAACGGAGAACTCACTCTTTAGAATCAAACTATGCGTCAACGCGCTGGTGGTATCTGTCTGCGTGGAGTTCGATTGCGATTTGTCCTGGACCGATATCATTGCGCCAGGATCTGGTCAACTTTTTGGTCATTCAGGATGCGTTCCTGTAGGAAATGTCACAGGTGGTGATGGTACATCTACATCGTTCCAGGGATCAGAAAACATGATTCTGGCAATCGAAAATGCCATGAAGATTCAGAAGGGAACTCTCAAAATATTCGAAGTGATTGAATCACCTACATTTCCCGGGCCCGATGGAAAAGACTATCGGGTTGTTGCAAAGCCATATTCTGTGCTAAAAGGATCCAATGGAAGATATCTGCCTCTCGAAGTAGAAGCTGTAAAGTGATCTGTGAATCTGATGAAGGCTGATTTTTCACCTTGATTCCTGGTCTTGCCGTTGTGTCATTCAAGAGAGTAATGAAGAAAGCTTATCGTTTCGGTCTGTTATTATCATGAATATATCTGGCCATAGGTTTCGGTTTAAAGCGGATGATCCGGTGATACAATGGATTTGGACCAGAAGGATTAAAAAGATAGTTTACTGACCAGTTTGACGTGCCTTGTTATCGTGTGATCGGAAAGGCCATGGTTTATATTTATAAATTCCATGATGCAGGGCACAAAACAGGGTGTGGGTCCGTAGGCAATGGCCTGCGGACTTTTTCTCATCTGCAGTATGATCTTGAAATTTTAAGTATTTTACTCAATACTAAAAGACAACGCAATATGAAAGCACAACGTGTTTTTGCTTATCTGATCGACGCGATTTTTATCGGCGTTCTGAGTAGTGTGATCTGCATGGTCACAGGTCTTCAAATAGAGACCCTTTGGACTTCTGGTATTGGGCTCCGGTTTGTTTACAATCCCGTCGCCCTTCTAAGTCTGGGTGTCGCGGTCGTGTACTTCCTTACCGATGTGATGTCGGGAGGATCACCTGGCAAGAAAATCCTTGGACTCATGGTGTCACGGAACATACCCGTGCCTACCGGCAGGCAAGTTGAAAAGGATCGCTTTTCTACCGCTATCACCAGGTCATTGGTGAAGGTATTATCTATACACCTGATCGTAGGTATCATTCTGTTCCTGATTGGTGAGGACAACTCCTCGCTCCACGACAAACTCTCCGGCACGCGTGTGCAGAAGAAAGTTGTTGTTGCATAGCTTTCTCATCACAGACTGAGTCGGTGTTATGCAACGAAAGTGGATCAAGAGAATCCTGAAAGGGCTCGGCATAGTTTTCTTGCTGTTCGTAGCATGGATACTCTTTCTGACATTCAGGCCTGTTCGTCTGCAACAGCTTATGCTCACAACATTGACTGGCGAATCCGTCGCTTTGGATAGCCTCCTCTCCGGCAGATACACCATCCTGAATTTCTGGGCTACCTGGTGCAAGCCATGTATCGAAGAGATGCCGATGCTTGATTCTGTCTATCAGGCTCTGGATAAAGACAAGTGGCAACTCTTTCTGATCTCTGATGAACCTCTCGAAAAAATCAATGCATTCAAAGCAAAAGTTCCTTATACGATGCCTTTCGTTAAACTTGATGCCAGTAATTCAGACATCGGGATCTCTGCGCTTCCTAAAACACTGGTGATCGACGAGAATCTGAAGGTGTTGTACTCGAAGACGGGGGGATTGACAATGGGAGCGGGGGAATTTTTGGTGATGGTGGAGGGGTACGAATGAGGAAGAAAAGAAGTCAAAATGTAAAATGCAAAATGTAAAAGTCAAAGGGAATACAGCCATACTCTAGTTGCCTGAAGCCTGCCTGCCGGCGAGGCAGAGGCAACAAGATCAATAACAGCGTGTCTTCTGCCTGAAGAGCAGCGATACCTTTGCATTGGGCTTTGCCCAATGCAAGAAAGGTGGAATCTCAACTAAGCCCTGAAGGGGCGTCAAAAAAGTACTTTTCTGCGCACTCAATCACTTAACAACGGCGCATACATTTCAATTCCTGATGCATACATCAATCATCCGGCATGCCGAACTTGAACTCGACACTTTAGAGATCGAATTCGCCATATCGTTTGCCCGCGAATTAACATTCATGGAACAGACAGTGATGACGGATCGATTTATTGAAATAATTGAGGAACATGCAGTGTATTGGGGAGGCGGAATCGGATCGACATCCCTGCAAGGATGCCTCGACCTTTCAAAAAGTAAGCTCAGTATTGAGGAAGGTATGCGATTAATTGAAAATTTCGTTAGTGGTTATTATAACCTCGTACAGGAAATTGTGATGAAGTCGTTGCCGGATAATTGTAAATTTGAAAAATGAACATCAAGGAACTGAATAAATCCAATGTCCCCATAGTCCGTCTGGACAAATCGAAATTCGAAGTGCGTTTTCTCTTCACTTTGGACTTTTACATTTTACATTCTACATTTTGACTTCTTCATGTCACAGCACGGATTTATGATGGAAGGACGTTTTCGCCTTGTTGAAATACGATGATTGATATTTCGGACGTTTTCATGTTGAAGAAAAGCGTTAACTCACCCCTCCGACGAGTCTGACACGACTGTCGGAGTCGTCAGACAGCTCCTCTCTTAAAAAGAGAGAGGGGAGACACAGTTTCTATCGATGGATTTCTTCGGCCGCCGAAACTTAAGCGAAGGAGGCACTCTTACCCTGCCCTTTCAGTCTTCGCATGAGTTGTTTTAGTTGTTTGAGCCCAAATCAATAACTTAAGCTCTGGCACCTAATAAATCTGTTATAATTCTCTAGCTACTTTTGGTTTATAATGGTATGCACTTTTTATTTGTTGTAAAAGATCATTTTGATCACTATACTGAAAGAATAACTGTCGAGAATTTGAATTGTGTGCGCTAGTCCCAGCAGTGGAATTGGGGCTCAAATGGATGGGAAAATGGCCATGAAGGGTTGTCTTACCCCAAAGGGATGCCTTTGGCACAGCGAGTTGGCGGGGGTGGGCTTGAAGCGATCAGCGAAGTGAGGCGCAACTAAATTCGGACTAAAGGAAAGGCGTTGGTCGTCTCTACCAGGTAGAGACTCTGATCGTCCCGACGGTAACCGTCGGGAAAGAGCAAGCCTACGCGCTGTTAGACAAGCATTCATAGCCTTGACTTTTGCCAAGGGCATGCCTTTGGCGTTGGTTTTTTTTTGGTCAAGCAAAAAGAACAAGATTTAAAATTGGAGTACCTAAAATTGAGTCAATAATCTATGATCAAAGGAAAATGCATTCTGATGTCTGCCATGATAGGCATGGCTATGTATTCCTGTCAATCAGACAATCTGATCCTGGAAGAGAAGAACATGCAATTCGTCGGTCAATTCAACAAAGGCTTTAATTACAAACTGCTCGGCCTGGGACCTCTTCTCCAAAAATTGACCTTCAGCCAGGAAGATCTGATAGCGCTTGCAAGGGAAGAAATGCCTGAAGCCGCAACCTTCGAGGAGATATTTGTCGTCGACGTGGGCTTTATTGTGAATCCGGATGACGAGCATGAGGCGGAGTTTATTGACATTAAAATAGCAGAAGACAGTAGCCAGGTCACAACTGTGTTCTCTATAGAAGATCTGTTTGTGAATGGAGAATTAATCATTGATCCTGCAGACCTGAATCTGGGTGATGATTACAACGAAATGCTTGAAAACCTGAATGAACTTATTCAGTCAGGTGGGATAACCACGTACATCTTGGATTTGTTCCTTGAACCTCAGGATGGAGAGCAGATGACA
>DATDQA010000016.1:0-6377 GCA_035292505.1 Saprospiraceae bacterium | reverse complement strand
TCATTTCCTGGTTCGCTTGCCCATCTAACTTAAAGGCAATCGGTAAAGTAAACTCTACATCGACAACCTTGCCCTCGTTAATTCCAGGACGCCATCTGGGCATGGACTTTACCACTTCCAATACCACTTCATCAGTACCATGACCAATAGATTTGATCACCTGAACATCCGATACACTTCCGTCCTTGCGAACAACAAACTGGACGATCACTCTACCCGAAACACCCAAGTCGCGGGCTTCTTTGGGGTATTTGATCTGTGCGTACACATGCTCCAGCATTTTTTGCAATGCACATTGATTTAATTCTTCACTTATCAGTCCTGAATCTTCACAGCCAGGGAAGCGCGGCATTTCATCTACAACCTTATACACCTGACTGGGAATCGAATCATGAACAAACCATCCGGATATGTCGTATTGTGAAGCACGATCAGCACTATCTCTAAAGGCAAAGATCGCCATGATCAATATTGCAATGGGCAACAAACTCACATATTTAACAAGGGCAATGCGATTGGATTTGTGTTTAGTCATCATGAAAATTCTGTTTTTGAGGTGTGACTGAAAAAAATGATGGACGAGTGCAAATTGTATTCCTGATGTGGCCTGTGAGAACAGGAGTTGTCCGTAGTTTTTCAGAGTAGAATGCCTCAATACTTCTGCATCTGCGAGATATTCATGCACACGGCGCAGGGATTTATGATAGAGATAGATTAAAGGACTTGGCCATAGAATCGTGCGCGCAAGCTCTGTGAACAGAACATCCAAACTGTGCCATGCCGCTGCATGTACTGACTCGTGTGTGAGGACTTCCTCAAGCTCTTCTGGATTGAGTCCATGGTCTTTGGAAAGAAAAATCCAATGAAAGAAAGAAAATGGCTGATGGGGATGACTTGAATAGATAATGCGATGTCGTCCTTTGACATGTTCACCATGCTGATACAGTTTCAAGATGGAGCGTAGATTCATTGCAAAGCGAAAGACAAGCAGTATTACGCCAATCCAGTAGACGCTCAGAGCAATGATCATCCATATGGAATCAGACGCCGATGGTGTCAGGCTGTTGCGTACCTCCTGAATACCCACTGTAATCGGCTCCAGAGTATACATCAATGTTGAGTTGTGCTTCGTAAAAAAGAAATCTTCAGGTAACAATAACAGCAGAGGTGCACATACGCTTAGTCCAAGTGTGCCAAGCAGGTACCATCTGTTGATCGCAAAAAATGTTTCCTTGCGAAGGAATGCCGCATAAGGTCCATAAAAGACTGCGAGGCAAAGAGTGACCTGAAGTAGATAAGCGAACATTGGAGTCGATTGAATGATTAATGATCCATTGATTAGGAATGATGATGAAGTACTATTATTTCAAGTCGGTTTTTTTGACGAGCTCTTTAAGATCTGCCGGGCTGAGGTCTTTTTCCTTCACAAGGAAATTGACAAGCGCATTGGGTGAACCTTCGAAGTATTGCGTGACCAGATTTTTCAGCCTGTTCCGAAGGACACCCTCTTTTGTCACTTTTGGGAAATATTCATGTGTTCGTCCGTATGCTTTATGATCTACGTAACCCTTTTTCTCCAGGATGCGCACGATGGAAGAAATTGTGGAATGCGGAGGCCTAGGTTTACCTAATTTTTCCAGGATATCCGTCACCGTGCAGCGTCCAAGCTGCCAGACATAGTGCATGATCTCCTCTTCGGCCTTTGTCAGGGGAGGGATCGTACTTTGTTTCGCTCTTTTCATATCATCAAAGGTACAACGCAAAAATCACATTTGCAACTATTAATTGCGTTTTATGACGTAAAAATACGTTTAATACCGTGCGATTCAGAAGTTCATAGGGTATTTCGCCAGATATATATTAGAAACTAACAGCCAATAGCTAACAGCGAAAAGCCAACAGCTTTTTAAAACAGCACCCCATGTACCAACGCCCCACAAATCCCACCAGCCACCGGCCCAACCACCGGTATCCATGCATAACCCCAGTCCGCATCCCGTTTGCCGGGAATCGGCAAGACCGCATGCGCAATACGAGGACCCAGATCACGTGCCGGATTGATTGCATATCCGGTTGTTCCTCCGAGCGAAGTACCGATGGCAAGAATCAACAAACCCACAACAAGTGGATTCAATCCTTGCGTAAATTCATTTGCGCCGATCATCAGTAATCCGAAGATCAAGACGAAGGTTCCCAGAAATTCACTGATGAAATTGCCTGGAGTGTGACGAATAGCGGGACCCGTACAAAATATCGCAAGCTTGGCATCTGCATTCTCTGTTGCCTTCCAATGCGGCAGATAATAGAGATAAACAAGACACGCGCCGAGAAACGCACCGGCGAATTGCCCGGCGATATAGATAGGCACATCACTCCACGGAAAATCTCCGTTGACAGCAAGAGATAAGGTCACGGCAGGATTGATATGTGCACCGCTGATATTCCCAACGGCATAAATGGCCATCGTTACAGCAAGCGCCCAACCTACTGTGATGACTATCCAACCGCCATTTTCTGCTTTGGATTTTTTCAGAAGTACGCCCGCCACTGCACCATCTCCAAGAAGGATCAGGATGCATGTCCCGATGAGCTCTGCGATAAAATGATTCATGCCCGTAAGATATACTACGGGGTGTCAATTATGAACGGGTATTTCAAAATTCATTGCAGGGGGCGAAACCGGGTATGCGCCGTATTGTCACCATAACGAAATGGTTGTATCCAAATCTCTGATCATATCGTAATATTGCGATATCATTATTAATATCGATATGGGAGTTACGAAAGCAGCGCTCTTTTCAAAGACGCAGAATACAATAGCCTCTGCCGCAAAAGCCTTTGACCATCCTGCACGTGTGGCCATCATTCAATACTTGCTGAAGACCAATGCCTGTATCAACGGGGATCTGGTGCAGGAACTGGGCCTAGCGCAACCTACGATCAGTCAGCACTTGAGAGAACTCAAGGACATCGGGATCATCCAGGGAACCATCGATGGCTCCCGGGTGAACTACTGCATCAATCCTGTACGGTGGAGTGAGATCAAGTCCCTGTTTGAAGATCTCTTCGGTCAATACAATCCTGTCCAAAACAATTGCTGCTGATTAGCACCTATGCCACAGAAGAAAAAACTCAGCTTTCTGAATCAATATCTCACGCTCTGGATATTCCTCGCGATGGCGATAGGGGTGGGCATTGGTTATGTATTTCCTGCCAGTGCAGATATCATCAACACATTCAACCGGGGTACGACAAATATCCCGATCGCGATCGGCCTGATACTGATGATGTATCCTCCACTGGCCAAAGTGAATTATCGGCTGTTGCCCAAAGTATTCAGCGACGTCAAGGTCCTTTCGATTTCACTCATCCTGAACTGGATCATAGGTCCGGTATTGATGTTTGCCCTGGCGATGATTTTTCTCCGGGAGTATCCGGGATATATGGTAGGTCTCATATTGATCGGGCTGGCAAGATGCATCGCCATGGTATTGGTGTGGAATGATCTGGCAGAAGGGAGCAGCGAATATGGAGCAGGCCTGGTTGCGCTCAACAGTATTTTCCAGGTGTTTGGATATAGTTTTTTTGCATGGTTGTTCATTACCAGATTACCTCCTTTGTTCGGATTTGAAGGAGCAATTGTAGATATCTCCATCGCCACGATTGCAGAGAGCGTGGCAATCTATCTGGGTATCCCTTTTCTTGCGGGATTATTGAGCCGTATCATTTTAGTAAAAGTAAAAGGCGAGGAATGGTATCGGGACAAATTCATTCCGACGATTTCACCACTCACATTGATCGCCTTACTCTTTACCATTGTGGTGATGTTTTCATTAAAGGGAGAGTTGATTGTCCAGATTCCGCTTGATGTGATCCGGATTGCAATTCCCCTGGTGGTGTACTTTACAGTCATGTTTTTGATCGCCTTTTTCGTAAGCAAAACGATGGGTGCAGAATATGATAAGAATGCTTCTATTGCATTTACTGCTGCTGGAAACAATTTTGAACTCGCCATTGCAGTAGCGATTGCGGTATTTGGTCTCAATTCTGACCAGGCCTTTGCAGGCGTCATTGGTCCCCTGGTAGAAGTGCCGGCATTGATCTTACTTGTGCGTGTAGCCTTCTGGCTCAGGAAAAAATATTACCCAACACTATAACTCGCGGAAATGAGAATTGCATTCTTCTCAGATATTCATACAAACCTTCCAGCACTGGAAGCAGTACTTCGCGATATAGATCAACAGAAACCCGATTTTGTCTATTGTTCTGGGCAATTTAGTTGGTTACAATATCTGGCCTAATGAAGTAACGGCAGAAATCCGAAGGAGAGGCATTCCCACGCTCGCTGATCTTACATGCCAACGTGTTTCTTATACATCTCCCAAACGACCTGCGCCACATTGCGGCCAAGCTCAAGGCCAGCAATATTGTCTGCCTGAACATGATACCCGCCAAGTACCCGCGAGATACCTGCCATCTCCGCGGTCTGTGTAAGGGTGGGAAACTTCATTGTAATCGTGTCACCAAAATTTTCCGGTAACTCTGTCAACGCCCCTGGCACAAGCTTTACTTCCTGACCAAACATATCGCTTCCGGTATACAATTGCAATGCTCTCGAGCAGGCACCACTCACACAACTGTGTCCAGATACGTATGCAGGAAACGGTGGACAGAGAAACGTATCCGGCGAATACGGCCTCCATTCCTTTCCCTTCATCTTCACCGTCCCTTTCTCTGGACTTGCCCAGCCTTTAATGATTTTGTCTTTATAATAATGATGTACGAGGGCATATGGTCGCGCATTGTCATAATACATCTTCGCCTCCCAGGCAGCAATGAAGGCATCCATCGCCGCACATTGATTCAGGAAATACATCTTAATATCCTCATCGAGGTTGTGACTGTCGCGTACAGAAATGTATTGTGCAAAGATCAACCAGTGTCCTGCCTGTTGTACCGACCTTGGTCCATCGCGCATAAACTCAACGAGCGCTTTTTGCTCATACGTCAGATTGGCCTGCATGTCTACCAGTTCTTTTACTTCCTGATCCATTTGTTCTGAACCAACTTTGGGTGGTGGCGGCGGACGCAACTGGTCAGGGGTCTTCAGAGCAATAGGCTTCACTTTCGGCCAATGCGGAGTCAGACAAGATGGAGCAAATCGACCACCCTTACCATCCGCAAAGTATTTGGGTTGCCATCTGTCGACGTACGCACACTTATCCGGTGTATTCACCGGCTGATAGTTTGTATAGTCAAAGTATGGCTCTCCGTTTGAACCAGGCTCATCACCATATTGGTTTGATCCGTCTTTTCTCCTTGCTTCAATCACTGCACGTGCAGCGAGATTGCCGATGCCTATAGGTGAAGCAGGATCTATCGAAGTATTATTCGGATCGAGGCCCAGTGAGACCATAAAATCGAGAAACATCGTCGAGTCTGTATAATAATATTCGCGCATCACATGATAGAAAGCATAGCTGATGGCTGTCTCCTTGTTTTTCAAAGAGTAATCTTCAGCAGGACGTCTTTCAACTCCGGTGAGATACACAGGTACTGCACTGGCATCATAGCGGGACCATGCATCGAAAGCGGCGATATGGATCAGCGCCAGATAGCGCGAAGTCACGGTAGGCCTGGGTTTGAAGAGGTCAGTATTGTTTGCGGTAGCTGCAAGGGCGACTTTGGCCCAACGATAAGCGAGATTCCCGGCGCCGCGCGGTTCGGTTTGTGCTTCTGATTGTAAGGCGCCGCTGTCACTCTTGTACTTACAACCAGTCAACACTGTGAACCCAATAAGTACAAGGGTAATGATTCTGCACATGGCCAGTTGTTTTAGCAAAGAATTCTCTGTGAAGACAGAAAACCCGGACATAGCGTGACGGAGTGTTTGCTGATGAATTGAAAAAATTGTTGGGTAAAAGTACCTAAAAAGCAGAGCTGGGGATCATCTCTGGTCGGAAGTCGGACTTGGGCACATGACCGAGGCAGCTCAAAGCATGCAATGACAGTGATGAATATTACTGCCAGATACTACTCCCAGATCGCCGACATCTCCACCTGGATAGCACAGTGATCAGTCAATTGGAATGTCGAAAGATGCTCCTGTTTGACGTACTCATTCTCTGCCGAGAGGACGTATTTCTCGATGAGTTTTTCATCCGGATCTATGATCAGATAGTATTTCACGCCTTCTTTTTGATACAATGCATATTTTGTATGACGATCCTTCAGAGCAGTGGATGGGGACAGGATTTCTGCAACAAGAACAGGAGGAAAGTCAAGGAATTTCTTTGCAATGGGCTTGCAGACAATCAATAAGTCAGGGTTGAGTACTGTGTCCTCTTCTATGAGATAATCTATTGGTTGATAAACAC
>DATDQA010000015.1:0-14424 GCA_035292505.1 Saprospiraceae bacterium | reverse complement strand
CTTTATTCACGCCAGTGCGCTTGCCGAAGAGTTCGGCCATGCAACCTTTCGTATCGAGGCCTCTGCTGATCGCAGTTCCATGCTGTCTGTACGCAGTTACTACGGGATCATCTGGACGAATCGCGGTCGTCATCGCGGCTGCGATAGCTTCCTGGCCAATGTAGACATGGAGGAAACCCCGAATCTTGTTTTGTGAGTACATCATAAGCGTCCTCTCCTCAAAACGCCGGATACGTAACATCGTCTCATACCAGGAGAGATAGTGCCCGATGGTCTGTGAGCCATTTTCCTGAGTACTTTTCTGGGTAGTCCGTTTCATCGCTGCTTCAGCCATGTATCTTGAGAATTTTACGAATCAGTCAAAGAGAATGCCAAAGATAGGGTGATCCGGATTCTTTGGGGCAAGAGTCGTATTTGGAGTAGTGTCTCATTTTGATTGTTTTCCCCGCCTGTTCGGTGCCGTAGGCATCCCTTTGGGGCAGACAGGCACAAACGACACGTCTGACCATCTGTCAAAGCAGGCAAGCCCTGGCAGTCATGGGCGGGCGTGCCCTGTTGAGCCATCCCGAACAAAAGGGCGGACATCGTTTCATGGGAAGAACTTGTAAAACGTCGTTTCATGGGGAGGAACTTGTAAAACGTCGTTTCATGAGAGGAACTTGTAAAACGTCGTTTCATGAGAGGAACTTGTAAAACGTCGTTTCATTGGGAGGAACTTGTAAAACGTCGTTTCATGGGAGGAACTTGTAAAACGTCGTTTCATGGGAGGAACTTGTAAAACGTCGTTTCACGGGAGGAACTTGTAAAACGTCGTTTCATGGGAGGAACTTGTAGAACTTGTCCGAACAAAAGGGCGGACGTCGTTTCATGAGAGGAATTTGTAAAACTTGTCCGAACAAAAGGGCGGACGTCGTTTCTCGGGAGGACGTGCCCTGTTGAGCCATCCCGAACCAAAGGGACGGACGTCGTTTTCAGGTATCTCGTGGCTTACGAGCCCTCTGGGTGATCTCCTACTGGGATGAAAATATGGCGGTTAAGTACTGATAAATGCGAATGTAAATGATCCACGCTACCTTTCCCGAAAATCAATTGTCTTAGCTACCTTGATCACATCGCTGTCTCTGCACCACTACAAGAATTACACTGATGAATCAGTCAGCCTTGCTCCAGGCCTCAATTTTCTTGTCGGACGAAACGGCATGGGAAAAACTAATCTCCTCGATGCCATCCACTATCTCTGTATGGCAAAGAGTCATAGCACTCCACTCGATCGGGATACGGTTCAGTTTGATCATCCCTTTTTTAGACTTGAAGCACAAGCCCGCCTGGATGATCATGATCATTCGATCTGTATGAAGGTCAGGCCGCGCGAAGTAAAAGATATTCTGATAGATGGGAAAATGATTGATCGGTTGAGTGCGTATATCGGATTCCTTCCTGTGATCATGCTTTCTCCGGAAGATATTGTATTGATCCAGGGCGGGAGTGCAGCAAGACGTCAGTTTATGGACGTTGCTCTTTGCCAGGCAGACAGGGACTACCTTGAAAATCTCCAGAGGTACAATAAATTCCTTGCCCAGCGCAATGCGTTACTACGGACAAGTGGGTATCGGGCTGATCACACATTGCTCTTGACCTACAGTATTTCGATGGCGGATGCAGCAAAGTTGATATACCAAAGAAGGGATGTATTAGTAAGAGAATTACTACCGGATGTCATCTCGTATTATGATCTATTATGTGGCTCGCGAGAAGTACCTGCACTGCAATACCATTCTCATCTTGAAGATCATGACCTCGATACTCTTGCAGCCGCAAGTCTTGAAGCAGATCTGCAAAATGGCCGTACGACGAAAGGTGTGCATCGCGATGATCTTGAAATTCTGCTCGATCATCGCCCGGTGAAGCGGTTTGGTTCACAAGGACAGATTAAGTCGTTGCTTGTCGCATTGCATCTTGCACAGTCAGAATATCTCAAACGCAAGACAGGTACTCACCCGATCCTGCTTCTCGATGACATCTTTGATCGCCTCGATGAACAACGTGCACAGAATCTGATTGCACTTCTCACCACCTTTACGACAAGCCAGATTTTTATCTCAGATGCTTCTCCGGCCCGCGTCCAACGATTGATCACACAATCAGGGAATGATGCACACGTAC
Organism: Saprospiraceae bacterium; assembly: GCA_035292505.1. Taxonomy (GTDB): domain Bacteria; phylum Bacteroidota; class Bacteroidia; order Chitinophagales; family Saprospiraceae; genus DATDQA01. The sequence goes on along the minus strand of DATDQA010000015.1, from coordinate 12,261 downwards.
TGGAAATTCGTGATGGCGCAATCCTGTCATCACAGCAAAAAGATGACAGGAGAAGAAAGAGTAATTTGTGACCAGATGACTATGCGGAAGAATGATCAGAAGATTGGGGAAATCCTGAGTGCACTTGTCCAGGATCCTAAATTCAAGCCCAAACTCTACCAGAAAAAAATTGAACAAACCTGGCAGGATGTAATGGGTGTATGGATTAATCGCGAGACGAGATCTCTTCGCGTGAAAGATGGCACACTCACCATCAAAATTTCCTCCTCGGCATTACGCGAAGAACTGCACTTTATGCGGGACAAAATAAAAGAGAAGATCAATGGGATGTTAGGGGAAGAGTTTATTAAAGACGTCATTGTGAAATAAGGTTGATGAGTTTATAGGTTTATGGGTTTTGCTGCCACTAAGTCTACTTCATTTACACCTCCACACCTCCACATTTCTTCAAATAGCCAACAGCCAATAGCCTCTTCAAGGTACTATCGCCAACACCTCATCACCTGCCATCTCATACCGCCATTTCAGGCTTCCTTCTATTAAAGGTGCTTTTACCCCGCTTCCAAGAATCTTGGGAGTTCGCACAACGAGTGCCTCATCCCAGAGCTGCTTTTCGAGAAAGGAAGTGATCATCCGGGCTCCGCCTTCGACAAGTAAGGATTGAATTCTTCTGGTATAAAGTTCTGCAAGAATTCTATCAAGTACAGTATCGTCGAATGTGCATTGAACTGTTTCGATATTGTTTGAAAAGCCGCTGTCTTTGGCTTGTCCTGTGAAAATCCAAGTTGGAGCGCTTCCATCAAATATGTGATGGGTGCGTGGTATGCGACCTGTTTTGTCAACTAGAACACGCACAGGGCTTCGTCCGGGATAAAAACGTGTCGTCAGTTCCGGATTATCGATAACCGCAGTATTGGTTCCTACCATGATCGCATCTACTTCGCTGCGGAGCTTGTGCACCATCACACGTTCATAATCATTGCTCAGCCAGACTTGCTTATCGGGTTTGCCGATATATCCATCGCGGGATTGCACGATCTTCAGGATGATATGCGGTCTTTGCTTCGTCATAGATGTCAGGAAAAAACGAATCAATTCCTTCCCTTCTGCGGCAAGAATATTGTCGTATACGGCGACACCATGATTGCGCAAGAGTTGCATACCCTTGCCGCCGACCATTGGATTGGGATCATGCATACTGATATATACTTCACGGATGCCTGATGCTAAAATCAAATCTGTGCATGGAGGTGTCTTGCCATGATGACAACACGGCTCCAGTGAGACATACAGCCTGCTTTTCGGCAAAAAAGGACGGTCTGCTTCAACAACCGCATGAATGGCCCCTCGTTCTGCATGTGCTCCGCCGTATTGCTTGTGGTATCCTTCTCCAATTACATGGCCTTCATTGACGACCACCGAACCGACCAATGGGTTTGGCGAAACGGTGCCTGCACCTCGACGCGCAAGGTCGAAGCAGCGGCGCATGTACATTTCGTGTTCTGTGGTTGGCAGCAAATTCACATATTTGAATCGCAAAAACAACGGAAAGCTATGAAAATGAAAAAGTACATAGTCGAATTCATCGGGACCTTCTTTCTTGTTCTCACGATCTGCATGACAGTCATAGGAGGTTTGGAAAATTGGGCACCCCTCGCGATTGGGGTAATGTTGATGGTGATGGTGTATGCCGGCGGTCATATCTCGGGCGCTCATTTCAATCCTGCTGTGTCTGTAGCAATCTATTTGCGTGGGAAACTTGCCCTGGGAGAACTTCCGCCCTATATTTTTGCCCAGGGGGTTGGCGCCGTGGTCGCTGCGTTGTTAAGTGGCTATTTATTGCGCAGTACCGGAATGATCGCAGGCGAAGCTCTGGTCCCCCTGGCAGGACCAGTGTTGCTCGCGGAATTCCTGGGTACATTTATTTTCTGCTATGTCTTCCTGCATGTCTATACCGCGAAAGGGACCGCAGGTAATCCATTTTATGGTATTGCGATCGGTGGTGCGTTGATGGGTTCAATCTATGTTTTCGGAGATATCTCAGGCGGAGTCTTTAATCCCGCCGTCGCTGCCGGCGTCTGCACTGCACAAATCATTTCGTGGAGCAGCATTTGGATTTATCTTGTTGCTTCATTTGTCGCAGGCGCCGTCGCTGCGTTTGTGTTTAACTATGTCAATGGACCTGAGTAGTGAGAAGGTGAGAAGATGAGAGGGTGAGAGAAGAAAACTCAAGCGCAAGTGCAAGAATGTGGGGATGTGAGATAGCCCCGATGAGGCGAAACTAATGCCCGGATCTGAACTAAACACTTGTGTTTTGCTTTACGAAAGATTTGAAGCTATCTGGCTAACGGCCAATGGCTAACATGCCTTCGCTGAAGCTTCGGCAGTCGAAGACGGCGAACAGCTAACAGCCAACGGCGAACAGCCTTCTTACAACTCATAGCTTAATACAAAACCCGCGAGCATAATAGGCCCATGCCCAACTGCGGCACCAACGGTCTTAATATTAAACTCATAGCCGAATGCAACAGTGGGAAGTAACTCCACCTCCTCCCCAAATGGTATCCGATAACCGGCCTGTACTGTTGGTTGAAAAACAGTGACATTCGTCGTGCCGGTGACGTTTGGGAGTTGAATACCTCTATCGTACCAATCAATTTCATTGAACCACAGATCTGATCGTATTCCGAATGTCCAGCGATGCGATACAAAAGGAAGGATGTCGTATCCAATTGTGAGCCCAGCACCCCCCCCACGCTCATCATCATGTTCCCCCGCATCACCATGGCGTACGATGTTGTACCCGATGCGTAAATGTAATTTGGAAGCGTCGTTGAAATACATATCTGTCCGCAATCCCGGTATCACCCCGGTAGGATATCCCTGTAGTTCAACACCGATTTTCAAAGTTTTACCTTGTCCTGACATTGCAACTGTAAAAAGCAGACTCGCTATAAAAGTGAGAACTAACTTTGCAATGGTTTTGTACATAGCGTAGATTGAATGAGAATAACTCTACTTTCCGCCACAAGATAACAACAAAGCATGCTGACTTCCGCCCCTACAACATTTACGCACTCTGTTGCTCCTGCCGGCGATGCACAGATGATTAGCTCGGAGGTTGAATCGCTTCCACATGATCAATGCCTCGTGACACAAGGTGACTTTTCAGTGAATGTTGCCAGAGCTGCACAGATTCCTCAGGCGCTGCAGGAGATCGGTAGATTGCGAGAGATGACGTTCAGGGGAGTCGGGGAGGGCACAGGTCATGCCCGCGACCTTGATGCATATGATGAATATTACTGGCATCTCTTTATCTGGGACAAAAAGGCGCAACGCATTGTGGGAGGATATCGCATCGGTGACGGCGAAGTCATTTATGCCTCAAAAGGGATAGATGGATTTTATATCAACAGTCTGTTTAAGATTGATGAAGCCTTTAGTGGAGTTTTGAAGCAGAGTATTGAACTGGGTCGTTCGTTTGTCTTATCTGAATATCAGAAGAAGCGTCTGCCGTTATTTCTCTTGTGGAAAGGGATTCTGTTCTTTCTGTTGCGTCGTGCGTCGTGTCGTTATCTCATTGGTCCCGTTTCTATCAGTAAGTTTTATTCTGACCTGTCCAAAAGCCTGATCGTCGCATTCGTGAAAGAGAAATATTACGATGAAGAAAATGCACGCTTTATTACACCTCGTAAACCTTTTTCAGAGCCTTTACAGGATGCTAATCTGCAAGGAGCGTTGAAAGAACTACCCGACATCGATGCACTCGAAAATTTTCTTGAACATATCGAACCTGATTATTTTCGTCTGCCTGTGTTGTTGAAACAATATATCCGTCAGAATGCGCGCTTCATCGGATTCAATCTCGATCCGAATTTCAACGATGCACTCGACGGACTCATGCTTCTTGATTTACAGAATATCCGGACTGAGACAATCGAAAACCTGAGCAAAAGCTGGTGAACAAGCTGGTCTCCACATTCAGAGCACTGTATCGGTTGTTTGGATTTACAGGATATACCATCCTTTGGATCATAGGGTTCTACATTGTAAAACACGAGGCAAAAGAATCCCTACCAGCGGGTATTCTCTGGCGCAGGAAATGGCATAAAATGATGCTGCCCTTCGTTGGGATTCGGATAAAATTATACGGCTTGGAAAATCTGACCAGGAAGCCGGTAATCTATGTCGGCAATCATCGCTCTTACATTGATCCGGTGATCGCCTCACGCTATGCGGAGAGCGTCGTTATATCAAAATCAGAGGTAGCAGGATGGCCCTTGATCGGGAAGGGCATCACCATCACAGGAGTGGTCTTTGTGAAACGTGATGACAAGCAGAGTCGCAGCAATACACTTCTGGCAATGGAATCCTTATTAAAAGACGGAGTTTCAATCCTTGTGTTTCCGGAAGGGACGACGACAAGGGCTCCGGGGTTTCTGCCCTTCAGACCGCGTACCTTCCAGCTCGCTGCTGAGCTCGGCATTCCTGTCATCCCCCTTGCTATCGAATATGAGGATCCGGAGGATGCATGGATCGGCGATGATACATTTCTCAGGCATTTCTTTCAGACCTTTGGTAAGCGAAGAATAAATATCCATCTGTCGATTGGCCCTGCAATGATGCACTCGGATGGAGAGTTGCTTATGAACATGGTACATGACTGGATTGAAAAGGAACTACACACACTCAACAAATGGGTGCAAAAAAATGATAAATAAGGCTGTACAGATTCTCCTGTTGATATTTGCAGCACTTCTCGTAGCACTCTATATACTTGGTATCATCGCAAATGTCTTTGGACTGCTTGAGATGCGACGGAGTGATGAAACGATCCTCACACTTCTGCGTGCTTCCGCCGGTGATCGTGCTATAATAGGTATCGCGGAGTATACAGTAGGCTCAATTTCATATGCTGGTATCCATACTCCTGATCGCAAGGATTCAATCGCAGTGATTTTTGTACACGGGTCACCCGGAAGTCTTGATGCATACACCGGATATCTCCTGGATGAACATCTGCAGGCACATGCTTCGCTGTATACCTACGACAGGCTTGGATATGGAAATTCAGAGCGAGGGCAATCTGATCTGTCTCTTATCGAACAAAGCGAACAACTCTATGCTTTCGTGAAACACATCGGAGCAGGGCGAAACATCTTTGTTGGACATTCGCTTGGCTGCAGCATCATGGCCCGACTTGCAATGGATCATCCTGAAGTCGTGCATGGTCTTGTGATGGTAGCGGCGCCTATTGATCCCGCGCTCGAGCCTTCGTCATGGTGGCGCCCGTTGCTCGAGTTTCCTATGATTCGTGTCGCGATGCCACATGCATTCCTGATTAGTAACAAGGAACTTGCGCCATTGAAAAAAGATCTGGAGGCATGTCTGCCGCTCTGGGATCGGGTATGTTGTCCAGTCACATTCATCCATGGTGATCAGGACCAACTGGTGCCTGTAGAGAATGTAGACTTCGGGAAACGCGTACTGAAGAACGCGAGCTCTGTCTCAGAAATAGTTCTGAAAGAGGAAGGACATTTTATGCTGTGGACGCATGAGGAGCTGATTGTGGACGAGATTGTGAAGATGATTGATGAATGACAGGCGTTAAACAATACCTGATTTCACTCATCGTTCACGGTTCATCACTCATGGTTCATCATTGAGAACATTATAAAAAATGAAGACTTCAACTTTGTTAAACATGTTTTCCGAATGACAGACTTTAAGGAGCTGCTGGCGATATGCGAAAAGCACCGGGAAGTGTGTCCATGGCGGTGGTCGATGACTTCCTGATGATTTACTATGCCGCACGCCACTAACAGTGGTTGTTGCAATTCAAAAGCCAAAGAGTCAAATCGGATAAATTTCCTTTTTAAAAGTACGTTCAAGTAATTAAATTTCCTTTTTAAAAGGAAATTGTATATTGCGTCGAATGAAAGACTTGATAAAGGATATTCTGATCGATCAGCAGGACCGCCTGAAGGAGAATATCAGGACTAGGTCTCTGATGTTGGATATGACCGTACCTAAAGTGCAGACGATCGTCGGACCCCGTCGTGCAGGGAAGTCATCCTTACTTCGACTCGCTATCTCAGGCCTGATAGATCAAGGCACATTATGGGATCGTATCTGCTATGTGCCTTTGGAGGACGAACGGCTCAGAGCGGACGACTTTGATCCCGATATCATCCTACAGGCATTTCGCGAGCTCTATCCGCATCGTACCGGACTGAAGGATGTATATTTCTTTTTGGATGAGATTCAGTATCTGAATCATTGGGAATATTTTGTAAACCGGATCTATGAACAGGTCAGTCGGCACCTTGTCATTACTGGCAGCAATAGTCGTACCCTTCATACGGAAGTGGCATCGGTACTGCGTGGCCGGGGCCTGGCGGTTGAATTGTTGCCACTTTCTTTTACCGAATACCTGGCGTTTCGGGACATTCCGTTCCGGACTTCCGGCGCAGGGAGGAGGGCTGTAGTACTAGCTGCATTTCGTGATTACCTGGTCCAGGGTGGATTCCCTGAAGTAGTACTTTCCCATGAACATGCGCGAAGGTCAATGCTGCAGGAATATTTTAACACGATGCTGTACCGTGATATCCTGGATCGTTATCAGCCTGCTTCGTACAGATATCTACGCTATGTGTTGCACCGGATTGCCGCCAATACCGGAAAAACACTGGCGCTCAATAAAATTTACAATGAACTGAAAAGCCAGGGATATAAAGTAAGCAAAGACAAACTGTACGAGATGGCGGACCTTGCCGAGGCAATCTATCTCTTCAAACGCATCAGTCGCTATGACCCATCACCCGTGCGACGGGAGAACTCTGACAAGAAAGCCTATTTTATTGATAATGGCCTGCTCAACGCAGTGACAGCAGGTTTTTCATCCAACTTTGGGGCGTTGCTGGAAAACATGGTCTTCTGGCAACTCTACAGGATCTATGGAAATATTCATACGGACACGATCTTTTACTACAAAGACGCTTCCGGCGAATGCGATTTTGTATTACAGCTTCCGGATGATTCAGCGTTGCCGATACAGGTATGTTGGAGTCTCCGGGATCAGGATACACGTGAACGTGAGATCCGGGGTCTGCTCAGGGCCTGCAATGCTGTGAACAGCCGTACCGGGATCATTATCACGGCAGAGGAAACCGGTCAGGAGGTCCGTTATGGAGTGACAATAGATATCCGTACGGCATGGGAGTGGGGTGGTGGAATGGTGGAGGAGTTTGAGGTGGGGTGATTATATGAATCATGCATGATGCTGCGCCCTTGAGCCTGCCCGTGCCGACAGTCAGACCTCCCAAAGGGATGATGGTTAATGAATCATGGATGATTGGTGATATTTAATTCGATCAATCGCCGGAAATCCCATGGCACACCTGTGATCAGTAGCTCGGATATTCCAATGACTTCCTCAATTACTGCTCAGATACCGCCGGCAGATCTTCAGCATCTTTACCGTTTTCCGTGCTTCGACATCGTATACGGCTATGACGTACATTCTGCACTTAGACTATGAATAGAATGATGCATTTTCACGGGTCTACACCTTGTCCATAAAAAATGACTTTAACTTTAGCGCTTTTTCAGCACTGACCATTCTCTGATATACAGCAAATACCCCTGGGAACATCTCACTGAATTGTCGACCAAGAAGTTTTAAGTTATGGATAGACTTCTGTTGTCTTGCCTGCTCTGTCTCCAGTAGTAACATATAAGCTTCAATGGCTTGCAGATGTTCTTCATCCCGTTTTGTCATTTGTTTATCAAGTCGATAAACCGGCAGGATACGGGTAATGGTATAGATCACGGGAGCCAATGCCATGCCATGCTCTCTGATCAGCTCCCGCAGCTCCTCAGGTATGACCCTCGGTATCATTCCGGGATCCGGCTCATGCAGCATTGCTATGCAATAATATTCATCTGCAAGATTATGACCACGGCCGGCTAAGTACTTCGCCTGAGCAATCAAGTAATATAGCCGGTATCTCTGATCTGGTACCACTGAAATCAATTCTGTAATGAAATCATCCGCATGCAGATAATCCTGATTGTCGAGGTGTGCGTCAAAGATCTCCTCCGCAAGGTTAAGGCTGCCTTCGGTATCCGGTGTGATTTTACGTGCAAATTGTCGAAGCAACGCTCTTTTAAAAGTATGGACATGAGACGGGAAAGCATAGTTTTGATATTCGACCAGCCACTCTTCCAATATGGTTAGGGTTGTTGTCTTTGGCAGTTTATGATTTGTCCAATCCCGACAAATCAGGATCATCTGCTCAATTTCCTGCGTATTTGCCGACGGCCCGTTTAGTGCCTTTTCAAAGGATTGAATAGCCGTCTCGAGCTGAAGGTCATTCATTCGCTGATATCCCTGAATCAGATCTACATTTCTCCACAAGCCATCTGCTGGCATGCATGTAGGATCAAGACTGTCCGGGATTATAAGCTCTTGTTCCACATCCTTTGCGGTCAATGGTGTATAGCTCTCAATATCCCAAAGTGAAAGCTGGACATTTGAGTTTCGGCCACGAGCACCCTGATCATTCATGGTGTGCTGAGTTAAGCAGTCTTGTGCATTGGGCACATGATGGTTCAAAGGATAATAAAATTTGACGACTGAATTTACACATTAAACTTGGTATTCAGTCACCTGTGTGACTGAGGTTCCTACCACCAGGCCTTGAAGGGCTCATATTGACTATCAATCCCGATGAGGTGTTTTGCAAGTTTGTAACAATCAAGCCTCACAAGATGTCGATAGCTCACCTGCTGGTTTAGCGTACGATGCTGAATGGTTTTATTCAGTCGTTCTTCCCATGCCCGTACAAATGCCTTTCTGCCGCGCTCCGACAAAAAGCAGGCGTCATCGATAAACTCAAAATGCTCGTCACGCAGCTCATTGCGGTTACACATACTGAAGATCATTCGATCGACGAGTACCGGTTTGAAAATCTCCGCCAGGTCCAGAGCGAGACTACATCTCCGCACTCCCGGCTCATGAAGAAAACTGATTGTAGGATTTAGTTGCGAATTGTAGATCGCATCCAGACTCACTGTATGTGTGCTCTTTTTCAGGCATGATATAAACGACGTGGGGTTAGGGCGCCGATGTGCAAATTAGGAATTTAATTGAATGAAAGAATGAGTGAGGACGAATGATTCATGATGATTGATAATTCAGATACGGCAATTCAAAGCTTGATGTTTCTGATCATTTGTGAAGGACCGACCTAAGAATTGTTTTAAAGCGAGATCATTCATCCATGAAATAGCCTTGAGTTGACGTCAAAAATGGTCCAAAACTGACTTCTGATTAAGTCAATAGTTACTCCAGGTGGATATTCCGGCCATAACTTGTTCCGCAGAAGGCGGGATTGACCCACCCATTCTGGTAGCTGAACCTTGCAAGAAATTCGAAAAAGGAGTTGCTTTATCGTATACGCATATGGCCTCTCTACAATAGTGCGAAGGATAAGTACAATACGCGTCCAGGTAGAATGCCCTTTGCAGCAATAGATCAGGCACTGAGTGAGTGTGTCACAAAAGTCAAGTCCCGGGTGTGCTGCTGTGGACAAGGTAAAACAAATTCGTTGTACTATCTTATTTTCTCATATAGCTTTGCGGACTGTAGCTTTATTCAATGCATCCATCTGCCATGACTGACTACAATCGTATATTATCTGCCTGCAATGACCACTCTGCAATGAGTGATCGCATCATCAGCGAATCTTTCATCTTTGATTTCGCCAGCCGGGAGAACCTGGAGAAGGACTTTATCAGGAGAATTAATCCATACAGCGAGATCATGGTAAGTCTTGGTAAGGATTGGTTGAGTTGCGCCGTGCCGCAATACTTCGCACACAGGATTTTCAGACCGAATGGCCTGATCAGGAAATATATCGGGGATAAAACGATCAGGACATATGACGAGAAAGATCTGGCATTCCTGGAATTTCAACGTACGCATCCGTGGCGTTTCTGTTTCAGTGAGATACGCGGAAATCCTTCTGGAAATTTTTTTAAAATGACCGATGTCTTTAGTGGTGAGGATTTTCTGTTGTATTCACCGGCGATCGGCCAGACACTTCAACATGAAGGTGTTATGTCACTTTGGTTCAACCTCATCTTCTTCAATGGCGAATGCTGGCAAACATTCAGTATGATCAATTGGTACCAATCCTTTGATGCCGACGATATCTTCTACTACGCGTCCGAGATAAACCCGAAAATCTCAAGTGAAGAAGATCTGATTGCCGACCTCGACAAGAATCCTGTACCATACATGATGCTTTTCAGCGCATCGGGAATTCCACGATTTGTTTCCAGGGGAATGGACGTTCTTCACATTCTTGGCGAACACACGGTACCGGACTTTGATGTGCGCGCAGCTCGCAGGTTTTTTGAAGTCAAACAATCTGGTAATGTGTATGAGTTGACATTTGAGGAATGGAGGGAATTTCCACATATGGCTCAGGCGTATTTTGATAAAAAGAAGAAAATCCTGTTACTCAGTACACTTACTGATCAGGGATATGCGCAGATGATATCGCGTTTTAGTGAACTTGGTGTGTTCCTACCGGAAGAACCAGACGTTCGTGTTCATATGACAATGCTCACGGCCATGAAAAAGATACTGAAAAAGAAAATCCGTATGAATCCTTACGAGCAACTTTTTGAGCAAAAGTCGAGTCCGGGGCAAGAAGCTGAGCTGGGTAAAATCAATAACTTTCTACAATTGGCCATGAAGGAGATGAATGCAGGGAGGCAGCCCAATGTGGAAAAACTTGCCAAAATGGCTGGCGTTGATGTGGATACGGCACGGGAGATTCTTGCCGCGACAATAGACAAATTTAATGAGATGAAAAAGTAGCGGCCAAAGTGAGTAGTGTCTCAGTTTGATGAAACTTTGACTTGGTCTTTAAGGGATTTATCCACGAACCACACGAAAAGACACGAAAAACAAACGACTCTCACAGTTCGTGTCTTTCTTCTTTCATGAAAATTCGCCCGCCCGGCCACCGTTCGGACGAGGTGTCGTTAGTGCCTGCCCACCCCAAAGGGATGCCTTTCCCAAAGGGATGCCTTTGGCATGGCATCGGTCAGGCATTAGACCACCGTTTAGCTACTCTCCAATTTCTTTGCACATACACCATTCCAATCCAAATGGACAGTTCTCGCATTCATAGCTGCAAAATTCATGCGTCGTCCATCCTATCTCCGTGATGAACGTCGGTTCATGCATTTTATCCAGCAAGAGAGGATAAAGAATTTTAGCCGGTATGCCATCAGGGAATGATGCATCAAAATTGTAAGCTCCCCAGAGTTCTAGGAGCGCAGAAGTCAGGGTTTCAGCTTCATCATCGGCGAGACGGTCAAGCGGCGGAAACTGTTCTCTGAGTAGGCCAAAATGATAATACATGTCCTGATCAGCAGGGGGGTCTTCCTGAAGATATCTCTCTACTTCCTCAATGTGTTGTGCAAAGGCAATTTTATCGCAGTACGCTTCATCAGCCGTCGATAAAATCCTTTCTTGTTCGTCCTTCTTTCCTGCAAGTTCATTTTTGCGTGTTTGTACCAACGCCGCAATGTCGCCGAGTAATTGTTCAATATAGGTTTTCATATAAAGTGGTTTTACGTAGTCTGTCGAGGCCGGGAAGGAACTCCCGATCTCTGGTTTAAAAGTGCAATGGTTTAAGTTGGTTGTATGATTTAAGTGTTGTTGATCTTATCTTCCGGACGTCTTTTAAGAACGATTCTTCGAAGTGTACAGTCATTTCGCTTTGAGTGCTCTGCGGATTTCTTTTTCCGTGACATACTTACCCCTGGGTTCTTTGAGCATTGCGGTCAGAAGCCCGAAATCTTCCATCTCTTCTTCAGTCAACTTCACGGAGGGGAAGCCCATTTTATTCAGCATTTTTTGCAAGAGTTTAAAATCCTCTTCGCTATCTGCAGATACGATCAGTGCTTGTGTTTTCATTGCCTATATGATCATTTGTACTTCCAAAGATATATTTTCCAGGACTCGACGATATTACTCAAGGAAATAAGAATCGACGATCCTGACTGCCGTTGCCATGCCAAAGGCATCCCTTTGGGAATGGCATCCCTTTGGGGCAGACCCTATGTTTGTCCGGAAAAGAAAAAGGTTTGAGTTATTTTTAAAAGGTACAAATCTTATTATTCTATAACTCAAACCAGTAGTAAAATGAAAACACAAGTTAGGGAGAAAATGTCCTATAA
>DATDQA010000014.1:0-6724 GCA_035292505.1 Saprospiraceae bacterium | reverse complement strand
GTATCCAAAATACGCCTTCCCATGTCGTTTTACCCAAGTCGCATCTACATCTTTTTGTCTGACCTTATTTGGCTGGCTTTCCCATTCCTCCGGTATGCTTCCCTCATTGATCGTTTTATTCTCTTCCCGTGTATTGCGTTGCATCGGGGCATGAACAATACTGGCGTCAACGATCTTTCCAGAATTCACAATCAGCGATCTTTCCCTCAATTTCTGTACGAACATATCAAACAGCTCATCAATCAATCCATTAGCCTTCATCTGCTCACGGAATAACCATATCGTCTTCTGATCAGGTATCCCTTTTGTACTCTGTATCTTAAGAAACCGTTGAAAGCTCATTCGGTCTGCGATCTGATATTCCATTCCCTGGTCACTCAAATCATACAGCTTCTGCAGAAATAAAACCTTCAACATCATTACAGGATCCATTCTGGGCCTTCCTCCTTTCTTTCCAATAGTCACTGGAAAATATTCCTCTAGTTTTGGCCGGAACTCCTCCCAATTGATATTCCTTTCGATCTCTTTTAATGGATCTCCCAAGGAATCCAGCAATTCTACTCTCGAATGACCATCAAACAATGTCGCCGCAGGGTTGTAAGCACTCATTTATCCTATTATTTATTGAATCAACAAGTTACAACATTACCTTTATATTTCTATGAAATTTGATAGGTTTTTAGAGGTTGCCTTAATCTCCTTGAACCAACATCACTCAGTTTCGCATTGCCGAACCAAAAACAAATTGATTATTGGAGTTTGAATCTTACCCTAAGTTCTTTCCTGACTCTTACGGCTACCTGATTCAGGATTCCAGGGCTAAAAGAAATACCTGGTGTTGCCGACATCAGCGCTTGTACTGTAGCGGCACCAATACCTCCACCCGGATCTTCTATAGTCTGTATATTCTCTGCTTCACCTGTCTCGGTGATTTCGTATTGTACTCTGCAGAGCCCCTGGATGCCTGCCTCTCTTGCTTCGGCCGGATACTTAATAACAGAAAACAAGGCCATGTAAAACCCATCTTTGCCACCTTCCAGATACGAGGGCATTTCATCAAGCTCGGTCTCCACGAATTCACCGTTCATTAGAACGAGACAAACGCCCGAGTCTTCGATGAGCGGTTCCTCATCTTTTTCACAGCCTGAGGAGATGATCAGAAGTGAGAATAAGATCGGAGCGACACGCATTATCATAAAGTGAAGGTAAGGAATGCCTTTCGTGCGACATATCACCACTTACTCAACAAATAACAAGAAAATCAGCCTACCTTTCTCCTATGAGAATCTTCATCAAAACCCAACTCCTGCAAATGAAGAGGCTCCTAACAGTCATTGTCGTTTCTCTATTAATAACTCCTTTCACTCTGCACAGTCAGTCCGGAAGTTTGGATCCTGCATTCGGAGAAAATGGTATTGTGCTCACAAATGTCCGCTCCCAAAATGCGTATACGTCCGAGATCGCGTTGACGGCCGATCTGAGAATTCTCTCGGCAGGTACGCTTGGAGAGGACAGCATCTTTGTCATGAGCCAGGATATGCAGGGCAAAGTGGATTCTGCCTTTGGCGTAAACGGGATCACATCGCTGCCTTTCAGCGCCGTGGATGTCGTTGGGACTTTCGTAAAGTCTACAGGTGAAGGTTACATCTATGCAGGAGGATATGGCAATACCGGATTGCGAGAACATGGCTTCATCATGCGCCTTCAAATTGATGGCACTCCAGATTCGGCATTTGCTTACTACGGTGCGATCATGCAGAATGATTTTGGTACATCAACATATGCTTATGACGCAGCGGTGTATGATGACGGCCGGCTTCTCGTAGCAGGGGCCATAGGTTTTTTGGGTGAACGGTATTTGCTCTCAAGATATCTGCCCACCGGCACTCCTGATCTTTCCTTCAACAATACAGGCTCCGTGGAGATAGAGATGTACGGAGATTTTGACAATCCCACGCATGTGTATCTGCTGCCCGATGAGAAGTTCCTGGTCATTGGGAGAACGATCAATCTGACCTTTCCTTTAGAAACTATTATCACGGCCCTACGGCTCTTCCCGGATGGAAGTGTTGATGAAAGTTTTGGAGATCTCGGCAGGCAATATATCAACCTCTCTGATAATGAAAATAATACAATTGGCGCCGTGCTGCAGGAGGATGGAAAGATCCTCATCGGCGGCTCAGCGGTACCCATACTTTGTGCCTGATCAGGTTGACAAGTGAAGGCGATTTCGATTCGACGTTCGGCATTGACGGTATCGTTAAACATACCATCATCGGTTCAGAGGTGAATATTGTTCAGGCTTTGTCGAATCAAAGCGATGGAAAGATTGTCATGGCAGGGATCAATAGTCATGATGGAAACTATCATACAAGCCTGGTCCGGATCAATGTAGACGGAAGCATAGACACCACATTTGGTGAAGCAGGCATGGCACTCCATGATATCGCGGACAGTACGAACTTCTGGACATCAATGATTGTGCTGCCGGATGATCGCCTCCTTGTCGCTGGAGTGGCCAACAATGATGGATTGGTACATCATGCACTTGCCGTTATCCTCTCTGATGCAGCTGTCTCAATGTCCCAGCCATTTGCGCCTGTTGGGGCTTCCTGGGTACACTGTCTGCAACCGGATATAGAGCCGGGACAATATCATGTTAGGGTAGTATCCACCGATACAACTTCGTTTCAAGGTATAGCATGCAGTATTCTCCGATCCACAGACTTCTGGAAGTTGGGGGCGGCCACGGTAGATTCGATGTTGGTTTGCAGCGATGCAGATAAGGTCTATTACGCAGAAGGGGATTCACTTTATCTCCTCTATGATTTTTCTCTTAAAGCGGGCGAGCTGCTTACGATCAGATTTCCAATCGAGTTGGATGCAAATTACCAGGAGTGGTTTCCTGGTGAATCGTTGTATTGGAGTTTTCTCGTCGAGGCAGTAGATACAGTCATATTGGATGGGGTGTCCCTCAGAAGACAGCACCTTTCTCCCCTCAAACTCGAACCGGATTTCTTCGTATATCCCGGAGATTGGGCTATTGAAAGAATTGGATATGAGCAATGGGTGTTCCCATTCCTGAGTGCAGGTGAAAGCAATGCTTATTGTTATCTCGTGGAATATCAGGATGCGCAGATTTATCAAATAGACACCTCCAGTCAGTGTATGGCTGTAGGTACGAATCATCTGACTGATTCCATAATCGATGCGGATGTCTGGCCTAATCCATGCACAGATCAATTGTTTGTGGAGGCAGAAGATGAGATCCTTGACATCCGTTTGATCAGCCTTGACGGCACTGTTTTAGCCAGCTATCTGAGGCCTCAACTAAATGTCGCAGGAATACCTTCCGGTATTTACGTCCTGGAGATTGTTTTTGCTGAGGAGATTGTTGTGAAGAAGATTGTGAAGGAGTAAGGGGCAAACCGGTGAAACAGACGCCACCTTTGCTATGGCTAGCGCCTCCGCAGAGTAGCCTTCGACGCTCGCGGACGGCGGCCGAAGAAAGCCGGTAGACTGATGAACGAATCTTGATCCTTTGTATAAAAATCATCTTTTTATCTTGTCGTCATATTAAACCTCATCTGCAATGAAATTTAATGTAACAATCGATAGAGATGAAGATGGAGTTTGGATTGTGGAGTGCCCATCTATTCCAGGTTGCATCAGTCAGGGGAAGACGAAAAAAGAGGCTTTGAAAATCATCAAGGAAGCGATAGAACTCTGTCTTGAAGTAAGAGCGGAAAAAAGTATGCCACTCACCATTGCGTAGTTAGAACTCACCCCCGACCCCTCTCTTTTTATTAAGTGTAGGACATTATTAAATCATTGTCAAAGAGAGGGGAGCGTGCTTTTATTATACTGTGTCCTTGTCTTAAAAACTTTAGTACGCTATCCAGAAGCAGGCTCCCCCTCCCTTGCAATAAAGTTTATACTGAGGAAGATGCAAGTTCAAAGGGAGGGGGCGGGGGGTGAGTCCTTACAACGTCATGAGATACTACTTCATCGTTCTCAGATTGTTGTAGCCCACGTTCGATTTTCTGAACAAGTGACAAGTGATCAATAAATTGATCGATCGTAAATTTCTCTGGCATTTCCTCCAGGGTCTTGCGAATAAGCGCTTTGGTTATCATATGCAGATGTTTTTGCGAAGATAGGGAAGCCGGTGTAAAACGGGTAAAACAGGTAAAACAGGTGAAGCAGGTAAAGCCGGTACCACCTTCGCCAAGGCTATGGTGGTCGAAGAAAGCCGGAAGAAATTTTTAACTACCCTTGGCAGTCTCAATTCTCAAGAAGGTGGAAGGAAAAACAAACCATAAATTCGCATCATGAAATGGCAAGATCATATCGTATCGGATAAAGACATCCTGATTGGCAAGCCGGTGATAAAAGGTACACGTATCTCGGTAGAGCATATTATTGGTCTATTGGCCCAGGGATGGACTGAGTAGGAAATCCTCGATAACCATCCTCGGTTGACTAAGGAGGCGTTACAGGCTGTGATTGTGTATGAATTGAAGAAGCGGTGAAGCAGGTAAAACCGGTGAAATCGGAGAAACCGAAAGAAATTCTCAATTCTTGATTTTCGATTCTCAAGAAGAAAATACAATCAACACGGCCGTGTAAATTCATAGAGCTGTCGTCGTGTAAGAAACAAGCGTGCGTTATCTTGGGCATTTGAATGTCCACACCACCATGACCAACGAATCAAATCTCATTATCTACACCACCCCCGATGGCAATACCTCAGTGGTTCTTCATGCCCGGGATGGAATGGTCTGGATGAACCAAAGCCAGCTCGCTGAACTTTTTGCCACCTCCAAACAGAATATCGGGCAGCACATAGCTAATATATTGGAAGAGAGAGAGTTGGAGGAAAATTCAGTTGTAAAGGATTACTTTACAACTGCCTCGGATGGCAAGGAGTATGAGGTCACTTTTTATTCTCTCGCGATGATACTGGCAGTTTGGATTTCGGGTGCGGAGTAAAAGAGGAGTTCAATTCAGAATCTGGGCTAACAATAACCTCCGGGAATACATGATCAAGGGATTCCTGATGGATGATGAGCGTCTCAAGAATCCAGATGGCCGACCAGATTATTTTAACGAATTAATTATGGGAATTTCCTTCGCCTGAAGGGCGGAAAGAATTGAGCATTGGGCAAGGCCCAATGCTCATGGATAGTAGTGCATTGAGCGCTGAAGGCGCGTAAAAGAAATTCAATTATTGAATTCAATGTAATGTTCTTTGCGGAGGTGCAGAACAAACTACTCTATGCCGGCACCGGTACTGCAGCTGAGATTATTTTGTCAAGAGCAGATGAAACTGCGCCCAACATGGCTCTCACTTCGTGGAAGGGAACAATCGTGCAAAGCAAGACATCTTCATTGCAAAGAATTACCTGACAGCAGATGAAATAGATACGCTCAATCGATTGGTGATTATCTTTCTGGAGACTGCGGAGTTGCGCGCCAAACAACGCAAAGACCTGACAATGATCTTCTGGTCTGAGAATGTGGATAGAATCCTTCAGATGAATGACAGGAGTGTATTGCCAGACAAAGGATCGATCACCAATCTTGAAATGGAAGAAAAAGTGCGTGAGATATATGACCGATATGATGCACGACGAAAATCACATGAAGCTGAACAATCGGATATCAGTGATCTTGAAGAATTAGAGAAGAAAGTGAAAAAGCAGAAAGAGTAACGCGTTGGGTCATTAATAGTATAGGTATAAGCGGGATTTACCGTGTACGTTCGAAGCCAAAGGCGAAGGAGGATTCCCGCAATTGATGACTTGTTACTTTCGTGTGTCACATATCCTATGGTCGTAAGTTAGATGGAGGGGTGGGATTTACCGTGTCCGTCCGAAGCCAAAGGCGACCGCGTGCCGCCTTCCGCGAGCGCCGTAGGCTACTCTGCGGACTGCGTCCGACGAAGGCGACTACGTCCGCCGAAGACGGAGGCGCTAGCTGGCACCAGTCGCTTGCGCCATAGCTTCAGCGACGGAGCACGGTGGCGCAAGGAGGATTCCCGCCCCGAAAAAGTAAATTCAATTATCTCCTGAAATCCAATCGCCAGTATCATCGTGAGGACAAGTGAGGCGAAGACTGAAGAATCCAAACCTGTAGTCATCAGTCTGTTAGAGCAAGAGAAAGTGTGTTCACGGCCAATAACCAGATATAGCGGTCACTGGCCAACTTTGAAAGGCTAGCGGCCAGCAGCCAGTTTCTATAGCCACAAGCCCTTATAAATTCTCTATACGGACCTGCGTCTTGTCGGGAATCCGGATCGTGATCTCCAACTCGCACCCCATCGCTTCAACATACTTCTTAAGCGTAGAGATATGCATGTCGGTGCGCTTTTCCAGGTTGGAAATGTTCACTTGCTTTACTCCTTGCCGGGTTGCAAGAGTATCTTGAGTGAATCCGAGCACCTTTCGCAATGCCTTCAGCGATTCATATTCCCTGATGTAAGAATCAGCTTTTGCACGGATCCTCTTTTGACGTGCCTTTGGAAGGTTTTTAATCACTTTGCTGACTGGAATACTCATTTCTTTTTTTGTTTTTCTAATTTGGTCAAATGTTCATTAAATCGTCTATCTGCAATCTTGATCAGTTGTTTGTAAAATCGTTTCTGATCCTTGCCGGCTTTGTCGCCTGCAACAAGCAGGATGGCTTTCCGATCCGGATCGAAAGCGAAGGCAACGCGCCAAAC
>DATDQA010000013.1:0-7098 GCA_035292505.1 Saprospiraceae bacterium | reverse complement strand
CCGTTGATCAAAGTCACAAGTCTGTCAAAATCCTGGTTTTTCGCTCAGTCAGGAGCGAAACGGTAGTTCTTTGTTTCCTGACTAAAGATTTTAGGAAAAAATATCTCAAATTGCTTGGTATTCAACATAAGAGGCGGGCGTTCGAGCGAGTATTCCCGCCCCGAAAAGCCTATACGTCATCTTCATACCATCCTTTATGCCACTGTCCGCGCGTCTTTGTCTTTTCTATCTGGCGTTCTACGATGAGACGCGCGAGACCATGCGCAGGAGCTTCGGAACCGGAGTGCAGGACAGTGTTTATCTTATGTTCCAGGACATCAAGCCTGTACAATGTGCTGAAAAGTAATTCAGGTTCTTTGTCCAGCATATAGGAGATGCGTTCAGCGAGTGCGTTGATCAGATCTTCCAGTTCAGGACCTTTGAGTTGCTCAAGTGAGACATCCCGGAGTGTGATATCGAAATCTTCGGTAGACATTTCTATTCGGCAAGTAAACCACGCACACTCGGGGATTCCGAAACAAGGTGTAACAATTCATCGAGGTATCTCCTGTCATTTGAAAGCCGCGGTACCTTATTCTGTCCACCAAGTTTTCCTCTGTACGCCATCCAATTCGTAAATGTCCCTTTCGGCGCCACGATGACGTGTAACATTTCCAACGCAAGATCGCTTGCACGTTTAGCTGCATAATCACTATTCAGTTCCTGCAACGACGTATCCAGATCTTTTCGAAAGACTTCCAGATCCAATGGCGCTTGTGCAAATTCAATAATCCATTCATGCGCGCCACGTTGAGACGCATCGAGATATACCGGAGCCACTGTGTAATCTTCGATCCTGGCGTGATGCATGCGGCAAGCCATCGAAATCGCGCGTTCTACATTATCGATCATCACCTCTTCACCAAACGCGTTGATAAATTGTTGGGTTCTGCCGGTGAGGCGCATGCGATAGGGTTGTGTGGAAGTAAATTCGATTGTGTCTCCTGGCGTATAACGCCATAAGCCGGAATTCGTAGAAATCACGAGAGCATATTGCATTCCTGCTTCAACGTCGCGCAAGGGGACAGCAATTGGATTTTCTGATTGCCATTCACCCTGGGGGATGAATTCATAGTACATGCCATTATCAAGAAGCAACAACATGTCTTCAGCACCAATGCGATCCTGCGCCGCAAAGAATCCTTCCGAAGCATTATATACTTCCTGGTATACGAACGTCGAAGAAGGGATAAACTCGTGAAATGTCTGGCGGTATGGACGGAAGCCCACACCTCCATGTGTATACACCTGTACATTTGGCCATACCTGGAGCATATTGTCTTTACCCGTAAGTTCAAGAATGCGTTTAAAAAGGACAATAGTCCATGTCGGCACTCCGCCAAACATTCCTACATCTTCGCGGCTGCACAGACGCGCCATACGTTCGATTTTCTCTTCCCACTTGTCGAGGAGGGCTGTTTCAAAATCCGGAGTCAGAAAGGGCCGGCCAAAAATAGGCAGGTGCTGCAGCATGATTGCGGAGACATCACCATATGTCGTCTCCGGAAATTCTTCAAAGGGTGCGAGGCTACCGCCCATGATGAGATTCTTGCGATGGAAAATTGAGGCATCGGGGAGCATTGCATAAAGAAGAGCAAGCGCATCCCAGGTACTCTTTGCATGACAGCCCTGCATATTTTCAGAACTCACCGGAATAAACTTGCTCCTGTCACTGGTGGTGCCGGAGGATTTGGCAAACCAATACACACGTCCTGGCCAAAGCACATCTTCTTCACCATACATCATCCGGCGTATCTGTGATTTCAGTGTTTCATAGTTTTGAATGGGAATCCTCTTCGCATAATCACGTTGATCATCGATCTCTTCGAATCCATGTGTTTTTCCAAATTCAGTATCCTGGGCGCGCGTCAGGAGATGCCGAAGCCAGTATGCCTGCGTCTCATGCGGATGCATATCGATCTCCCGCAGACGCTTGTATTTGCCTGCGAGATAGGTGCGCATGATTTTATTGAAAAGGGACTTCATGAATCTAAGTTGCTTCTAAGTGGCTACTAAGTGGCTAAGTTGCTGGTAAGTTGCTTGGTCGCGTCATTTGATAACGATTCTACTCATTCAAATTCTTTCACACAAATTACACAACTTAAGCAGTTGGTAAGTGGGTAGTAAGTTGCTTGGTCGCGTCATTTGATAATGATTCTTCCACAAATTACGCATCTACTTCTGCACAGGATTTATCTTGCGTTTGAACTTGAACTTGAACTTGAACTTGAGTTTGAGTCCCTCGCCTGCGCTCGGGATCTCCGCTTCGCTTCGATTTGAGTTTGTCTTTTCTTCTCTCGCCTTCTCACCTTCTCACGCTCTCACATTCTGATTCAACAACGCCGCCCCGATCACCCCGGCACTATCTCCCAATTCCGGTCGTACAAAATGTGTATCGCACCGGTCGTTGAAGATCCACTTGCTGACTGACCCTGCGAGATCCGTATAGAGGGCATCTATATTACCTACACCTCCGCCGAGCACGATGACATCCGGATCAATAATATTGATAACTGTGGCAATCCCTCTTGCAAATTGTGAAGTGAGTCGCAAGATGGTTTGTGTTGCAATCGGGTCTGATCCATCCAGGTACCGTTGTACAATTTCAGGTAACAAGCGTTTTGTCCCGGCGAGTTGATAATAATACCGTTGCAACGCAGGTCCGGAAATCACTTGCTCCACGCACCCAATCTGGCCACAGTAACACGGTCCCCCGGATGCATCAAGAAAAATATGTCCCCATTCGCCGCCGATACCATGTTTACCATGAATGATCTTCCCATCTACCACAACTCCGCCTCCGACTCCGGTTCCGAGTATCACACCGAAGACAACATGCACATCCGGAAATTTTGTGGCCGCTCCAAAACGTGCTTCAGCGAGTGCAAAACAGTTTGCATCATTTGCAATTGCGACCGGAATTCCGAGAACTTCCTCCACTCGCTCGTGAAATCGGGTGCCATTCAGACAGACGGTATTTGAATTCTTCATCAGGCCGGTGGATGGATCGATGGTGCCTGGTGTGCCCATGCCGATCTTATCTGGCCGCACTCCCATTTCGTCTGCTGCCATGTCGACAAGTGTGCCAATGCGACGTACGATATGATCAAATCCACCTTCTGCTTCTGTACTGATCCGCTTGCGTAGAATTTCTTTTATAGATGTATCGTCTTGCAGGACCGCCACTTCCATCTTCGTTCCGCCGAGATCTATTCCCCAGAGCATAAACGAGTAAATGATAAAATGAATAAATGATGAAATGGAAAATGATTGATTAATGATTGATTATGAATAACCACGCGTTTTAACGCGTGGTTATTTTCCATCTCTGATCTCCACCATCGCCGCCTTCAGACTCCGCTCTATCCCGGTACCTTTCCACTCATCAGCCCCCGGTATCATTGTTTCTTTCAGGATTTCTTCTTCAGTTTTACCGCTATGCAGCAATGTCCCGACATGCTCTAAGACTTTCTCGAGATAGTTTGCAAATGCTCTGATGTCGTTTTTATCTCCTTTGATCTGATAGTCATCTTCAGCATGTCCGAACAGGAAGATCGCGTCGTCGTCAAAATGTGTACATGTTTTATTCAGAATCGTGATCCAGTTTGAGATCATTGCTCCGGCACCTTTATCGATATAGGGATGCCTGCGATTGAAGACAAGGTCTCCCATGTGGACGACATTGGCATTTGTGAAATGAATAATACTGTCTCCATCCGTATGCGCTCTTCCCCAATAGTCAAGTGTGATCAATTCATTACCAATACGCGTTGACCATTGACTTGAATACGTCATATCAGGATAGAGTTGATTTGCCTGAGTGCCATTCGCTTCTGCAGATGCTTTTTGATTCTTGAGAGAGTTTTCATGTGCGAGTACATTGCGGGCAAGGTCATTGAAGGCAATATTGCCGGATGTATGATCGCCGTGATGATGTGTGTTGATAAGGTATTCGATGCCGGCCTGCGATTCCTTCTGCAATTCTTCGATGAGATGTCCTGCCTGCTCGGGAAATTGAGAGTCAACGACAACAATGCCCTCATCTTCGATCAGCCAGCCGATGGTGCCTCCGCGTTCGGAAAAGTAACCAACATTTCCTCGTATCAGTTCCATTTGAAAATCGGTGGTGTAAAATACACGTTGGAGGAATTGCATCGAAGGGGAGAAAGCAAGACCTAACGATGTCGATTGAACAAAGTCCCTGCGTTTCATCGAATATGATTCTTTGAAGTTCAAGGTAATAAGAAAGTTTAATCGGTGCATTCCTGAAATTGTCCTGCCCTTGATCCCTTTCAACCGCCGCAGGCGGTTGAGCCATTGATCACTGCTTGACCGGTGCCAAAGGCATCCCTTTGGGGCAGACAGGCCTTTCACCCACCTTTTTTTGTTAAAACTTTCTCTAATTTGGCCTTACCATTTTTAAACTAAAAGAACTCACATATGCTTGCCAATGACATTTCCAGTGCCGTATTCGGCGTCGATGCACGCATCCTAACAGTTAAAGTTGGATGTAGACCGCTTAGGAAATATCTACAACAAACAACCGAAACTACTTATTGGCAAAACAGACTGTCAGCTTCAGATTATTGAGCCGGAGGGGGAACAGCGCCAAGCTGTGCCATCAGACCCATTATGTCCATCACAACCCAGTTTTCGATGAGTTGCCCGTCCTGCTCACGCCAGATGTCCATGCCGTCCACAGTCACCTGCTTGTTGGTTGCTGTAATACCATTGAATGTCCCCGTATGCGTAGCCGTCCAGGTAAAGTACGAGAAGACCTTGTCGCCTTCACCATACTGTTGATGAATCGTCAGCTTTAGATCGGGGAAAGCAGCATTCAGATCCTTGATGCCTTGAATAAAGGGAGCTTTGTCGGAGCCGGGAGGCGCGGGATAATGATGGCTGTGAAATGACGGGTGCAGCAAAGAGTCCAGGAGATCTGTTTTATCCTGGTTGACCACTTCGTTAAAAAAGCGGTTCGTCAACTCTACGGCTTTCACAGACTGAGAAGTCGTTTCGACCTGTGCAGGAGTTTCATCTCCAGCAGGAGCCTGGCACGCTGAAATGACCAGCAGTGCAACAATGGGTGTAAGGAATGCAAATGATCTCATAGTTGGTAAAATTTTGTGATGAAGTTAACGAATAGATTTTTTACAACAGCAACATGAATAAGTAACATTCATCTTTTCTCTTATTTTGCACTACCATTTTAAACTAAACTCACTCACATATGCTTGCCAAGACATTTGCCAGTGCCGTATTCGGCGTCGATGCACGCACCATCACCGTTGAAGTAGAAGGAGGCGGTCCGCTGGGGATGGCCGAAAATTTCTTTATGGTCGGCCTTCCGGATAATGCCGTACGCGAAAGTCGCACACGAATTTTTTCCGCTTTCAAAAATATCCGGCGAAAGGCGCCTCTTGTAAAACTCATCGTCAATCTCGCACCCGCCGATATCCGCAAAGAAGGAAGCGCCTATGATCTGCCTATTGCAGTAGGAATGGCAGCAGCTACCGGAATCATTCCACCAGATCTGCTGGAACGCTATGTGCTCATGGGAGAACTTTCACTCGACGGTAGCCTGCGTCCAATCAGAGGAGCGTTACCGATTGCGATACAAGCGCGCAAAGAAGGATTTCAGGGTCTCATCGTGCCAAAAGCAAATGCACGTGAAGCGGCAATCGTAGATAAACTCAATGTCTATGGTATCGAGAATCTTTCGGAAGCTTTGGACTTCCTTGAAGGGAATGGTGATATCAAACCCACCCACTATGATACACGCGAAGTCTTCAATGAAGCACAAGGCAATTATCCTGTTGACTTCAGTGATGTGCGAGGTCAGGAAAATATCAAACGCGCAATGGAGATCGCAGCAGCAGGCGGACACAATGCCATCCTTATCGGACCACCCGGTGCCGGTAAAACAATGCTTGCGAAACGATTGCCTACGATACTGCCGAGCCTTGGCCTGCAGGAAGCATTGGATACGACGAAGATCTATTCCGTTGCAGGTTTGTTGGGACCGGATTCTTCATTAATCACAGAAAGACCCTTTCGCTCACCGCATCATACGATCAGCGATATCGCTCTTGTTGGCGGAGGCTCACATCCGCATCCGGGAGAGATTTCTCTTGCACACAATGGCGTATTATTCCTCGATGAACTTCCGGAATTCAAACGCTCCGTCCTCGAAGTGTTGCGTCAGCCAATGGAAGAGCGCAAAGTCACAATCAGCCGTGCAAAGATCTCTGTGGACTTTCCGGCGAGCTTCATGTTGATCGCCAGTATGAACCCATGTCCCTGTGGTTTCTATAATCACCCCGAGAAAGAATGCGTATGCGGTCCCGGTGTCATCAAGCGCTATCTCAACAAAATATCAGGTCCGCTGCTCGATCGCATCGATCTGCATGTGGAAGTAACCCCCGTCAGTTATAATGAACTTGCAGATACCGACGCCCGCAAAGGAGAACCGAGCGCCGTGATCCGTGATCGTGTGCGCAAGGCACGTGAGATACAATCAGCAAGATTCGATACGGAATCTGATATTAATTGTAATGCGCAAATGCCGAGTAGCATGGTACGTGAAGTATGTACGATTGATAAAGCCGGAACAGTGTTATTGAAGACAGCAATGGAGAAGTTACAGCTCTCAGCGCGTGCCTATGATCGCATCCTGAAAGTGGCGCGTACTGCTGCAGACTTGTCGGGGAGTAAGGATATACAGATAGAACATTTGGCTGAGGCGATTCAGTTTAGGACGTTGGATCGGGAGTCGTGGGCGGAATAAATATGGATGATGAGTGATGGTTGATAGGTGATGAATCATGGATAATAGTTGATGGACGTAGGTTATGAATCGTATCATCCATCACCCATCATCCATCACCCATGATTTTCGATCGGGAGTCGTGGGCGGAATAAATCATGGATGATGAGTGATGGTTGATAGGTGATGAATCATGGATGATAGTTGATGGACGATAGGTTATGAATCGCATCATCCATCATCCATCAGCAATCACCCATAAATTTGGATCGGGAGTCGTGGGCGGAATAAAT
>DATDQA010000012.1:0-12773 GCA_035292505.1 Saprospiraceae bacterium | reverse complement strand
ACGCTGCTCACGACCCTATGAGACCATGTCATTATACTCCGAACAGCCCACTCATGACACCCTGCCTCGAAAAGCATATTAATTGAGCTAGTCTGCCCATAGATCAAAATACCTCAAAAACAGTTCGGCGAGGTTTCTGGCATCATCCAGTGCCCTGTGATGATTACCATCAAATTCTATGCCTTCCCTTTGCAGGCATTTCTTCAGGCCAAGCTTGCGCTGCAGGCCTTTTAAATGATGGTACTGTGCTTTAATGTCTCTATAGGGATCAAGCCAATCGCTTTCAAGGCCTGCGTGGAGGCAATCATTGATCAGAAGAGTCTTGTCTTTGCTTCCCCAACTACACATCCTGTAGTCTTCATCATCATGATGAACCCATTCTATAAATCGTGCCCCTACCTGGCTGAATCCACGCGCCGAGTCGATATTTTTCTGACTGATTCCAGTGAGCTTTTTACAGTATACAGAAAGTGAAGGGTGCCTGAGTGGTCGCACGAATTTCTGGAAAGTCTCCAGTTGCTTACCGTATGTATCCAGGCGGATCGCACCGATTTCAATTATCTCCTGCTCACGTCCTATTTGATTCCCTTCCCAGCAGGTTGCTTCCAGATCAAAGACGATGTATTGCATGCTATACGCGTATAGTCTCCGGAACACGCATCAAAGGTGACCGGCACCCCAGACCGATGAGGACATCGCTTCTTCCAGGAGATCAGTTTTCCAGTGGATGTGACGTTCGAGATTGTAATTGTCGAGTCGGTTATGATAATAGTAGAGGAGCTTAAAACTCTGGCTTTCGATTTCTCCTTTCTTATTTAATGTCAGTGGCTTTGTATTGTGATACACACCGAGATTTTTCATTCCAGCTTTTATCACACTTTCCGTATCATCTCCAGTGAACACATCGGATAAACGTATTTCACCATTGCTCTTCATTGTCTTCAGCACACCCAGTATCTGTTTGGTCGTATCAATCATCAAATCCTTGGGAAAGACAAAATCCTCTTCTGGTTGCCGGATCAGACCGAAGATATCGGAGTCCGGATGCAACTTCTTCAGAATTTCAAAAGCGACGAAGGCTACCAGGTGGCTCGACAGGACGACATTGTATTTGTAATAATTCTCAATGATTTTTTTGGCGAGCAATCGCGTATATACACCTTCCCGTTGTGTATCTGATCCCAATTTCGCATGATGACTAAAATACTCTGTGAGAAGAGTGTCCTGTAACTCCTTTCCGTGAGCCAGCACTGGATTTCCCATCACATCCATCGGTTCTCCAAAAGACATCACAATATCTGATGACTGCGAGAAGAGCCTCCATGCAAAACGCAATATCTTCCTGGTGCTCTGATATTCATCCGGTACGAGAAGGAATTTCTCCTCTCCGCTGTGCACCAGATGTTGATCGATCAATGCACGGGCTTCGAGCACAAAGTGATAACTCAGGATGAGCGGTACGATAATAATTTTCCGTTTCTGTCCTGTCTCAAAAATGCTCCGTTGTGCCTCTACTAATGAATTCAACAGACCGAGCTTCAGATCTTTCTCTATCGCCCCCGATCGTGAGCGTGTACCTCCCGGAAAGAAGAGACTGTTCACACCCCACTGCAATGAAATGTTAGACATGGTCTTCAGTGTTTCGAGATAGATCGGATTCTTTTTCCTACGATCCACACGATATGCACCAAGACGGCTCATATAATAGGAGATGATTTCATTATTATACAAATTCAATCCCGCACCATAGGAAAAAGAGGGTAATCCGACGATTGTATCAAGCGCATATCCGATGAGGATCGAATCCAGGTTGCTGAAATGGGTTGGCACAATGACCACGGTGCCCTCTTCAAAACACTGTCTTACGCGTTCGACGTCTCCGTAAATCTTGATTTTATTATACAGTTCATGACCCCCACCCCATATTTTTCGATGTCTCCTTCCTGCTGCTGCGTTGAGCAGTCTTTTAAAAAACACCGTCAGAAATTTCCGTGCGAAATGAAATGTCTTCTTGTGAAAATCACCTGCTATTTCTTCTGAATAACGATGAATGATACGGCGCAGCAATTCCTTATTCCGCACCAGTTGTTCATCCGCTCTATGTTTTGAATTCTCACTGAGCTCACGCCGGACACGCTTCCAGAATTGTTTCTCGTTTGGTGGATCAGATTTCCATGGATCCTCCTTTAGCCGGATGAGTTCGAGGTACATTGTCCGCGCCATAGGCTTGGTGAGATCAGGACTGTATTTCTGAACGAGTGCGTTCAATGTCTGATCATCTATGGCCTGAACAAATTCCTTCCGCCGCCGATACAGCTTATAAACCGGCCAGTCTGAAATATCCGGATAAAGCGCTCGATAGATTCTTGTAGTTCCGTTCACTCTGCCTGTGTTTGTACCGGCTAGGATAAGCCCGGGTTGTCGTTCAGGCACCCAATATACTGAACCAGCGCCTCTCGACCTTCGCCGTCCATGGCGGAAGTATAGAACCTTAATGGCAGCTCATTCCAATCTTCAAGAAGCACTGATTCGATCGCCTGGGTATGGGTTTCTCTTTGCTGGCGGCTCACTTTATCAACCTTCGTGTATATCATTGCAAATGGGACCTGACGTGTTCCTAATTCAGCAATAAACCTCCTGTCAATTTCCTGCAGGGGAAGTCTGAAATCCAGGAGTACAAACGCACAGATCAGATTCTCTCGCTGTGTAAGATATTCCCTGATCAAGGCCGGCCATTCCTCTTTCATACTTTTGGCAACCTGCGCAAACCCATATCCAGGTAAATCTGCAAGAACCCATGCATGATCGATGTGATATAAATTGATCGTCCTGGTTTTCCCCGGTTGATTCGATACACGGGCCAGATCCTTACGATTGCAGAGCATATTGATCAATGAAGACTTCCCGACATTCGAGCGCCCGATAAAGGCATATTCAGGCAAATGCAGTACCGGACATGACCCTACGGAAGCAAAACTTCCGAGGTAAGTCGCTTTTGTGATTTGCATGTATACTAAATTTCTCTGTTACCTTTGCCCTGTCTATTCCGGGATTGCATTCCCGACACCCTTGAAGAGTTAATGTCTTGTCAAAATCATGATCCGAAGTGCTTCACGGGATATCAGAAGCCTTCGTCATCCGTTATTCAGGCATATTTTATTTGATAGCAAAAGTACGATTTGTGAATATGAGGGTCCTTATGATCATTTTAGTTTTTGGCTGTGTATCAGGTTCGCTCACTCCCGCGAGCTCCCAGGTACGTTTGGGTATTAAGGCCGGTTTGTCCACTTCCGATGTCCCTTCATCCAGCCTGATTATACTTGATGAGCGTGATGCGGAAAGATTCCGTTTGGCGGTAGAAGATGCGAAATACGGGTTGCATTTCGGGATGTTCATTCAAGCCCAGATGGGACATTTCTTCATTCAACCTGAAATCCTTTTTAACACGGTCACGATGGATTATTCTGTTGAAGACCTGCAAGTCATCTCACCAAGACAGATTAAAGACGAGATATATCGTAATCTGGATTTACCGCTGATCCTGGGATTTAAATTTGGTCCTGTCCGTATCGGCGGTGGTCCCATAGGGCATTTGTTTCTGGACAGCACATCAGATCTGCTTGACTTCGCGGATTATTCACAGGACTTTGATCGTTTTACATACGGCTGGCAGGCAGGTGTAGGTCTGGATATCTGGAAACTGCATTTGGATGCCCGGTATGAAAACAATTTTAATAATTATGGCGATCACATTGTTTTTTTCGGGAGGGAATATAAATTCAGTGAAAACCCATCCCGTATCATCGTGTCCGCCGGTATCTCGTTCTGAGCACCACCGCTTACATATTGAACAGCAACAGGAAACATAGACTAATACCCATTTCTCTTCGAACTAGAATCTAACTGTCAAGTGCTACCCTTTTCTGCTATCTTGGCAGCCCTCCATGCAGCGACGTACATATTCATTCAGGAATAATCACATTGCAGATGACCGAAGTGAGCGTCCATAGTATTCCCTTTCAACGTGTTGCTAAATTCACCCAGATAGATATCGATTATGCAACAGATCCGGCATCTCTGAGCGAATTCATCAGCCTTGTGCCTAACCTTTCAAACTTCGGTAAAGCCCTGGCGAATCGGAGCATCTACCCTACCGAACGCGAATTACTTGTGGATGTCCTGCTTGAACAATATGCCGGTGCGGAACAGGATGGATCGCATTGTGAGGCATTCCTGGATCCGGCCCATTTCACTGTCGTCACGGCCCATCAACCTGCATTACTTACCGGCCCCTTATATTTCATTTATAAGATCTGCAGCACGATCAATCTCGCGCAACAAATCAGTGCGGCACACCCATCATATCGTGTCCACCCTGTTTTTGTCCTGAGTGGTGAGGATCATGACTTTGATGAGGTCAATCATCTGCATTTATTCGGAAAGCAATACAAATGGGCAACACCACAAACAGGTGCCGTCGGTCGCATGAAAGTGGATGGCGCTCTGGTCCAACTGCTAAGGGATATGGAATCGGTATTTGGCCGAACTCCTCATGGATCGGCGCTGGGTTCTTTGTTCCACAGGTGTTTTGAGAAGGGTCGATCTTATGGTGCGGGTATGCAGAGATTTGTGATGGAACTGTTCAAGGATACCGGTTTGATTGTCCTGAACATGGATGATCAACGTCTGAAGAGACGATTCGCAGATATCATTGAGGACGAGCTCCTTCACCAGACTTCAAGACGTCTTATCGAGCAAAACCAACAAGCCCTCTCCGCACGAGGCTATAAGCCTCAGACCTATCAGCGCGAAATCAATCTCTTTTATCTCACGGATAACCTGCGTGGCAGGATTGTTGAATCTAAAGAAATGTATCAAGTTGTGGATTCCGGCCTCACTTTTACACGCGAAGAAATGTTTACGGAATTAAAGATGCATCCGGAGAGATTTAGCCCGAATGTAAACCTCAGACCCTTATATCAGGAGTTGATTCTTCCCAATCTTGCTTATGTCGGAGGAGGAGGTGAACTGGCATATTGGCTCGAACGTAAATTACTTTTTGATCATTATAAGGTTCCGCTTCCGATTCTGGTAAGGCGGAACTCGATTCTCTACCTTGATTCAATAGCAACCAAACAACGGCGCAAGCTGGATATTCCGGTACAAGAACTCTTCGAAACACAGGACAGTTGGATTGCACAATGGATTAAAGCTCATGCCGTACATGAAATACAAATCGATGAAGAACAATCCCAGATCGAAAAGGCACTTGATGCTATATTACAGAAGGCGTATTCCATCGACCCTACCCTTGGTAGCAAATATGAAGCTGAGAAAATCAGGCTCCTGAAAGATGTAGATCATCTTGGCAAGCGGCTCGTCCGTGCTGAAAAAGCGCAGAATGAGACACGTATTTCACAACTTATCAAGCTGCATGAAAAATTGTTTCCTGACGGTAAACTGCAGGAAAGACACGACAATTTTATCGCGCATTATCTCCGACATGGCAA
The DNA here is from genome assembly GCA_035292505.1 of Saprospiraceae bacterium. Taxonomy (GTDB): domain Bacteria; phylum Bacteroidota; class Bacteroidia; order Chitinophagales; family Saprospiraceae; genus DATDQA01. The sequence goes on along the minus strand of DATDQA010000012.1, from coordinate 7,263 downwards.
TGCTTATCTCAGGATGTTGATCTCACATCTCGATCCTTTGTTCAACGAGGTAATGATCATAGAAGAGTCAGTGAGTGAATAGTGCAAGCAGGTCGTCCAGTTTTGTTTTGAGTTCCGCTCTATCTACAATAAAATCCAGGAACCCATGCTCCATCACCGATTCTGCACGTTGAAATCCTTCCGGGAGATCAGCTTTGATTGTTTCCATGATCACTCTTGGACCGGCAAAACCTATGAGAGCACCAGGCTCAGCAAAATTGATATCTCCCAACATCGCAAATGATGCCGTCACACCCCCTGTGGTAGGATCTGTGAGCAAGGAGAGATATGGAATCTTTGCGTTGTTCAACTCCGAGAGTTTTGCTGCGGTCTTCGCCATTTGCATGAGTGAGAAAGCGGACTCCATCATCCTTGCACCGCCTGACTTGGAAATAGAGAAAAACGGTATGCGGTGCTCGATGCAGTAGTTGATGCTTTGTGCAATTTTTTCACCGACAACGGATCCCATGGAACCTCCGATGAAACTAAAATCCATAGCAGCAATCACAAGTGGTTTCTTGTTGATCTTTCCAACGGCTACACAAATGGCATCATCGAGTCCGGTCTTTTCGACAGCCTCGTCAAGACGATCCTTGTAAGGCTTGAGATCCGTGAATTCCATGAAGTCTTCGGAGGCATATTGGGTAAAGAGCTCCTCATACTGCCCATCAAAAAGCATTTCAAAATAATCATAGGAACCAATGCGCTCATGATAGTTGCATTTCGGACATTTGAAGAAATTATCCTTCAATTCCTTGACCGTATGCGTTTCTGCACAGTTCTTGCACTTATGCCAAAGTCCGTCTGGTGTCTCCTTCTTGAATTTGGTGGCAGTCTGAATGCCGTCTTTAAGGCGCTTAAACCAACCCATAGCGGTGCAAAAGTAGAAATCCTGCAGGGATCGGAGGCGAATGGGAAACCATATGGCAATCGGTGATCACTTCTTACCTTGATGCCAGCTATGAAAATCGCAATTATCGGATATGGAAAAATGGGAATGGCCGTAGAACGGCTCGCCGTCGAACGTGGACACACGGTGCAAATCGTCAAACAACTCGATCAGGCTGCCTTACTACCTGAGGGTATCTCATGTGCGATCGAGTTTACCCATGCAGGTGCCGCTCCGGTGATCATTCGACGGTGTCTCGATTCCGGAAGGCCCATAGTTTCAGGCACAACAGGTTGGGATGCAGACAGACAGGATGTATGTGCATATTGCATCGAGAAGAAAGGCGCCTTTCTTTGGTCACCGAACTTTAGCGCCGGCATGCACATCGTTTTCGAAATAAATAAAGTACTTGCCTCGATGATGGACAGACGACCCGAGTATGATGTGGAAATTCTGGAAACCCATCATACTGAAAAGAAAGACAAGCCATCAGGAACAGCAATTGTCATTGCAAATCAGATCATCAATGTGCTAAGGCGGAAAACACAGTGGGAATTGAAGGAACACGAAGTTCTCAATGATGAAACACTCGCGATCACTTCTGAGCGATTACAGGATGTGAAAGGGATACATCGTATCACCTATAAAGGTCCATATGATATCATTTCTCTTCGGCACAAAGCTCTCTCGCGAGATGCATTTGCTCATGGTGCCGTCATCTCGGCAGAATGGCTCGTTGGTAAGACCGGGGTTTTTACGTTCAACGATGTTTTGGGAACAGACATGAAATAAAACAAAAAACCCGCTCCCCGGGGATGGGAAGCGGGCAAGAACACACTATGAGAACACCCTAAAAACGTATAATCTTTTCGATGTCATTTAAACGCCTTGTGCGCGTAAATGATTTCTATAATTTCTAAATGTTTTGTTAAAGTAGTCCTTCGCTTTTGAATTTCTATTCACTGAAATCAGGCTTTATCTTTTAAACGCAACCTGACGAGCTTTTGTTTGAGTAAAAAAGACGTTATTTCGACAAATCATGAAGTTTTTTAGTCACCAATGATCACCCAGAGGACGGTACAGGCGGTTTTTGAGCAGGCACGGATCGAAGAAGTCGTTGGAGATTTCCTCAACCTTCGGCGTCGCGGTTCAAACCTGATTGGACTATGTCCTTTTCACGATGAAAAAACACCGTCCTTCAGCGTATCACCAGCGAAGAATATCTACAAATGCTTTGGCTGCGGACGTGGTGGTGATGCCGTGAAGTTTGTGATGGAGCATGAACGCTATACATTCCCGGAAGCTGTCCGATTCATTGCTGCCAAATACCAGATCCCTGTAGAAGAAACTCAACGTACGGATGAGGATCAACTCCTGATGCAGGAGTCCGAGAGTCTTCGTCTCCTCAATGAATTTGCGTGTGTTTTTTTCGTGCAAAGCCTTCATGATAGCCAGGAAGGCCGTGCTGTCGGCATGTCTTATTTTAAGGAACGAGGTTTCCTGGAGAGTACCATCCGCAAGTTTGAATTGGGATACGCCCCGGATCAAAATGAAGCCCTTCGGATCGCTGCCCTTGAGGCTGGATACTCTGAAGAAAGACTCAAGGCATTGGGGCTGCTCAACCAAAACGGACGGGATATGTATCGCGGTCGTGTGATTTTTCCGATTCACAATCTCAGTGGCAAGGTCATTGCCTTCGGAGCGCGTACGCTGAAGTCCGGCCCTCGCGAGCCGAAGTACATCAACTCTCCGGAAAGTGCAGTCTACTCGAAGCGTAAAGTCCTCTACGGACTACACTTGGCCAAGAATGCCATACGTAAAGCTGATCTGTGCTACCTGGTAGAAGGGTATACGGATACCCTGAGTCTTGTTCAGGCGGGAATCGAGAATGTTGTTTCTTCCTCTGGTACAGCCTTGACGCAGGAGCAAGCGCGCATGATCCGGAGATTCACACACAACATCACAATACTCTATGATGGTGATCCTGCCGGAGTGAAAGCGGCATTACGGGGACTTGACCTCTTGCTAGAGGAGGATATGTTTGTGCGGCTTGTCATGTTACCACCAGAACATGATCCGGATTCGCTCGTGAAATCATTGGGACATACCGCGTTTACGGAATTTCTGGAAAGAGAAACAAAGGATTTCATCCTGTTCAAGACAGGGCTTTTGTCTGCAGAAAGCCAAAATGATCCCGTGAAACGGTCTGTGATGGTACGGGATATTGTGCAGAGTATTTCACTCATCCCCGACTCTATCAGGCGTTCGGCATATCTGAAAGAATGCAGCCAATTACTCGCCATGGATGAGCGCATGCTCGTACAGGAGACGGCTAAAGCTATCCAGGCTAATCTCAAACGCAGACAACTGAGCAGACCGCGCGCTGAACTCGATGCCGATTTTGATGCACTCGACACCCTTGTTGAAAATAGAGTTCGGCATCCACAACATGACAGGGATATCACAGTTGCTGATGAATACCAGGAGAGAAACATCGTGCGATTGTTGATCCAGAGTGGTTGTGAACTTGTGGAGGCGGATTCACAGATTACCGTAGCTCAATATATTCTGGATAATATCAGGGATGTTCTTGACACGTTCGATCACCCCTTGTACGCAGCAATTGTCAAGAGGTTTGATGAAGCCTGGAAGGCAGGCCATATCCTCAGGCAGGAAGATTTACGCAGTGACCCCGATCCGCAGATTGCACACCTTGTGCTTGATATCCTGGCAACGCCATTTGAATACAGTGAAAACTGGATTAATTCCAGAAACCTTCCGCTTCTCAGTCAAAGACCACCAGAAGAAAACTTTGGGCTAGACAGCCGCCAGAGTGTATTGCGTTTCAAGGAGTTTAAAATCCAGAAGTACATTGAAGAAAACAAGGTGTTAATCCAGAAGTATCAACAGGAGAATAACACTGAACTTCTCAACATGCATCTGAAAATTCACAAAGAACTTCAACGCATGAAAAAAGAGCTCAGTGACGGAACAAACTCTATCGGAATCCGGCTATAGTTTGCGAGCAGATCATGCAATCCCTTTCTCGACGAGATAGCGTTCTGCATCCAGGGCTGCCATACAACCAGTGCCTGCAGCGGTCACTGCCTGGCGGTATACTCTATCCTGTGCATCACCACTTACAAACACACCTTCGACTTTGGACTTTGTCGTTCCGGGTTTTACAATCAGATAGCCACTTTCGTCCATGTCAAGCCATCCTTTGAAAATGTCTGTATTGGGTTTGTGACCAATCGCAACAAAAAATGCTTTGATGGGAAGCACTTGCTTTTCGCCTGTCTGGTTATTTACGATGCGAACGCCGGTGACTTCATTCTCGCCGAGGATCTCTTCTGTTTCAGTATTCCAATGCACGGTAATGTTTGGATTATTGAAGACTCTCTCCTGCATGATCTTACTTGCACGCATTTCATCCCGACGAATAAATAAATGCACTCTCGGGCAAAGCTTGGCGAGATAAGTAGCTTCTTCGGCGGCGGTATCTCCACCACCTACGACCGCCACTTCAAGTCCTTTGAAGAAAAATCCATCACATACCGCACAAGCGGAGACACCTTTATTTGACAACCTCTGTTCAGATGGAAGACCAAGCCATTTTGCACTCGCACCCGTAGAAATAATTATGGTATCTGCATGTACTTCTGTTCCACTCTCAGTCCACACCTTGTGTGCAGATCCGGTAAAATCCACTCTCGAAATGACTTCATACCGGACCTCAGTATTGAAGCGTTCAGCCTGCTTTCTGAAATCCTCCATCATCTGAGGGCCGTTAATACCATTTGGATACCCGGGATAGTTCTCCACCTCCGTCGTAATCATCAATTGTCCCCCAGGTTCAATGCCTGTGTAGAGGACAGGTTTTAAATTCGCCCTTGCGGCATAAATGGCTGCTGTATAGCCAGCGGGACCAGAACCAATAATCAGGCAATGCACTTTCTCAATGGTAGAACTCATCTTGCTAGTCGATTGTTTGACGTTAAAATCCCCGTGATGGGGCGGCAAATGTACACTCCAGTTTGCCCTGAGCAAAACCCCGGATTGACCAGATTGTTCGTATCATGTCAGAAAATACAGGCTCCAGATCGATGAAATTCGTCATAATGCACGATCGGCCTTATCATTGCACACAAAATCGTACGTCATGGACTGGATCTATCCCATTAGTTATCTGACAAGCCTCTCTGGTCTCGTCATGTGGTTCATCACTCAGGGCAATAAGAAATTGAGCCGGAACATGAGCGCGCTTTTTCTCACAGGTTTCTTTGTCTACCTGGCAGCACTTGCCTTCTCCTCAGGCGCCACCCCTTACAAACTGCTGATACTTGTAAGAGATATGGTGGTGCTGGGCATTGTCTCACAGCTCTTCAATGTATTCAAGAAACACAAACTGCTTTCTCTGGCCCTGGGTTTAGTTGCAGTTTGTATTCTCTTTTTTTCATACTTCCGGACTCTGACGTTGACATTTCCGCAGTTTCCGGCTAAAGAAGTGGACCCACAAGGTGAGTTTCTGGTGCAGATAGACCCCGGCAATATCGGGATGATAGAAAAAATCAAGACGCAATTTGATTGTAATATCGAACGGGCCTTTCTGCCTCAAAAACCAGAAGAGACTGAGCTCGACGATTACTATATCGTGGATTTAAAATCGGCAAGGACGAGACAGACCAGGTTATTCTATGACCGATATGTCAAGTCTAAACTGATTTCCTGGATTGAGCCAAATGAAGAACTGCAACTTTCACTTCCGGAATCAACAGAACCTTTGCGCTCTGTGAGAAGGCATTATCTGAATGATCCGGGGATTGAGTTGCAATGGGGATTTGAACCAATGGAAGTCGACAAACTTCATCAATCGATTGCAGAGTCAGGTCTAAAGCCCGTCAAAATCGCACGTGTTGTCGTCCTGGATACAGGTATTGAAGCAACACATGAGGATTTGCAACAAAACTACCATAGTGTCCATGCGGATAGCGATACTGATCCAAACGGGCATGGTACCCATTGTGCTGGCATCATTGGTGCAGTTTCAAATAACGCCCTTGGCATAGCATCGCTTTCGCCTGCACAGGGCTACGTTGAAATTTCCAGTATCCGTGTGCTCAATGCGATGGGTGGAGGAACTCAAAAGTCGATCCTCGATGGCATGATCAAGGCTGTGGATAGCGGTGCCGATGTGATTTCCATTTCGCTCGGTGGCATTTCTACACAAAGCAGACAGAAAGCCTATCAGGATGCGGTGCGCTATGCTGAAAAGCATGGTACGATCGTCGTGGTCGCTGCAGGGAATAATGGCAAGAACGCACGGGCAATTGCACCGGCAAATGTAGAGGGTGTCATCGCCGTGTCAGCGATCGATGAGGAAAATAAAAAAGCAACCTTCTCCAACACAGTGGAAGATCTTAAAATGGGCATTGCAGCTCCGGGAGTCAATATCTACAGCACATTACCCGGAAATAAATATGGCAATCACAGCGGCACATCGATGGCTGCTCCGCAAGTCTCGGGGCTGATCGGCCTGATGAAAAGCATGAATCCAGAGTTGACAAGCGAGGAGATATACCGTATTCTGAAGTCGACAGGCAAGGAGACGAAGGCAGGGAAATTCACCGGTCCGTTGATTCAGCCGTTGAAGGCATTGGAGGAGATTATTGATTGAGTAATTAATAATTGAATTGAGTAATTGATAATTGATTAGTTGACTCAACTTTCGGCACTTCTGTTTTCCACTTAATAATAAGAAAATGAGCATGTTACGTTCAAACTTAAAAGTGGTTGAACGCAAGATATCAAATGATGCAAAGGCTTTTGTTTCAGATTCTAATCCTACTGTCGTGATCGTCTTACGTTGCGATCGTTGTGTGAAACAATACTAATACTCAAGTACCGAAACTTGAGTTAGTTAACTTAGTTGATTAAAGCGGGTGTAAATAAGGAAATGTGTAAATGGTTAGTGGTTCCTGAGGATATGAAGTTTTTGTGTGGAATGCGATCCATTCTTTGAGATGTTCAGGATATAGATTCCTGGAATGAGGTGCTTTACAGAGTAAGTGTATTCCTCCTTATCTATGTTGAATTCATCCACATTTTTTCCTGTTAGATCATAGACACTGACCGCCGCACCTGAAGGTACATTGCGCAAGACAACGCTTTCATCGGCAGGATTAGGGTACATCTCAAATGTAAAATCGCGTTCCAACCGAATACCGGATGATGTTTGCTGGACTGGCAATGTGATTCTTGATGGAAATGAACCCTGGACATGTATTGTGTTTTGTGCAATGACAGGATTCACCAGCGTATCGAGATTGTCATTC
>DATDQA010000011.1:0-25192 GCA_035292505.1 Saprospiraceae bacterium | reverse complement strand
TTTTTTTTTACTTGTTTTACTCTGTCCCTTTTTCTTACGGAGTATTGCACAGATTTCTTTCTCAGATGGAACATCTGGCCTTGTGTATCAGACGCTTAGCAGCGGAGTGGCAATTGCAGTCGCAGATGTGAATGGTGATGGATTGGATGATCTGGTGCGACTGGAGATGGCCAGTGATATCAAAATTGATTACCAACTTCTTCAGGGTGGCTTCAGCGGATATACTTATGGAAATCTTGGAACTGGGATAGAATGGGGAATCTGCATTGCTGATGTGAATGAGAACGGATTCAACGATATCATCGCAGGAGGTGGCTTCAATTACCTGAAGCTTTTGAGTGCCAATTCCACAGGGACGGCATACACGAAAACCAACTTGCCCGTGCCATCAAGCGGACAAATCTTTCTGCAAGCATCCAATTTTGCGGATATCAATAATGACGGCGCAATAGATTACTTCGCATGTCATGACGTGGGACTTTCTGCTCCTTATAGAGGCAATAATACTGGAGCATTTGTGTGGGACACTACGCTCATCAACCCCAGATCCACAATACCTTCTGACAACTCCGGAAACTACGGTAGTGTCTGGACTGATTATGACTGGGATGGTGATCTGGATCTGTATATCTCAAAGTGCAGACAGGGAATTACAGATACGATGAATGGGATGAGACTCAACCTGATGTTTGAAAACGATGGCACCAATGAGTTCACTGAGGTAGCTGAAGAAATCGGTCTCCGTCCATTTGCTCAGTCATGGTCAACGGATTTTGGAGATCTCGACAATGATGGCGATATGGACGCATTTGTGGTGATGCACGATCAGTTACCCGCTCTTGATCCACCTGCACTTTACTACAACGATGGAACAAACCACTTTATCGCCATGAATGACTCTGCTGGAATTACCGCTGATGTCAATGCAATGAACCTGGCGATGCAAGTGATCATGGAGGACTTTGACAATGATGGACTGCTCGATATTCTGGTTACCTACAGACAAACAACAGGGCAACGCTTGTTTTGGAATCTGGGAAACATGCAGTTCGATGATGTGACAGGTGTATTCCCTGCTAGTATGACGCTATTTATGCAAAGCGCTGCGGTGGGCGATCTCAATCATGATGGATTCCTCGATATCCTCGCAGGCCATGCAAACAACTTTAATAGCCCTCAAAGCCAAAATGATGATGATCTCCTGATCAACCAGGGCAATGACAATCACTTTCTCTCTATCCGGACGATCGGTGATAGTTCGCATATTAATGGTATCGGTACACGGCTTTCGTTACAGAGCGCACTTGGGGTACAATTACGTGATATCCGTTCCGGAGAAAGCTACGGGATCATGAATTCCCTGAATGCCCACTTTGGGCTTGGCGTTGACGAACTTGTAGATAGTCTCATCCTGTATTGGCCTTCAGGAGAGACGGACCTATATCAGAATCTGCGGGCAGATCAATTCCTCACGCTGCATGAAGGGATCGGGCCTTGTGATTGTAATGATCCACAGGTACAGACTGTCGAAGAGTTGACCGGAAATGGTGTCGGATCCCTCCCTTATGTCGTGAATCATGCCTGTCCATGTGATACGATTCGAATTGCAGAGTCTTTAATGAATGATACGATCGTACTTGCAGAACGCTTGTTGATTGGGAAAGATCTCGTCATCAAAGGACTTGGGGCTCAAAAATCCTGGATTTCAACAACCACGAATACTCCAGCCATCAGGATCCAGCCGGGCATTCAATGTACGATTGCCGATTTGACGCTGGATGACGATGCCACTATGCCCCCGACATATCTGATCGAAAATGCAGGAATGCTGACGTTGAGTAATGTCACGATCGCTACGGCACCGGGTCATCCGCTTCGATTGAGGATTGGTTCATTGGTGCTGGATACAGGGACTGTGATTGTAAAATGATTAAATGATGTAGTGGGTACGGATCGCCTGAAGTGATACGTTATATTTGATTTATAAAACGACAACTTGACTATGGGTGCACTGTCTAAACACTTTACTTCGTTCTTTAAAGAACTTGCAGCTCATAATAACCGCGAATGGTTCAATACCAACAAACAGCGATTTGAAGAACATGTCAAAGAACCTTTCGAGAAACTGACAATTGAGATCATTGCACTGATGCACAAATCAGATCCCCAAATCGCTTTGACAGCAAAGGATGCAGTCTTCCGTATTCATCGCGATACAAGATTCGCTGCGGATAAAACACCCTACAAAACACATATGTCTGCTGTCGTTGGCAGAGGAGGCAGGAAGGATCATTCCTATCCGGGGCTCTATTACCAGATTGGTGTAGATGGACTGGCCATTGCCGGAGGTTGTTGGGAGCCAGATAAAGACCGTCTTACACGTATCCGTGCTGCTATCGCTGCAGATCCCAAACGTATCCGTAAAATCCTGGACAATAAAAAATTCAAGGAAACCTTTGGCAATATCGGCGGTGAGAAAAATAAAATCATCGCGAAAGAATTTCAGAAAGCCGGAGAAACTGTTCCCGAGATTTATAATAAATCCTTTCACTACTGGACAGAATACAAGAGTCAAAAAGATGTCCAGCGAGATGACCTGGCAAAGTTTATTGTTGATCACTTCAAGGTGGCGAAAGAGTTCAATGAATTTCTACTGGAGACGATGTAAAAAAAAGCTGTTGGCTGTTGGCTATTGGCTCTTAGCTATTGGCTCTTAGCAATTAGCTGCTGGCTTTGTGACAATCACATCATGTTACCTGGCGATTTGGTTATTAGCCTAACTAAAATTAGATAGATCAAAGCAGACCAGGATTGAAGGCTGAAGACTAAAGGACTGCAGACTGAAGACTAAAGGACTGAAGACTGCGGACTGAAGACTATATCTTTACCTCCCTGACAATCCTGACACACGATGCATAGAGAACTCGATTCCTGGTATAGCCCATCCCTGAACAGACCTATGGATATTGCGATGTACGGCCATTGGGGATTTGCGCTGGTCCTCATCCCCACTGCGGGTGCTGACTATCTCGAGTATGAGCGCTTCCTGCTCATCGATGTCATCCAAAACTATATCGATGGGGGCAAGGTGAAGGTTTTCTCGATCAACAGCATCAATTCTGAAAGTTGGCTGAACAGTAAAATGCATCCGCGTCATAAGGCGATCAGGCATGTACAATTCAATCGTTATTTCGAGCAGGAAGTCATACCCTATATTAAATCCAAAACAAGTCCCGACACTCCCATTATCACCTGCGGGGCGTCACTGGGTGCGCTCCATGCTGCGAATTTGTTTTTTCGCAGACCCGATCTCATCGACGGTATGATCGCAATGAGCGGCGTCTATGATCTGACAACGTATACCGATGGCTATTGGGACGAGGATGTGTACTTCAATTCGCCGATGCATTACCTCGATCCATTGAATGATCAATATTTCCTCGGTAAAATCCGGAAATCACGGCATATCCATATCCTCACCGGGTCGGGTGATTACGAGCATCCTGATTCATCTCGCGCACTCTCTGCCCTTCTCAATCACAAGGGAATTCCCCATGAGCTCGATGTCTGGGGTCCCGATATGAAGCATGATTGGCCGACATGGCGGGCGATGCTGCCCTATTATCTGGGGTCGAGATTTTAAAAGCGGCTTTTAGCTATTCGCTATGGGCTGTGAGCAGTTCGTTTTTAAGAATCAGGTTACATTTTTGTAAGTTACATTCTTGTAAGTTACATTCTTGTAAGTTATATTTGCCACATGGAAACGCCATTTGTTTTTGGCCAGCAGGCTACTGGTGAAGATTTTACGAATCGGAGTGCTGAGCTCGCACATTTAGAGACCAACTTCACATCGGGAGTCAATACGATCCTCATTTCGCCGAGACGGTGGGGAAAATCCTCTCTGGTAAAAAAAGCGGCCCAACTGACCATCAGCCGTAACCCTAAGCTGGCAATTTGCTTTGTCGATTTGTACAATGTGCGCGATGAAGCTCAATTCTACCAGCAACTCGCCCATGCAGTGATCAATGGTACAACGCGACGTATTGAAGAACTTCTCTCGATTGTCAAAAAGCACCTTCCGCGTGTGATGCCCAAGGTTTCCTTAAATACACCTGCGGGTGAGTTCGAACTTGGCTTACAATGGAAAGACATTGTGCGTTCTCCGGACGAAATTATTGACTTACCTCAGAAGATTGCTGCTGATCGGAAAATCAAAATCGTCATCTGCATTGACGAATTTCAAAACATTGGCAGCTATGCTGATTCCCTTGCCATGCAAAAGAAGTTGCGCTCACACTGGCAACAGCATAAAAATGTGAGCTACTGTCTATATGGAAGTCAACGTCATATGCTCACAGAGGTTTTTACTTCGATGTCCATGCCATTCTATCAATTCGGTGAGGTGGTATTTCTCAATAAAATTTCCGAAGCTGACTGGATTACATTTATTCGCACTCGTTTTAGTGACACCGGTAAAGAAATCAAAGAAGATGATGCCCGTTTGATCTCATCCCTGACAGAGCGACATTCATACTATGTACAACAACTCGCGCAACAGGTTTGGCTCCGGACTTCTAAGAAATGTGCGACGACGATCGTACACGATGCATTTGATTCTCTCATTCGACAAATGAGTCTGCTTTTTATTGACAAGACCAATAGTCTGATCAGTACACAAGTAAATTTTCTTAAAGCCGTCATCGATGAAGAAACTCATCTCTCATCGAAAGAGACAATTGAAACTTATCAACTAGGCTCATCCTCAAATGTACTGCGTATCAAAGACGCACTGATCCGGAAAGAAATCCTGGATGTAGAAGAGACAAGATTGTATTTTCTGGACCCCCTCTACAAACAATGGCTTATTCGGTATTATTTTAATAAATAACACAGATCTTTCACTCTTCCCGGCCCCAAAGAGTAAATACACGCGAAATATTGAATCCAAAATGGATATCTCCGTCGAGCCAGTTTCCTGTGGTTTCAGCCACGAATCCCTTATCGATCATCGATGTGGAGTTCGTGAAATGCAACTGAAAGACGTGACCTCCGGTTTCAATATCGAAACCAATGGAAAGTGAATTCTCATTACTGTCAAGGATCTGATCCGGGAGCACGTAAATGTATTCCACATTCAGGGAAAGGCGTTTTGTGAGTTTCTGGCGCGCAGCAGCAGCAATCGCAATGACATCATTCTCTTCTTCCAGGGTACTCACAAGATTCCGGTGCACCAATGTCGGTGATACCTGTATTGAAAACCCTTCGCTGATCTTGCTTCCAAGGATAAGTTGGAATGTATAAAACATCCGTGAACTGAAATAATTTTCGCGATCAGGATCACGGGGTTTTTCTGATCTGATGGCTGTTGAAGCCATTACAGAGACGGAAAAAGGCATCTTCCTTTTCCCTGTAGACTGCCGGATCAGGCGGTACTTCAAAAATCCATCATAGGTTTTCTCAAAGCTGCTGCGCCCGAATCCAACCATCAGGCGATTGGTAAGACCGAGATCCGCACCGATTCGGATTGTAGCATTGTCCAGGCCAAATAGCTCATAAGCGCCTTGATTGATAAAGCCGAACCTGTGGCCGATCTTGATATCCAGCACACCTGGGGCGGTATTCTCGAGTGACTGCAGGTTGATCACCCGATTCGTTTTGAAGCTCGCAGAAACATACTCTGTTTCCTCTTCTTCATTCAGCAGGGAAAGCAGATCTTCCTGCGCGGTGAGCGCCAACGCGCTGAACAACAGATTGATAGCAATCAGAACGCTTTTTCTCATTCTTCCAAGGATTTGTAATTGATGTCCACACGTATCTGCACAATTTTCGCAATATTCTCGCGCACGACTTTCGGGATCTCGATATTGTAGTCGGCCACGGTGATGTCAAATGTAGAAGTTGCATGGATGACACCGTTGAGAACCGAGAGAGTGCCATCCGCCTGGACTGGTTTTGTCACACCGTGAATCGTCAGATCCCCCTGTACTGCCGCCCGATAGTCACCGTTGAGTGTGAGTTTCATATCTGCGAGATTGGTGATTTTTCCTTTGAAAGTTGCTTTAGGGTACTTGTTGCTCTCCAGGTAGTTTTCATTGAAATGGTCTTCCATCAGAGCTTTTGCAAAGTGAAATGATTTGATCAGCACCGCGAATTCAAGATCACCGGTTTGGATATCCAGCACGCTGGATACTTTATTATTCACCGCTTCGATTTTCTCCATTGGAGCATCGGAAGAAAAAGAAATTTTCCCATCACGCGTAAAATATTTCTGTGCATAACCCTGCAATGTTGCAACAACAACTATCAATACAGATGCGATGATTTTCATATTTAATGGTTTTATAAATAAATGAGTAAGTGATGAAATGATAAAATGAGTAAATACTAGTTCACAATCACACAGCGATCCACGACTACGTCCATAATCACCCCGGTACAGAACCCTTTGATCGTCACCGTATCACCTCTTTTAAGTTTACGCTCAAGGAAGGTGTTGTAGTCCTCCTTCATCACGCAACTCACGCGCGCCATCAGATCTCCGGTCTCCAGGATGACCTGCATTTCCATGTTTTCACCTGGCACAATCTCCAGAATGGTACCATTCAACTGAACAACCTTGCCGAGGTATTTTGCATTTGCCGCCTCTTCGTTGTTCTGAAAGTCTGTCAGAAGTTCCGCCGGTGTCAGGATGAAATCCGGTTTTTTCTTAGCAACCCCTTCTGGTGGCTTATTCCACAGATAGTATCCGATTCCTCCACCGGCAATCGCAATCACTAAGGCGAATAAAAAAAGTTTCTTCATGCTGGTATCTAAGTTTACAGTCCTGGAAAATCAATTGTCCAATGCGCCGTTATCTATCCACGTCTCGATCTTGGCGATCGTACAACTATCCAGCTTCATCCTATCCTGTGGCATCGGCAAAGCGCCTTCATGTTTAATAGCACTCAACAGCTTACCATTTGCGATCCAGACAAAAATCTGATCATATCCTTCCAGATTTACTCCCCCATTTTGGGTGAGAGCATCATGACAGGTATAGCATTCACGCTGGATTATTGGAAGCACTGTGATGCTATACGTGACCGCATCAGTGTTACATGTATTGGGGTAGAGTATTTCCTCTACATCGTAGTAGCATCCGCCAGACATCAACCCAATGACGGCTATAGCAATCATTGTTGCTAATCTTTTTTCAGTTATTCGGCGCACCATCGTTTACCCATTGTGTGATTGTCGCAATAATACAAGAATCAAGTTTTCCAAGAGTTTTGGGCATTTGCGGGAACCCATCTTCGTGATTAATCACCCCGAGCAATAGTCCATTAGAGGTTGCGATCGGTTTTATCTCGCTGTAATTACGGAGAGCACGATCACCCCATGGATGTGCACCACTATGGCATCCTTTGCAGTATTTATCGATGACCGGAAAGATATGCATTGCAAAACTCACGGTATCAGGTATCGTACACGTCGTGTCCGCATCGCAACCCAGATTTTTTGCACCTTGTTCTATCCACTTTCGGATCACACCGATATTTGTATCGCTGATAGGACCGCGTGGAGAAGGAGGCATCACCAGTTGTAAATCCGTTTCAATCATTTTGGTATAGAACTGACTTGCCATTGGATCAAAGGGCACGACCTTTCCGGTCGCAAGGATTGTTTCATAACTCGTGTATTGCAAATCATTTTGTCGTGTCACTGCATCATGACATAATGCCATACCGCAACTTGAAAGCACGATGGGCAGGACATCATTCACAAAATAAATGGTATCCGGATGACAGATCCCGAACGTATCAACCGGCATCGTATCTATGGGACCCGGATCCATGATCAGTGATTCATGATCACATGCAGGAAGGCTCATCAGGATAAATATTCCAGCCACACAACACAGTATCCCGAGATTGTGATACATAGCAACCTATTTATAAACCCGGATAAACATTTGTCGGAAAATCAATGCGAAGATAATGAGTTACCCTACCTAAAATAAAGCAGCCCTCCAACTTGCGGAAGGCTGCATATCAAACCTCTTTTCCAGCAAAAGTTTAACTCTCTCAAAAATGCGAGCCCTTCCAAAGACAGGCAACTGAATCTTACCGAAGCCGCATTTTTCAGGCCTGAACCGGCAATTTTCGCAGGAAAACGTACGATTCATGACATTCCACCGCGGAGCCACTCCTTGAATACGGTTGCTTTTTCCGTGCTCACGATCACCTCCTGGGGTGAGGGCGGTCGCAACTGGAGCTTTAATCGTGATCGGGAATGCATCTGCAATTCTTCAATTCCCTGAAGACTTACAATACATTGCCGGTTCGCACGATAGAACACTTCCGGATTGAGATTGGCCTCCAACTGATCCAACGTATTGTCCAATGCATACCGACGGCCGTCAAAGCATGTGAGATAGGTGATTTTATTCTCTGAATAGAAGTAGCTGATATCCGATACGTTTATAATCCGAATCGATCTGCCAGTCTTCACGACAAATCGTTGTTTGATCTGCCCCATTGGTATTGCTGCCACGGCAACGCGTAACGCCTGCGCGTCGGATTTTTTACCATACCGCTCTAGTTTTAAAAGTGCACTTGTGAGTTGCTCCCGTTTGATAGGTTTCAGAAGATAGTCGATAGTATGCACCTGAAACACCTGGATTGCGTATTGGTCATATGCCGTTGTGAAGATGACAGGAAAGGTGACATCGACATGCGTGAAGAGTTCGAAACTCAGTCCATCGGACAACTGGATATCGATGAATGCCACATCGATCTGGTTCGGATCATTGGCAGCAAACCAATGCAATGCGTCATCCACTCCACGTAAAATGGCGAGACATGTGGACTCAGGTCGCAATGACAGGATCATCCTGTGCAACCGCATACTTGCGGCGACTTCGTCTTCAAGAATCAGGAATTTCATTGTCGCGTAAGGCTGGAATTATCACATAAAATACCTGCTGCGTCTGCCCGACCTGTACAGGCCGATTACATAATAATGCATACCTGCTGATAATACTTTGTAAACCAAAACCTGTCGATTCCTCTGACACCTGCTTTTTTCGCAATGTATTCTCCACCACGATGGCGTTGTCATTTTCTATTCGGATCTGAATCTCAAGCGGTTTGCGTTCAGAGATCACATTGTGTTTTACGGCGTTTTCAACGAGAATTTGCAACACCATTGGTACGACCCATACATCAGGCCACACATCCGGAATGCGGATGCGTAGTCCCCGACCATATCTTTTTTGCAGGATATAGGTATAGCTTTTTATGATCTCAATCTCTTCTTTCAGGGGTATGAGATTTTTTTCACGGTATTGCAGGATGCTCCGGTAAAAATCACTCAGGTTTTCGACATATTCCACAGCTGTGTGCGGATCCTCCTCAATCACAGACACAAGCGTATTAAAGCTATTAAAGAGAAAATGCGGATTGATCTGCGCTTTCAACGTCTGCAATTGTGACTCAATTTGTCGCCGCTGCAGTGATGACGCCCGCTGTACACGTTGTTCGCGAAGACGCAACAGGACATATAAAAACATCAGCACACCGATGGCAGAGATAATCACAAAAGCCGTTGTGCTGTAAAAGGGTTTGTTGATTGTAAAGGCGTAGAAAATCGTATTCTGTGCGGAATACTTACCTGAACAAGTGGATTCCAGGATAAACCGATACGCACCGGGAGGAATATGTTGATATGTCACTGACCGCTCACGTGTCTCTTTCCAATCGGGATCGAGTCCCTCCATCTTATAGCGGTACGTCACATCACGCGGATTCGTGTACCATAAACCCATATAGTTGAACGTGATGTAGTTTTCAGATGCAGAAAACGTGTGTTGCTGATTAAAATCAACCGGCTCAAGAAATACCCTGACATCGTTCAGTACATTATGCGGGTAGCTGCGTTGAGCAGATGACAATGGGTTGTACCGGAGTATCTGCCGTTGACCCGCAATCCAGATCGTGCCGGATGAATCCCTGAAGTAGGCATTGAGATTCGGGGACAGAAGATCGGTTGCAAACTCCTGGAACCGGACAATGTCATGCTGCGGAGTGAGTATATCCACACCATGGGTATGCGCAAGAAGCAAATTGCCAAGGGAATCGGCGACAATATTATTGATCTCCTTGTCTTGTAATGAGAGAGACAATTCAACATGAGTGAAGGTCGAACCGTCATACCGAAATACGCCGTCGCGATCCGTGACAAAACAAATATCACCATTCACAGCTTCGGTGATAGAATACACGGTATGCAATGGAATCGTATCTGCCTTCTGAAAGTTGTGGATTTGTCCATTCTGTAATACACTCAATCCTTTGCCGTCTGTACCAAACCACACGCGGCCTTTCGTATCGGCACGGGCTGTGTAGATGAAATTGGTACCGAGCCCGTCGGCAAGATTATAGTTTGTGGTTTCCAGTTGATATGGATGGGGGATATCTTCCACATGAATCCGCGTCACACCACCAAGAGTAGCCAGCCAGATGACATTCTCAAGGCCGGTAATGGAAAGAATACTCTCATCAGTGAGGCCGTTATCTTTTGTATAATGGTACCAGTTGGATCTTCCTTGCGGCTTACAATACAATCCCTGACCAAAAGTTCCAACCCAGAGATTGTGATGATGATCTTCATACAGGCTGAGGACATTTACATGATGCAGGATGCGCTGAGGTGTGGTACCTTCCATAGGCCACATGCGATACAAACCAGATGGATGACCTGCATAGAGCTGGTCCCTATGATCGATCAGCAAAGCTTGTATTCCTTCCAATTCTGTATGATAGCTCTCAAACCTCCGGTTAGTTCTATACAATCCGCGATAGACATCGAGTAACCAAAGATTTCCTTCGTTATCTGAAGTCATATCGACAATCACCGGTGTTGCGTTTCCGGGTATTTCCACATACGTAAGACTACCGCTCTTACGTTCATAGCGCCACAGGCCATTGCGTTCAGTGGATAGCCAGATTTCTTTGTCATCTACTGCTGCCATACTTAGGATCGGACCATATTGCCAATCTGCATATGGATACGTGATCTTACCGGAGTTAGCGACTGCGCAGAAGCCACGCTCGAATGCACCTGCCCAAATGAGTCCATCGTTTGTCCTGACCAGTGCAATGATGATCTCATCCCTGATACCTTCGCGCGCTCCGAGATGATGCTCCATCGGCACATCTCCATACGTGTCAGGATTCACAATGGATATACCTGCGTCGCTACCGATCCAGAATCGTCCCTCATCATCCTCCACCATCGCATACACGTCATCACTCGCCAACTGACCTGTTTGCATTCTATACTGTAGAGAATCACACACCGCAATAAGGCCGCTACCATATGTCGCTGCCCAGAGCATCCCGGACTGCGACCTGACCATTGCCCGAATAGGGGTATTTGATGAATTGTTGTTACACTTTTCAAAATTACCTGGCGATCCGTGGAAAATTGCACCTTCTTCCGTTCCTATCCAAAGCATGTGCTGATCATCAACATACAACGCTGTAATACTCAGTAGTGATGAGACAGTTGGAAACAATTCCTCATGATTGAATTGAATACCGTCAAACAACAGGAGTCCTTTGTCGGTACCGATCCAAAGACGATTATCGTCATCCTGGTATAGAACATTACCCTTCACCTCACCAGGATCAGGATCAAAAGGGAAATGAGAAAAGGAATAGTCCTGTCCGTTGAGAAGGAGGAAGGAGAACACGCACAGCAGAAGAACAACCTGCCTCGCCACGTGATCAGGTTTTAAGTGATGACAGTGTTGCGGTTACTTCAACATTCACAACCTGGGAAATCTTCTGAAGTACAACCTTGGGAATTCTGATTTCGTGATCCTCCAATAGTACTGTGAATCTGGAATTGATGAACATCGTGCCGTGATCAATCCGTAGTGAGCTTTTGATGATTCGTTCTTTTTCGACTCCATGGATGTTGAGTTTGCCTTTCACCCGGATATCATAGGTTCCGTCTGCCGATAGATCTACATCTTCAATAAACTTACCCGTAAATGTCGCGACTGGGTAATCTCCGCTCTCCATATAGTTCTCATTAAAGTGCACGCGTTGTAAGGGACTATTAAACCCCTGGAAGGATGCAATGTCTATAGTGAAGGCAAATGTGCGATTCGAAGCTTCCACGACCCCTTTAAGTGTCCTGGAGGTAGCAGTGATGCGTTCGAGAGGTGCATCAGAGACAAAGGTGATTGTTCCTGATGTAACGCCGTATCTTGTTTGAGCATGAATACCCGGGCCGGGGACGAACAGCAACCAGAACAGGATCAGACCTAAGGTCCGGGATACCAGATATAGAGAAGTGGTATTATGAAAAGAGATGATGCGCATGTTGTTTTGTAATGATTCCTGTGCATGCATAACACAGCGTTGTATAAAAAGATTACAAACCGTGATGTTTCATTCTTAATCGTATTTGGCAGAGAGAGTCCTTACATTTCCTCAACAAAAGTATTCATTCCCGACTCAGGGCAACCCTTTGAAGCACAACAACACCATATCAGATAAACACGGACATCCATTGCATCCGGATGCGCACCTTGTGAGGGCATGTCTTCAGGGAGATGGCTCTAGTCAGAGACTGTTGTACGAACAGTACAAACGGCCAATGTTTCGTATTTGCCTGCGCTATGCAGGGACAAAACAAGAGGCCGAGGACTATCTCCAGGAAGGCTTTGTCAAGGTGTTCAAAGATTTGCAGCAATACAGGATGGAAGGTCCACTTGGCGCTTGGATCAGAAAAGTCGTCCTGAATACGATCCTGCAACAGCTCCGGAGAAGGAAAATCGCCTTTTCCGATGCCGACGTGAACGATCTCGAGGCCCGATATTTGACCGATGAGGATATTACAGGCAACCTCGACGCCGAAATCCTCACCACATATATACAAGGGCTCCCCGACGGATACCGAACCGTGTTCAACATGTTTGTCATAGAAGGATTTACACACCAGGAAATTGCAGATACGTTGAAGATCCAGGTAGGTACGTCAAAATCTCAATTGTCCAAAGCGCGTGCGATGCTCAAGGTGAGATTAGCCTCTATCCATAGTCCTGAAAGCATATGAAATCAAGGCAAGAGGAAACCGATCATCTCATGCGTCAGCGCTTGCTGGAAGCGGATCCTGCTCCTGGTGACTGGGATCTTCCTTCCGGAGATGTCTGGAATGCAGTAGCTCGTCGTATTCAACCGGGGAAAAAACGGCGCTGGGCATTCTGGTGGATATTGGCAGGATCGATGATAGTGATCATTGGTATCCTTTTATTCAAGCTCGGTCAACAGGACTCCCCTGCTCTTAAACCTGCCAATGGCCCCGGCCAGCCCTTGGTCCGGCAGGAAGTGAGTTCAGGTACACAGCCGATCTCTTCTGAGCCGGTTATCCATTTGCAAGATCAGGGTAATAAAAAGGTTGATCTCAGTAATCCTCCTGGGAAGAGTCTGAAGGTGCCATTCCGTGTCGATCAACATCAAAACCCGACCGGGAAACGAAATATAAAGTCCGCCCAGGATAAGCTGATTCATCCACAATCGATTTTGAACGACGCATCCATTGCTCCAAACGAGGTGGTTGACAATATTTCTTATGCGGATGACATGATCACATCTCCTTCGTTTAAAGTCGGCAGTGCAACTGAAATGACGCAGAGCACAAGTACACCTGAGGATGTCCCCTTCTTACATCAGGAACTCTCTCTTGTAAACACCTTGAACTCTTCCCTTCCTGATGTTGATGTCCAGCCGGTCATGTCAGGATCCAGGCATGCTTCCTGGTCATTGGTGGCAGCGCTCACTCCTTCATTGGGTACACGCAGCATTGTAGTCCCGGATGCGCAACCACGCGTACGGAGAAATCTCTTATTACAACAAGAGGAACCTGCGGTTCAACTTGGATTTGGAATATCTGCGATACGAGAGTTGAGTCGACGGTGGTCAATTGGTATGGGCTTGGAATACAGTCGTTTCTTGCTGAACAGTTCATCTACACACCAGATCAGATATACACATGCAGGAGAAACTTTGAATGCACGGGGAAATTTCGAGAACAGATTTCAACTGAATCTCAATACGTCATACGGCGAACTGAGCACTGATGTGATCGTTGAGCGATCATCGGATGCGCAGATCGAAGAGCACCAGTTTATCAATCTTGCATTGCAGACGAGACAGTCAATGCAGGTACTGCGCTTGCCGGTATCAGCCAGGTACCAAATTCCTCTTCGTAAATGGACGATGTCATGTTACGGAGGATTTTCAGCAAATCTGCTCCTGGAAAATGAGCTTGAATTCCGTGCCGTACAATCATTGAGTAGTGAGATCCTGCAAACAAAAACATTGCCCAATGCACGTTTATCCAGTTACAGGGATTTTGCGCTGGGGTACCAATTCGGAATAGGGTTTGAAATACCGCTTGATCGGCAGTGGTCATTGTTGATGGGGCCGTCTGTAAGCGGTTATTTACAGCCTGTCTACCGAAATCGTCACGTCCTGATTTTTCCTGTGATGGCGGAGGTGCAGGTAGGGGTCCGTTATCGATTATCATCACATAAAACTCATGGATGAGGCAACCCGATGAACGCCTGATGCATCAAATAGAATAGAATCACAAACAATTATTGTAAAAACTTAAAAAATACATTTCGATGAAAAAGCTTATTTGCGTTTTTGTTCCGGTACTGATGATACTATTGTTCACACAATGTCAGAATGACGACAATGTGTTGCCCGATGAGATGCTGATCGCTGAAATTGAGAATGCGCAAAACAAAGTAAACATTGCACCTGATGCGCTTCCGCCGACAACCCGGCAGGTGATTGAGGACGAGTATTTTGATTCTTATGTTGAGACCTGTGCTCATGTACCTGGTAAAGGATATGAAGTGATGCTTGGTAATGAAGACCAGCTTTATTTCCGCGAGAATGGATTACAGTTACGCAGTGGCCCTCATGGCCCGCACCGTCCAGGTCCGTGTGGACGTGGACTGATTGTACCTGTCGAGGAACTGCCCGACGCCATCACTATGTATGTGACTAACAACTATCCCGATGCGGAAATTCTCAAAGCCAAACAGTTTCCACGCGGATACGTGTTGCTCATCACAGGAAGGAGATTGCTCATCTTTAATAATGATCTGGAGTTCGTAGCAGAGACCTATGCTTTCCATTTCTGTGATCAGATCGGTCATCCAATAGATATCGCGAATCTGCCTGCTGCGGTGACGGACTATATCGCAACAAACTATCCTGATGGTGAAATCATCAAAGCATTTGCAGTACGCGGGCGCATTGTGGTCGGCGTGTTGACACCGGATGGACGTAAGATTCTTGTGTTTGATGCTGATGGAAATTTTCTTTTTGAGCGTGGCTAACACCCAACTTGTAGGTTTTCCTAAATAGAGCTATTTGCTCAATGCCGGCCTTGCGATTGCAGACCGGCATTTTTGTGTCCAGCCTGAAGGGCTGACACATATTTACATTGGGTGCAGCCCAATGCATGAGAAGATCAGACATCAAATAAAGCGCTGAAGGCGCGAAAAATAATTTAATTGAAAGGGTGGTTGCAAAAATCAGCCCTTTTGTGCCCCTTCAGGGCAACAATATAGTTTTGGCCTCTTTGCGTGGGGCTTCACCCCATGCAAAAAAATCCCTGACCTTCAGTCTGGGATGTCAAACAATAGCGCTTATTAGAATGTTAAACGCGGTTAATATTTCTTTAAGGCTGCAACGTCTGACCTATCACGTCCGTCAATGCCGTAGATTTGTTCATCAATTCAAAAACCTCAAGACATGAAAACGAAAATCTACACACTCATTCTAAGCTCGATTTCTACAACCTGTTTGTTTGCACAGGACAAATTCGATCTCCGTGTAATTCATAATACACGGAGTGACTTTGGACTTGCCTACAATTTTTTTACCGGTGATAATACGGATGATTTCAGGACCACCATCAAAGGCTTTGGATCCGGATTTTTGCTCGATGCATTCTCCGGTAGGTTTTCACAGGATATTTTGCTTATCGGTACGGAAGGGGTCAACATCACTCTGGGTGCCGGAGCTGCGATTGCCAAGTACCGTTTTTCAGAACCCCTGGTCTTCTATGAAGAAAACGGAGAATTCCACTATACACTCGACAATGATCCAACACATACCTATGGAAGTGGTTTCTTCAGCAATGACAAATCCAAACTTGTGATCGGGTCATTCATTTTCCCGGCAAACGTCAATATTGATCTGGGCAAATTCTATTTTTCTGCTGGCGGATCGTTTGATCTTTTTGTGACAGGGAAGCATAAAAGAAAGTATACAGTTAATGGAGACAGGGTAAAAGAACTCATCCGAAATGACAACTTTAACGACTATCCGATCAGTAAAGCAAAGTGGGGCCTGGGAGCAATGTTATTACACAAGGAGAGCAATGTCAGCGCAGGGGTGACATACATGCTTACACCATTCTTCAAAGAGAATTCCGGGTTTCCTGAAATGCGGGAAGTGCGGGTATCGTTTGCGTATGATTTGTCTTTGTTCGATGGGCACAGATAGAGTTGAGAATTTCAATTCTTGACTTTCAAATTCTCAATCGCCGGGAGAATGTTTAAATGTGTAAGACTGAGGAGATCACGATGATCATAGGTGAACTTGCCATAGAATTCAGAACCTGGCATACCCGAAATTATTGCTTTTGTGTTATTCACGCGCAGTCCGCGATCATAATCATGAGTACAGCGTGTCGTGCCTCCTCCAAGATTGCTGAAGGGCCATGAAGATTTGAAATCTACTCAGCTCTATGCAAAAGTTGTTGATCAATCTAAAGAAGAGCTATGAGCCGATTTGATAGCTTATTTGACAAAGGTCAGTCTGACCGTAAGATTAGTAAAGTACCTTATGCTAAGAAGATTCCGGGTAAATAGCATCTGGAACCCCAAGTCCATGGGAAGATTATGGATCAATCAAAGAATGATGTAATGAGTCGTTTTGATGATCTTCTGGAACCTCAAAATCCCAAGCCAGTTTTCGGCAAACTATATATTTCAAATGCTTCAAAGCAAAAGCACGTACAACAGAGATTTTAGAATTTTGACGTGAATATATTCCACAGCATTACTATTAAGTCGGTTCGCTTACCAAGCGTCGGCATCCGGTCGCTTAACTAAGGATGAGAAAAAGGAAACGTCACTTTATTAAAGACCTCTTTATTCATTCACAGCCTCTTCAGTCTCTTCAACATAATGCATGTGTATGGTTTGATAAAAAGTATCAAAGGAAATAGTGGCTGGAGGTTCAGAATAATTAATAATTCCTTTCACCTGGATAGAATCCGCAAGATCTAGTCGCACAGGAAAAATAAATTGGTCGTTCTCAAACTGGACATCCTTTAGTTCATACTGCCTAATAACACGTCCTTTATAAATACAGCTTAAAATTACATTCATCCGTAAATACTGATTCATAAATTCTTCATTATCCAATGGCAGATTGAAGGTCACTTTTAATGTATCGCTCCTGATAGTGTTAACATCAGTATCCGGTGCAATAACTGGATAAATTCCTGTAAAGACTCTTATCTCATTGCCCAGTGTGTCGTAGGTCCAGACTCTTTTGAAATAAAGGTGATTTTTATAGTAAGAGTTTAGCGATCTGATTTTTCCATTTGGGAGGTAATAATAAGAATCACCATTTTGCAACCCATCACGAAACGACGCTATGTCACGAATCTCACCAGAGGGATAGTAAGTAAATGCTTTGCCTTGATTCAATCCATTCTTCTTGTAAATCTGCTGCTCCAGTATTCCGTTCTCGTAAAATGTATTAAAAACACCCTGCAATTCACCGAATTTCTCCGTGTATTGTTTTCTGATAGTACCATTAGGATGGAATAGAATAGTAAAGGTTTTGCCACTATCCGAACGAATGACTACCCTCTCAATATTACGATCAGTTGAATACTTCGTCAATACACTATCTGGATTTTTCTTGACACACGCGACTATAATTGATAATATCAATATCCAGATTAGAAGAAAGTATAGTTTCATTGTCCTATTGTTTTTTGATCTGCACAACGCGTTCTCCTTGAACTGGTATAACACGCATACCCCACGTACCGTCTGACTTTCTATAGTGTTCAATGGTATCTCTTAGTATTGTCCAAGTCGCCGGTTCCCCAACAGAGCTTTCTTCCATTAAGTCAGTTGTAATTCCCAGAGCGTCTGAAAGGAAATCCACAAAATCTAAACCTTCATTTAAATTAGGCAATCCTGACACTGGTCCTAATGAGCCTACCGCATGTACCGCTCCGGCGGTTGCTACCATAGTGGTAATATTAGGGCCATATTTGGCAGATTCGGCCTTTGTCTCTTGTTGTGAACCTCCATCGTCATGCGTTAGTACTTCGCCAGACTGTTGTGTTGCGCCGTCGTGTTCAGGCGAATCAGTAGCTGCTGCGCCTTCCCCTCCAGTTCCGCCAAGCCACTTTGGCCTCATTTCCCATAAACCTTCGACTGCATCTGCGATCATGTTAGGCATACTTTTAACTACAGGTATCATATCTTGTATCATCTCTTTGATCGGTGGAATGCTATCTCCATTAATATCTATATACTTTATTGGATTATTTGAAGCATAGTGATAGGGAGATTTTTCCACGTATTTATCTGCAAATCGATCTACAGAAATAAATCTCCCCAAGCTCGCATCATACCATCTCGCTCCATAATCATACCACCTCAACCCAAGATCCTCCTCTAATTCCTTTCCATTATACTTATAATCATATTCTTCTCCCTGTTGCTCGGTCCATTTGCCGTCCATGGTCATCCCAAATGGATAATAATGATAGGATCCTATTAGCTCCGACTTCTCTGTATCATTCTTAACGATATCTACCTCACCATTCTTGTCCTTATCCACAAAACGCACACGGGTATTTCCCAGGTGATCCCGGATGACCCATTCGGGATAGATCGTAAGCGTGCCTTCCTCCGTCTCTAGTTCGCCATTGAAGACGACCCGTCCTTCCGGGTGATAGATGGATACTAACTTATCATTTTCATATTCAAACCCATCCTCGTAGTAGTGGACTGTAGAACCTACATTGGTCTCATCGGTCACCGACATCAGCTTTTGGCCGTCTGCGGTGTAGTAGTTATGGATTGTACCGGTTGAAAACTCGAACTCCTTAGGAAGATCAAGGAAATTATAATCTGCACTCTCAAGACCGATATTAGATTGACTTGTGATATTCCCTACGCCATCACTGTATCCAAATGTTTCACCTGTCGCACCCAGAAATCCACGAGTTGACATAGAGTGATCGCTGATTCCGACAAGCCTGTTCACAAGTGTCGCGTCATATGTATATTCAAGGTTGTCTATCATTCCATAAGTAGGAACGCCTGCATTTATTCCGGTCATGCCAAAACGTTGCAATTCCAGGATATTTCCAAGTTGATCATATTCATTGATGTATACATCGTATGCACCCGTATTTATCTCCTCGCATTCTTCTTTTTCAAAAGCCCTGTATTTTGCCTGAACCAGACGGTCATGAGGATCGTAGGTGAATCCATATTGTTGAAGGTGTTCATAGGGTACAGACCATTCCATCCATGCCATGTTGCCATTGTACTGTGCTTCTGCCTCCAGGTCATTATTCTCCTCCATATAGTGCATGTTCATTCCGAAGAGTCCGCTCGCTCCGCTATTGTCTGCCTGCTCACTACCCTGCAAAATAGCATTCATTATGGCGATGAGATCATTATACGTTTGTGGATTCCCTGCTTCTTCCAGGTTTGCAATACCAAGACAGGAAAGGAGTAGAGAAAGAACCTGTTGTTCTGTTTGATAGGGTATAGTTCCTGATCCTGGGTCGCCGTCAAGTGCAAATTCCGCTTGATCAGGATAATCTTCCAATTCTTCCGGAGACCCGCCGTTGAACGGTATTGTATAAGATGACGATGTGATCGGTCCTGCATCACCATAATCAACAGCCAATCCTTGCATTTCGATGTGCACATTGGTCTCTTCTCCATTTTGGAGAGCAAGGCAATCATAGAACAGTGAGACGTTTAAAATTTGAATTGGACCCGCACAGCCGGGAGGAGGTAACGGGTAGTTATATGGACCGTCATCACAATTAGGCCGTTCTCCTTGTCTCAACGTAGAATTTACCCCATTGACAGTCTCCATCCAACCTCGTTGATGGTATGTATAATTTGTGGAGTACAAGCCATCATATACTTCATTACTCACCAGGAGATCACGATGATCATAGGTGAACTTGCCATAGAATTCAGAACTTGGCATACCCGAAATTATTGCTTTTGTGTTATTCACGCGCAGTCCACGATCATAGTCATGAGTATAGCGTGTCGTGCCTCCTCCAAGATTGCTGAAGGGCCATGAAGATTTGAAATCTACTCAGCTCTATGCAAAAGTTGTTGATCAATCTAAAGATGAAGCAATAAGTCGATTTGACGGTTTATTTGAGAAAATTCATACTGAGCCCCGGAAAGCGAAACGACGTATTGTAAAAAGGATTCAGAAATAATTAGGACTTGAAAACCACTCAGATTTATGGGAAGATTATGGACCAATCCAAAGATGAGGCCATGAGCCGATTTAACGGTTTATTTTGAGTCAGACAATTATCAATCACAAGTAACTATACAGTATTCTCCTGAGACTAAAGATTTAAAAACAAACTAAATTGAATTGTTATCCTTCAATATGTATTTGGAAAACAAACAGAAAATTAATTGTAGGCTCCATTCAATGCTTTATGCTATTGGCATAGAAGTCTTGAGTAATTTATATGGACACTCATCAGACGAAAATTCCTAAAAAATAATCCCATTTTTCGCACACACTAATAGTATTGAGTAAATTTCCATGAAAGTCAATGTTATTCATTGCTTACACTCTCAATTTCACCACCGTTTAAAAAAGATCTATGCTCTCTAATCAGTTCATTTAACTCAGATGGATTTAAGATTCTCTTATTGCCTGCAAATATTTCTGCAACAGACTGGGAAAGCTTTATATCGAATCCAAGAAATAGAACATGCAAGTCTGCATCTACATACAAGGCCCAATCATGTCTCGTTCCGTATGCCACACCCCCGGTATATCTGAAATGATACTTGTCCATTAGCATGTCGAAAAAATAAAACCTGGAAAGACAACTCAGTTTTAAGAACTTCTCACCTTGTACTGTTGGATAAGGTAATATCGTTATTGATGATTCTTCTAGAGTGTCCCAAAACAAGTGAAAGTATTTGTAATTAATTGAATCAATGAACGGTCTATTACTTAAATAAAGAGCGCTCCATGAGGGTAAGTTGAACACGTCAGTGGTGAAATCACTCAAATTTCTGAAATAATGCTTTAATTCGTTCAGTTGCGGTTCACCGATTTGATCAATTTGATATTGAATTTCCATTGTTTATTCGATAAAGTATACAGTTTCATTCCTTGAATCTACTCTTGTTGTGATTGAATCAAACTTTTTGTAGCCACCAGATTTTGATTTTCTAAATCGCATTACTTCACCTGTTTTTGAATTGCGTAGCACTTTCAATCTATCAGTTCTTTCTACCAGAAAAAAACCATTTTGGCGCAAGTCTCTATAGATTTTAACTACCTGATCCTTTCCCTTGGTTACGTACTTGACTCCTTGAGCAACTCTTATCCCTTTAAGACCTTTGATGATCTGAGCGAACGTTGTAATAGAACCTGTTCCAAGGACAGGCGCTGTTCCCATAATCGGTGAAATGCCGTCATTATACCCTGCCCGGCTATAGTGTTGTCCATCGAAATGACCGCCATTCCAATAGTAATTGACAGTCCCAAAGAATCCAGTGAAGTCTCTATGTTCCTCAGCATGTCCTGTTTCAGGTGCGGTTACATACCCATCGATATTCCCATCTTCATCAGTGGTAATGCGTCCACCACTTGATCCCCTGAGATGAATTTCGAATTTATCTGTCTCTTTATTCTTTCGAATGGTTCCTTGGGTGTCATGAAGCCTCTTGTACTCTCTTGCCTCATCTCTTGTTTCAAATAGTCCATCTTCGTCAATATAAATAATCGGGTTATTGAATCCATACCTGTACGGAGACCAATCAGGTGCCAAATCAGCTAATGGATCTACACTTGTCCACCTCCCCAAGCTCGCATCATACCATCTCGCTCCATAATCATACCACCTCAACCCAAGATCCTCCTCTAATTCCTTTCCATTATACTTATAATCATATTCTTCTCCCTGTTGCTCTGTCCATTTGCCTTCCATGGTCATACCAAAAGGATAATAATGATATGATCCAATTAGCTCCGACTTCTCCGTATCATTCTTAACGATATCTACCTCACCATTCTTGTCCTTATCCACAAAACGGACACGAGTATTTCCCAGGTGATCCCGGATGACCCACTCCGGATAGATCGTAAGTATACCTTCCTCCGTCTCTAGCTCTCCATTGAAAACGACTCGTCCTTCGGGGTGATAGATGGAGACTAACTTGTCATTTTCATATTCAAACCCATCCTCATAGTAATGGGTTGTACTCCCAACACCATCCTCATCAGTCACCGACATCAGCTTTTGGCCGTCTGCGGTGTAGTAGTTATGGATTGTTCCTGTTGAAAACTCGAACTCTTTAGGAAGATCAAGGAAATTATATTCTGCACTCTCCAGGCCGATATTGGATTGACTTGTGATATTTCCTACACCATCACTGTATCCAAATGTTTCACTGGTTGAACCCAGAAATCCACGGGTTGGCATAGAGTGATCGCTGATTCCGACAGCATAAATTCCTTATAGGCATTTATCAAGGTAACCATCCAACTTCAACATTGAAAAATGCTTCCCTTGTAATTTTGATAGAATCGATTTGATCTGCTGGCATAATAAAAGTAGCATTCTCAATTATAAGATTAGTTAAATATTCATTTCCGATGCCTTTATCAATTGCAGCCCAAATAGTTGCCCCAATGCATTCATATATAACTGGCTGTTTAGAATTAGTAGTTACATCGGTACATAAAGATAACTCTATCCCGTTGCTGAAAATGTTTTTCGGATAATAATATATAAATGACTGCACGGACATATTAGATCCACTAATAATGTACTTTTCACATTTATCAGATAAATTAAGGTAATCATTATCAATCTTCACTACAAGCACTTTTAGAGGAGAGATCAGTTTATACACAATGATATTTCCACATCCGCCTACCTCGTCAGCCTTATAATTGGCTAAATCCTCAGGTCCAAGACAAGTCATAAAATGATTTCGATTTTCAATTACCGATGGATTTCTATTTGAGGTCTTTGATACTGTACACGTACTTTGCAAATAGAGTACAATTAAGACGAAAAAGATTTTATCAACTAATTTCCGCATCATCTTCTAATTTTAGATACTAATGTTTTACTAACTCGTGTCGCATCCTGTTCAATTCTAGGACCACTACTCAAACTTGCATAACGATTCATTACATAGGACCTAACATCAGCAAATTTACTTTGATCGTGAACAAGATCTTGTCCGTACACACTAATCTCGAATGCCTTGCCACCCTCTACACCTGTTTTTGAAATTCTAGTGCCAAAAGGAGTTTTCTCCACTCCTGTTTGAGTCAATTTCCCATCTGACATGATATCGCCATAGTGCGTTGCTTCATGAAATAAGGTAGACTCAAGCGCTAGTTCAGCTGTCTTACTTGCTACTTCATCACCCATTAAATTCTCATAAGCTGCTTCATAATAGTCTACAATATCTGAATCAATTACTATTTCTCCCGTCGCCCGGCCTTCACCTTTTTCATTTAATAGCATTGGTGTTGTGCCATTTGCACCTTCTAAGTCATGAATCGTGATTTTTGGACCACTTCCGTATGTCAGCATTTCACTTATTTGACTGTCACTTAGCTCACTATATTGCTTAAAAGCAGCTCGAAATTCGGTGGGCTTATTGGCATAGGTTTTTTCTAAGAGCCTAAGATATGAAGCAAATCTTTTGTGTTGTCGCGCAGTTTCTTCATCAATTTCAAACTGTCCATAAGGATCGTAAAATCTCATTGGATTATCGAATCCATATCGATAAGGAGTCCAGCTTGGTGCAGCATCTGCTAGCGGATCTACCGAAATCCATCTACCCAAACTCGCATCATACCACCTCGCTCCATAGTCGTACCAGTTCAATCCCAAATCAGATTCAAACTCCTTGCTGTTATACTGATATTCATAAGCTTCACCCTGTTGCTCTGTCCATTTGCCCTCCATGGTCATACCAAAAGGATAATAATGATAGGATCCAATTAGCTCCGACTTTTCCGTATCATTCTTAACGATATCTACCTCACCATTCTTGTCCTTATCCACAAAACGCACACGTGTATTTCCCAGGTGATCCCGGATTACCCACTCCGGATAGATCGTAAGCGTGCCTTCCTCCGTCTCTAGTTCGCCATTGAAGACGACCCGTCCTTCGGGGTGATAAATAGAGACTAACTTATCATTTTCATATTCAAACCTACATTGGTCTCATCGGTCACCGACATCAGCTTTTGGCCGTCTGCCGTGTAGTAGTTATGGATTGTACCCGTTGAAAACTCGAACTCCTTGGGAAGATCAAGGAAATTATATTCTGCACTCTCCAGGCCGATATTAGATTGACTTGTGATATTCCCTACGCCATCACTATATCCAAATGTTTCACCTGTCGCACCCAGAAATCCACGAGTTGACATAGAGTGATCGCTGATTCCGACTAGCCTGTTCACCAGTGTCTCGTTATACGTGTATTCAAGGTTGTCTATCATTCCATAAGTAGGAACGCCTGCATTCATCCCGGTCATGCCAAAACGCTGCAATTCCAGGATGTTTCCAAGTTGATCATATTCATTGATGTAGACATCGTATGCACCCGTATTTTTCTCCTCGCATTCTTCTTTTTCAAAAGCCCTGTATTTTGCCTGAACCAGACGGTCATGAGGATCGTATGTGAATCCATATTGTTGAAGGTGTTCATAGGGTACAGACCATTCCATCCATGCCATGTTGCCATTGTACTGTGCTTCTGCCTCCAGGTCATCATTCTCCTCCATATAGTGCATGTTCATTCCGAAGAGGCCGCTTGCTCCGC
>DATDQA010000010.1:0-15440 GCA_035292505.1 Saprospiraceae bacterium | reverse complement strand
GTTTATTGAGAATGAAACGATGTGGCTTGCTACGCTTGGCAGGGGTGTCATGCAAGCGAGGATTGTCGGCAATTTCACGCACGGTGGCGATCTTGAGCTCAGCGTCCTGAAAGTAAATGGAGGAGGCAGTCATAATTTCGTGTTCCAGGTGATGCCGAAGGAAGGAAAAGAAGCATGGCTTGCCACTGATGGCGCAGGACTTGCATTCACTGAAAAGAATCGTATTCAGACCTTATCCCGCACACCTGGTGAGGTGCCAAAGACGATCTACTCCACTACACATGATCGCTCAGGAAATATCTGGTTTACTACACCGGATGCAGGGCTCATCGAATATGACACCGACAAGAACTCTTTCAACGCATTGAGTATCGATGAAGGACTGCGGAGCCTCAACGTATCGGCGATCATCTCGAACCCTAAAGGAGAAATCCTCATCGTGCATAATAAAGGCATCGATATCCTGATCCCTGAGAAACGACATTTTATGTATTTCGATGATGAAATTGGCCTTCAGGGCGCTTTACCTGTCCTGAATGCGGTGTGCAAAGATGCCTCGGGCAATATCTGGATCGGAATGCGGGACAAACTCGTGAAGTATAGTGCAGTGCGGGAAGACCTGAGCATCCATCCAAGGACCAGAATAGAACATGTCTCCGTAAATCAATCGCCCATTGACTTTCACACCCAGGCGTACTTTCCTGCACGTCAGAATTTTTTTGCCTTTGACTATGTCGGGCTCTGGTACACCTCTCCTGCTTCTGTCAAATACCAGTACACGCTCGAGGGTCATGACCTGAACTGGAAAGAATCGGGTGATCATCTTGCCATCTATTCGAACCTGAAACCCGGTAATTATATCTTTCGCGTGAAAGCATCTGAAAACAAATTTTTCTATGACGAGCCGCTTGCTGAATATGCCTTTGAAATCAGCAAACCCTTCTGGCAGACGCGTTGGTTTATTGGTCTGGCGGTGATTTGTGTCGTGTTGCTTGTGTATCTGTTTATTAAGAACAGGGAGCAGCGGTTACGTCGTATCGAAGCCTTGAATAAGGAAAACATCGAATCCCAGTTTCGTGCACTCAAAGCACAGATCAATCCGCATTTCCTGTTCAATAGTTTTAATACGCTGATCACGATTATCGATGAAAACACGGAAAATCCGAATGTACCTATCGAATATGTCCAGAAACTCGCAGATTTTTATCGCAGCATCCTGCAGTATCGCGAAGAAGAGGCGATTTCGATCCCTGAGGAAATCACGCTCGTGAAAAACTATTATTACCTGCTGCAGAAACGGTACGGAGAAAACCTGATTCTCGATGTCAACATCGACGGCACGCAGGGATTTGTGCCTCCTCTCACACTGCAGATGCTCGTCGAAAATGCGGTAAAGCACAATATCATTTCCAAATCCAAACCACTTACCATCCGGATTCGTGGAAATAACAATGAATACCTGGTTGTCGAAAATAATGTACAGAAGAAAATCTCTGACGCGCCGTCGACAAGATTCGGGCTGCAGAGCATTATCAACAGGTATGAAGTCATCTCCGATAAGAAAGTACTTGTCGAAGAGACAAACAACAGTTTTAAGGTATCTATTCCAATCATCAAAAACATGTTCTGATGCGCATCGTGATCATAGAAGACGAAGATGCCGCCGTGCGTCGCCTTCAAAAACTTCTGACACAGGTAGACTCCCGCAATGAGGTATTAGCCACACTGGATAGTATCGCATCTGCCGTACAATGGATCGAAGAAAACCCTGCTCCTGATCTCCTTCTGATGGATATTCACCTGGCAGACGGATCAAGTCTTGAGATCTTCAAACATACCAAAATACAGAGCCCGGTGATTTTCACAACGGCATATGATCAATATGCAGTAGAAGCGTTTCGTGTGAACGCGATAGACTACCTGCTCAAGCCGATCAAATTGGAAGAACTCACTGAGGCGATAGCACGCATCACGCGGAATACTTCCGGCACTTCTGCAACTCAAATGGCAGAGCAAACGATGGATCTCGTACAGCGCCTCGGCCGCAGCGGCCTGCTGCCAACGACTCAGCGTACGCTGGTGAAAATCGGACAGACAATGAAGATCGTGGACCTTAATGAGTCCGCATACTTTTACTCACAGGATAAAATGACTTTTGCGATCTCCCCTGATGGCAAGCGCTATCCGGTCGATGATACACTGGAACAATTAGAAAACCGGCTCGACTCTGCACGTTTCTTCCGTATCAACAGGCAACTGATCGTCGGCATCGATGCCATCGAGGAAATGTATGCCTACTCAAAGTCACGCGTCAAAATCAAACTGCATCCGCCGTTTACGCAAGGGGATGCGATCGTGAGCACAGAGCGATCGCCGTTTTTTAAGAGGTGGCTTACCGGTGACGAAGCATAGCTTGTCACGGCAGGACGGTGACGAAGCGTAGCTTGTCACGGCAGGACGGTGAGGATTCTTGATTCTTGATTCTCAATTTCTAACTGCCAGAGGCATGTCCGGATTCCTGCCCTCCAACCCTTTTAAGGGCGGTTTCGATTGGACATTAACATGATGATTCTGTAATATGAATTCTGGTCTAATTCGTCCACATTTCGTCAGAGGCTCGCTGATTACCGAGGCCAGATATCTCATTGGGAGCGGAATTCTGCCGGTTCAGTATCCTTTAATTGTTCATGGCTTTGGTGGTCCGCTATTTTTGGCCTGTGAAACACGCTCAATATATTTACGAGACACCAGATAATAAACTCTCATGAAGCACTGTTTGAGTATAGAACCCGTACCATTTACTAAATCTACAATGTTATGCTCACCATTTTGTTGATCACCATCCTGATACGACTCATGATACGTCGCAAATGTCAGGTCAATTCCTCATCGACAGCTCACATATAGAAGGGCACACGGTGCAAAATGCACCCTTATTTAAGATGTCGGATTTCGGATTTGTTACCCTGAGCTTGCTTCGCCTGCGCGTAGCCGCTTCGGGCGCCTGCGCCAAAGCCGGCTATGGCGACGGAGCGCAGAGCGAGGTCGAAGGGTCGGATTACGTCGCGCTCGACTGAACGTCGTTTGGGCAGGGATTTCGGGGCTTCTGTGTCTCAATTAGAATACAGCAACAACGGCTTATCCACACTTCGACTCTCTCTACCAGGTAGAGATCGCTCAGTGCAAGCCAGGAAAAATCACAGATTCTTTTGTCCTTTCGAGTGAGCGCAGCGAATTGAGAAACATCAACAGATCGTTTCGAATAATGAGTGATGAATGATGAGTGATGAATGATTTAAAGGCCAG
Organism: Saprospiraceae bacterium; assembly: GCA_035292505.1. GTDB lineage: Bacteria > Bacteroidota > Bacteroidia > Chitinophagales > Saprospiraceae > DATDQA01. The sequence continues at coordinate 12,134 of DATDQA010000010.1, read as the reverse complement.
ACTACTTCTTCCCGTTTTCTTCTTCCTTAGCCTTCGCCTCAGCCTTCGCCTTCTTCAACAGTCGAATTCTCATCGACAGATCGTTTCGAATAATGAGTGATGAATGATGAGTGATGAATGATTTAAAGGCCAGCCTACTTCTTCCCGTTTTCTTCTTCCTTCGCTTTCGCCTTCTTCGGTCAATTCAAATACTTCCTGATATGCTCTATCAAGGCATCAGGGGGAATGCGTGTCGTGGCGTGACGCTTGACTTCATTGATGAGTTCTGTGGTGAGACCCATCCGGAAGCCGAGACGTAGACCGAATTCCTTGACCAGATCTTCTTCTTCCTGCTTGACATTGCCATCGATGTCCATGAGGAAGAGGAGGTAGTAGAGGATCGTCATACGTTCCTTTTCATCGGAAGGTGGCTTCAGCGGATAGCTGGAAAGGTCACGTTCGATGCCGATCACGTCCTCAGCGCTGAGGCCGAGATGAGACGCAACTTTATGGATATAGGCAAACTCACGGATCGTCTTGTCCGTATCCGCTTTCTGCAAACGCAAGAGCAGTGCAACGATAGACTTCTTCAGATGCGTATTGGTCTCGGGCATGCGCACATCGATTTCCTACGCGGATGAAGGTAGCAATCTTTGCTCTGTCGTTAGTCGTGAACCTTTCCCCAGGTGTGTCAAATTGCAGGATTTCAAAAGGGTTTCTCACCCCCAGACGCTCGCTCCAAAGGAGTCCCTTTGGGAAAGGTCTTCTGAGTCGGACGCCCGCCTGAATGACATAGGGTTTTGAACCTCTCAACCTCTAAACCCCTAAACCCCTAAACCTTCAACTATCTGATCAACGTAACATCTCCCTTCAATCTTTCCGGAACAGTCGTCGATCCGATCTGCCTCGACACGAGCATGTGATATACATATACTCCCGGTTGCAGTTCTTTTCCATTGAAGTCACCTTTCCATTCAAAATCAGGATTCAATGAATTGTATACGACATCTCCCCACCGGTCGTAAATCCATACCTGAAATTCCAGAAGGTCGCGGTCATCCATTTCTATCCTGAAGATATCATTGACATCATCTCCATTCGGAGTAAAGACATTCGGAATGAAAATATTCGGATTCAAGCAATCACCCGCCTCAACCAGGATATCCTCCATCAGTTGATCACACTCTGCGGTAATTGTCACGCTGTATGTCCCCGTATGCGTCACTGTCAGTGTAGTACCCGTTGCACCATTGTTCCACAGATATGTTGCAGGTATCGGCTGCTGCACATTTAATATTAATTGATCTCCATCACAATACGTAAAGAGGTTGTCTACCACATCGCTCAGTTCAGTTGTATTTACTTCGACAGTGACCACATCAGATGCCGAACCACAGACATTGGAGATCATCAATACATACTCTCCCGCAACGGACACATCAATCGATGAAGCAGTACTTCCTGTGCTCCACAATAAGTTATCGCCCGGTTTGGTAAGCGGCACTTCTAATGTGATCACATCTCCGGCGCAAATCAGTTGATCAGCGCCAAGATCAAATGGTGGGGGCGAAACTTCTGTCAACACTGTTACAGAATCTGATGTGACACCGCACAGATTTGTCAGCGAAACCGTATAAAGTCCGGCATCTTCAATCATGTGTACAGGACCCGACGACCCATCCTGCCATTCCACGATCACGCCTGTATTATCTACCGTTAAGATTAAGATCTCTCCATCACAGAGTAATGTGTCCGGTCCAAGATCCACTTGAGGAGCAATACCTGCAATGACAACATCCATCGTATCACGAGCGACGCCACATGCGTTGGTGATCTCCAGAACGATCATGGAAGAGGTCGTGACAAGCAGGGACGAATTCGTGCTTCCATCCTGCCAGAGATAGGTTACGTCACTGATCCCGGGACTCACGAGTACGGTTTCACCTTCGCAGACGTTGATATCCGGACCAAGATTTAATTCAGGCGCAACACCGGATATCACCACATCCAACGTATCACGGGCGACTCCACATGAGTTGGCAATCTCAAGTACGATTATCGCAGATGCAGCCACAAGCAAGGATGGATTTGTACTTCCATCCTGCCAGAGATAGGTTACACCATTGATTCCCGGATTGATAAGCACGGATTCTCCTTCACAGACTGAAATATCAGGACCAAGCTCAAGTGCAGGACCTGTAGTATTCACTGAAACTTGTACTGTGTCAATTGCAGAACCACATGTATTCGATACCGTCAAAATAATCTGACCTGCAGTAGTGACTTCATATGTATTATCCGTACTTCCATCCTGCCAGACATAGGAGGCGCCGGATACTCCGGGAGCGAGCACAACGGTATCTCCGGGACAGATTGAGAAATCGATGCCGAGATCAAGCGAAGGTGCATCTGGTAATAAACTGACTTCCAGTGTATCGCTCGATAACCCACATGCATTTGTAATATCGAGGAACACATATCCTGAAGTATTTGCGATAAAAGTTGTACCTGTCGAGCCATCATTCCAGGTGTAAGTGACATCAGGTATACCCGGAGCGATCAATACACTGTTGCCCGGACAAATGCTCGTGTCCGGACCAAGATCCAATTGTGGAATCGCATCCAGAAGTAACACCTCGGCAGTGTCATAGGCAACTCCACAGGAATTGCTGAGTACCAGCGTCACGGTCCCCGCGTTTGTCGCTTCAAAGAATGTATTTGAGCTACCGTCCTGCCATAAGTAGGTTCCACCTATACCAGGATTGAAGACCGCCGTATCACCGGAACAAATTGATTGATCCAATCCAAGATCAACCATTGGCTCTGAACCCAAATCAATGACAGTAGCCGTATCGACATCCATACCGCAAGAATTGGTCACTGTAAGTATATATTCCCCGGGATCAGATGTCGTAATGGATGACGTCGTATTACCTGTACTCCAGCTATAAGTCACACCTGTCACTGAAGTAGCAATCGTCACTGAATCACCTGTGCAAATCCACAGTTGCGCCGGCAAATCCGCATCTGGCACGGACGCATTTATAGTGATTTCGACAGTATCGGAATTCATGGCGCAGTCATTCGATATTATGAGTATCACCATTCCTGCCACGTCCACTACGATGCTATCGAGCGTACTTCCATCATGCCATAAGAAGTCCACGCCTGTCACCCCCGCATCAATTGTCGCCTGTTCACCTGGACATAACATGAGATCCGGACCAAGATCTAACGTCGGTAGGAAATCATCGAAGCCCACTTCAATAGAATCACTATCGACACCACATGCGTTTGTGACTGTCACGCTATACACACCGCTTTGCGTCACACCATAGACAGCACCATTGTTATTGTCCTGCCATTGATAGGTTCCAGGAATATTGCCGACATCAAGGAAAAGCACTTCACCCGGACATAGCAAGGTGTCTGCACCCAACATTACCTCGGGCGACGCATCTTCTATGGTGACATCGATTAAATCCCATACTTCAAAACAATCATTAGACACAGTAACCCCATATTCGCCCGCATCATAGATTGTGAATATCGGATCCATAGTGCCATCATCCCACAGGAAATGTTCCACATCCGCCAGACCGGTGAGATTGAAGGTATAGGGCAACTGTTGTGGGCAGATCGTGATGTCCGGGCCGAGATCGACGATCGGTTCATAATCATAGTCGATAACGATGCTGGTATTATCACTTCCACATGGATTGACCACGGTGACTGAGTAAACTCCCGGCTGGGTCACCGTGTATTCAGGCCCTTCTTCTCCATCCTGCCAGAAATACTCTCCTATATCGGGATCGAGCGAGAGGGTTACAGATTCACCTTCGCACAGGGCAATCGTATCTTCACTGAATACAACGAAAGGCTCGGGATAGTATTCCACTTCAATTTCGTCATTGACTTCGCCGCAATAGTTGCTGATCGTCAAAGCATAGAGACCGGGTTCGGTCACGGTAAAAGAAGAAGTGATCGAACCATCCTGCCACTCGAAATCTCCGAGCCCTGGATCGAAAGTGAAAGAAATCTCTTCGAACGGACATAAGGTGATATCAGGACCAAGATCAATTGGCTCCGGTGGTTCGAGCCCAATGACATTCACCATATCTTCTTCGCTTCCACACACGGTTGAGATAGTGACCGAATAGACGCCGGGAGCATTGATCGTATAAGAAGAAGATGTGCTGTTGTCTTGCCAAAGGAAATCACCAAGGTCGGGATCGAAATCATACTCAATCGTTTCTCCCGGACAAAGGATTTGCTCTGGTGCTCCGAGATCGATCGGGTCGGGTGATTCAAGGACTTCGACAAAGATCGTATCGTAACCCACCGTGCATCCTTTCGAGACTGTCACGTGATATTCGCCTGTTTCTGTTACTGTGTAGGTCTGTTCATGAGAACCATCCTGCCAGGTATAATAGGCATTGGTAACAAGTACTTCCAGTGTTGTTTCATCACACACAACAAGGTCATCGCCAAGGGTGAAGTCCAGGGGACCCGGAGGAGGACCTTCTTCAACAGAAACATCATCAATAAGGACATACGAAATGACCATTCCTCCCCATAGAGGACAACCTGTTTCAAGCGTGATGTCTGAGTCATAGTAATAGCTGCCGATGGTGATGTATTCTTCACCACCTACCGCAATATAACATTCGGAGAAGAATACCCAGTCATTATTGTCTAAGAAAACATCGACTTCAAGCTGAGGTGTTACATCGAGCACGCTGATATTTCCTGGCTCTTGTATCGCATCTTCACTGATGTAGATCCCCAGCTTATCCATCCCACAAGTCAGATCACCTATGGCGTAGTAAAGGCTTACATCATATGATTGGCCTGCCACCAACGGCTCTGTAAGCTGAACCTGCAGATATTCCCGGTAGCTCGGAATACCAGCATAATAGTATAATCCTCCGGCATAAGCAACGCCTGTATGTGCAGGCAGCGATGAACAAAAAGCATTGGTAGGCACATCTACCACTCCGACACTGCATTCATTGAAATAATCCGATGAGCCCGTGGTAGGTACAAACCAGGGTGGAGCCTGAAGAGGGCCAAATCCGGGATTATACCCCACTGGACACACATCAAATGTTTCAAAGCTGGGATTCGGAACGAGGTTTTGGGAGTATGCCGGCATCAGCATACAACATATCAGACCAGGCAAGACAGGGCGTCCAAATGCAATCAAATCCATGACAATGGTGAGTAGAGTTCAGACTATACGAAGATGTTTAAAAATATGAAACGCACAAATGACGGTAAAAGATAGCGAGATTCCCCGGAAATCGGGTAATCCTTCTCATTCAGCTCTTCCCCTTCTGCCTTTCTGTCTAACCCACTAGCCCCTTCATTCAAAACTGAAAAGTACAAATGTCATCCACCAGCCAGAAGCTTCTGCCAGTTTCTTCACGTCAGAACCTGCATTGATATACCTTTGAAGTTTATGTACCTTAATCTCATGAACAGGAGATTTTCGCAGGTTGTCCTCGGCACATTTTTCCTTTGTGCTGCGCTATCTTCAGTCTCCCAGATACCGTTTGATTGTACTGGTCAATTCTATATTTCATTTACCACGCCTACCACTTCCTCTCTGGTAGAATCGGTGATCGACCCGATTACAGAAGAAGTTCAATTCCTGACTATCAACAGCAACCTCGGCGTCTTCATCAATGGCGCAGGCTATCGTATCACTGACAATTTCATCTATGCAGTCGAACCCCTCTATCATAACCTCTACCAGATCGACGCCACCGGAACCGCGAAAGACCTCGGAGTGCTTAACCTGACTCCCAATCATGTCTATTTCGCGGCAGACATTTCCCCGGACGGACGATATCTTGTTCTCATCGGGACAGTGGGAACCTCCCCTAATAATCGCGATGCGGAGATCAAACTTGTAGACCTTAACTCATTAAACTTTTCTGTCTCATCGCGGACACTGACGGGTATAGGCGTGAATATGCTCGATATTGCCTTTGATCCCACGGATGGAAAACTGTATGGTGTAGATGCAGGAGGCAACAGATTAGTGATTGTCGATTATACCAGTGGTGATGTGACCGCACCTTTTTCTGCCACGACACTGATGGATGATGCCGGATCCTTGTTTTTTGATTCATTCGGTGATTTATATGCATATGGAGGTCCACCGGGAAACAATGGTATTCAGAACACCCTGTACAAAGTGGATAAGCTTACAGGTGAATTTCGGGTGTTGACAACAGGCACAAGTGCCATTGCGACAGATGGATGCTCCTGTCCTCATACCGTCGAACTCCGTAAAGTGGTACAACCTCGTGTCATGGTTCCTTGTGGAGAAGTAGAATATGTCTTTACGATCGCAAATAGTTCGGCGATTTCTCAGGCGGGTATTGACTTACAGGATACCCTACCTGACGGCTTTATCATTTCGGAAATCGTGTATAACCCGTATGGAGGAATGGTACTCAGTGGTGTAGGCTCAAATGTCCTGTATTTGAAAGATCTCAACTTATTACCTGGTATCGATAGCATTATCGTGAGAGTGGCAATTGACGATCTGCCAGATGGCATATATAAAAACCAGGCTGTACTCAGCGACTTGCCACAAGCCCTTGGAACTACTGCATTGTCCGACGACCCAACGACAATCATCAAGCGGGACAGCACTTCACTTGTCCTGAAGAGCTATGAGAACATGGTAAACTTCACATTATTCATATGTGCCGGTGATATGCTGGAGTTGAATGCACAGGAGTATGGTGCTCATTTTCTTTGGGATGACGGGACCACAGCATCGACAATCACGATCACACAACCGGGTTTGTACACGGTATTGGCGATGACCGCATGTGATACACTCCGGATCAACTACGAAGTTCAGACGACTGCCATTCAGGTAGCCTTTAATCCCGATGTCTACGAAATCAGATTTGGTGACAGCCTCCTTTTAATCCCGAATGTGTTGAATGAAGGAAGCACGATAACATATCAATGGTTTCCACCGGAAGGTCAATTTGTGTCTTGTGCAACATGCCCACAAATTCTGGTGACTCCGTTCTACGACACAGAGTACACGGTTGTGGCAGAAAACGAAGTTGGTTGTACAAGTAGCGCTACAGTCCTGGTGAAAGTAGATCGCACACGACGATTCTTCGCACCCAATGTCTTTAGTCCGAATGGAGATCAGATCAATGATGAATTCTTCTTACAGATACGTGGGGTCGCTGAGATACGACGCTTCACGTTGTATGATCGATGGGGAGATGTCCTGAAGACCGGAACCACACCGCTGATGAGGGATCCCGAAGTACGGTGGTCCGGCAGAAATGGTTACGAACTTTGCATGCCCGGGGTTTATGTGTGGGTTGCAGAAGTCGGCTTTGTCGATAATTCGCGCGAATTCTTTTCGGGAGACGTGACGTTGGTCAGATAGTTGAGGGTTTAGGGGTGTATAGGTTGAGAGGTTCAAAACCCCTAAACCTATAAACTCAATTAGTATCTATAATAATCAGGTTTATAAGGTCCTTCCTTTTTCACGCCGAGGTAGTCCGCCTGGTCTTTTGTCAATTCTTCGAGTTCAACACCAAGTTTTCCAAGGTGAAGACGTGCTACTCGTTCGTCCAGTTCTTTAGGCAACACATACACCCTATTCTCATATTTGTCGTGACGCGTCCAGAGCTCAATCTGAGCGAGGATCTGATTCGTGAAAGAGTTTGACATGACAAAGCTGGGGTGTCCCATTGCACATCCGAGATTCACAAGCCGCCCTTCGGCAAGCAGGATAATGTCCTTGCCATCGATGGTGTATTTATCGACCTGTGGTTTTACAGTCACTTTAGTCTTGCCATACTTGTCATTGAGCCATGCGACGTCGATTTCATTATCGAAATGTCCGATGTTACAGACGACGGCTTTATCCTTCATTTTCCTGAAGTGTTCTGCACGCACGACATTCTTACACCCTGTGGCGGTCACAATGATATCCGCTTCCACGACGGCATCACTCATCTTCTTCACTTCATAGGCTTCCATCGCTGCCTGCAATGCACAGATCGGGTCGATCTCAGTCACGATCACACGACAACCTGCTGATCGCAATGACGCTGCGGATCCCTTGCCTACGTCACCATATCCTGCCACAACGGCAACCTTTCCCGCCATCATCAGATCGGTTGCACGGCGAATGGCATCTACACAGGACTCGCGACAGCCATATTTGTTATCAAATTTTGATTTCGTGACAGAGTCATTCACATTGATGGCCGGCATCGGTAACGTGCCTTTCTGCTCGCGCTCATAGAGTCGATGGACCCCTGTCGTCGTTTCTTCAGAAATCCCGCGTACACCTGCCACGAGTTCGGGATACTTATCCAATACAATATTTGTCAGGTCCCCGCCATCGTCCAGGATCATATTCAGAGGCTTATCTCCATTGAATGCAAAAAGTGTCTGCTCAATGCACCAATCATACTCTTCCAACGATTCTCCTTTCCATGCAAAGATAGGGATACCACGTGCTGCAACGGCTGCCGCAGCATGATCCTGCGTGGAAAAGATATTACATGATGACCAGGAGACTTCTGCCCCGAGCTCAATCAGGGTTTCGATCAGTACAGCGGTTTGAATTGTCATATGAAGACAGCCGGCAATACGCGCACCTGTCAGAGGTTTGATGTTGCCATACTCTGCACGCAGGGACATAAGCCCTGGCATTTCAGCTTCAGCGAGTTCGATTTCGCGACGTCCCCATTCAGCAAGAGAGATATCGAAGACCTTATATTTCAGTTTTTCAGCAACAGCCTGCATTATCCTGGTTGATTTTTGATGATGAGAGATGGATTAAAATTTCGCCGCGAAGGTAATAAGATAGTTTATAAGTTTATGGGTTGATGAGTGTATAAGTTTAAGTCAGGTTGAGTATGTACTTCACGGTTCACTACCTATCATCCGTTCGTCCAATGATCCTTTGATCCCTGCCTGTCCCAAAGGGATGCCCGTGGCTTGATTTCTTGAGTCCCGACGCTCTCTCTACTTTGTAGAGATCGGTGCGGGATCGCTTTGCTCCATTTGAGTTTGCACTTGAGTTTGAGTTTTTCTTCTCTCATCTCATCCGCCGCAGCTTTAGCGAAGGCGGACCTTCTCACATTCTCACCTTCTCACATTCTCACCTTCTACTTAAAAAGATTATCCAGATTCGCAGCGATCCCGATACGCACAGCAAAATCCTGGTATCTGAAATCCTGCCATGCCGTCACAAATTCGAGACGGAACACACGGAAAATGTAGTTTAATCCGTATCCCAATTCGACGTAATGATCGCTGGATTGGGTCTCCAGGAAATTCAGAAAAACACTCTCCTTTAAACCTGCCAGGCGCACTTCAAAGATCTGCGTAGCCAATAATTTTCTGAACTGATAGTTGGTGAACACAGTCAGGTATTCATTCTGCGTACTGAAAGTATAGTAATCGAGCATCCGGAATGATTTGGCAGGATCAAGCGTGGCAAAAGGTGTTCGGTTTCCGGCAAAATGTCTGAATTGTGGAAAGTATAAGACCTTATTTCCTGGAAAAGTGCCACCGGTCAGATTAAAATTCAACAATCCTCCACCCGCAAATCTGATCGTATGCCTGATACCTCCTTCAATCTGATGATAGTCTATATCAGAATCAAACAGTCCTGGAATCGCTACCCGGTATTGAATAGAAAGTTCGGGAGAGGAATTGTCGACGACTGATTTCGCTCCATTCCGAATGGAATACTTCAGCCATGGTGAAGTCGTAATTTTAAAATTCAGGATTGCAGAGCGATAAGTCGGAAAGTATGTCGTATCAATTTCATTGTTTACCGGAATATTCGAAGTGTAAGTGCGCTTCTTATTGTCAAAGACCAGGAAGTCACTATGATTCATGAGCTGCTCATTCTTTGCCCATTCACCTGACAAAGCAGCCCGTATTTCCCGACCGAAGTCCTTCTGCAAGCCGAGAAGTATATAGTCTTTCTCGTAGATCTTCATGTAATTCCTCTCAAAAAGCAAACTCATGAAGTTATTGATCAGGGGATGAATTGGGTTATCCGGATTCAGTTGGAAAGGATATCTGCCCACTTCTAAGACAAGACCCCACTTATGTTCAAAACGTCCAACTCCAAATCGTGTTAACAATTGATAGTCCAGGACATCCCGTGCAAAAGGATACCGGATGCGAGGCCCCACAGACCAATTCAGTTTTGCATTCGAAGCTGAATAAAAACGTACACCCCACTCTGCATGATAACCATCTACGGTATTAAAACCAATGTTATTGAGGAGAGGATCAAGGGCAAAACGGGATCTTTCCGATATCTTGTATGAACCCCCATAGAGCAGGTCACGAAGTTGAAATTTTGACCTGGATTTTACGACGACATTATTCTGATCCCCGACCGTGAATTGCATTGAATCTTTATCCACGCTATCTACGACAGCATGAGCGCGTGCAAGGCTGTCTTGTACACGGTATCCTTTTTCCTCAAATTCGGTCAATGGGAGTGGCCTGATCCTCGTCCAGTACACAGAGTCGCGCCGATATGCCATCGTATCTACTGACTGAGTATGGACCTCCACGACTCCCTGTAACGTATCCTGTCCCCATTCTTTTTGTTCTTGCTGTTCGTATTCTTTCAGAAGTTTTCGCAACTGTTTCCGACTCACCTCCTCTCCTGACGCGAGCTTTTCAATGGTACTTCCTTCCTGCCTGGCAAGTGATTGATCCGCTGTTTGAGCCTGCCCGGGTTCTATCTTGTCGTCGATGACTTCAGGAACAAAGGTGAGATCGGGGTTCAATACGATACGATAATCACTAATATTGGCAAAGTATTGAAATTCAAATTTGAAACCAAAAAACGCCCCGGTCACATGAAATATCTGGTTGAGTGGAAGCCAGACATTTTCCTCTACCGGTTGGTAAATCTGCTGAATATTGAATTTGATGCCCCATATATATGTATCGAGATTCAGACTATGAATGCTCCAATGCTGATCGACGATATAAATTGTCCCTTCGAAGACATTATCACCCCTGCTCCGTGGCGTAACACGGATCTTATTGATGGTATGCCCCTGGTCACTGAACTCTCCCAGGAACTCATATTTGTAATATGCGAACGCGCGTGGTGATAACGGAGATACAGAACCATTTACTTCCGGCTCATAGAAGCTACTTTGGATGAAGCCAATGGGATCAGTGTTCATATCATCACCCACAGTGCGGATGGAAATGGTCTTTTCTTCGTATTGATTCGGTCGGGTATATGTGATTTCGCTCACCGACTCTGTAGTGAAGGCAGTGGATGTATCAATGCCCTCTTTTTCCAGTTCTTTTTCAATGGTCTTTCGAAACAAGGCTGGCACGCCCTTAAGACGTCCGGATCCTTTGATATATGCTGTTGCTGTGTAGCTATCGAGTTGCTGCGTATGATATTTCGCTTTGGCAATTGCCTTGCGGATGATAGTATATGCCGGGTCTTCCCGCTCCGCGGAGATCATCACATCTGAGAGCTGTACCGGTTCAACGATGAGAACGACGTTGAGCTCGACATGTTTATCTCCGATGACCACAGTCTGCGTCTGTGTGCGATAGCCCAGGTATTGAAATCTCACCTTGTAACTCCCGCGCTCTAATGCTAAAGCATATTCTCCTTCTACATTCGAAGCCGTGCCACGACGCAGGTCAGGGATATATATTGTTGCAAACGGAAGTGGGTTTCCGGTATCGTCGGTGATGATACCATGTAAAGATTGGGTGTGACCATCCATACCACATACTAACCAGAGCACCATACACACAGCAGATATCCGTAAGGTCATAGACTTAGTGATGTTTTGAGACAATTCATTCTCCACTCTCGGCCATGACCGAGAATTCCGGGATTGCAATCAGACGATGTCAAGTTGAAATTTGTTACGACGCTTCAGTCCGAAGCCCAGCCGTGTCACCTTTTCAGTGGGCAAAATACAGGATTCAAGGTCGATTTGTTCGGGTGTGTGACAAACTGCAGGTTTTAGTCGCATATACAAACTACCCGCCGCTACCCCCTTACCCCCTAAAGGTGGAACCGCCACCCGCCCCGAATTAAAGTTGCGCGCGGACTTCCCCTTCAGGGGATCGAGGGGTGAGGG
>DATDQA010000009.1:0-35395 GCA_035292505.1 Saprospiraceae bacterium | reverse complement strand
CAGGACATCCTCACTCTACCCGGTATACATAAATACGACTATCGGGTAATGCGAGCCGGAGGGAGACCCTCGCCTTATTTTGAGGCCCTCGACGGGCCGAAAAATAACAATGTATCGGTAGGCCTACACAACACATTTGAACCGACATCGGTATAAAGCATTCACCGTCAGTCGACCCTCGCCGATACAAAGGTATGGCGATTATCAATAGATTTTTTCACCTTCGTAACGAAAGTCTGAATAATAGGGGGCCGAACCACTCTGCATGATCAGGCATTTTAACAAAGACATTCAAGACATCTTCAACAGGATTCGGATAGGTTTTGATATAGTAGCGCGTTTTCAACACAGGATCATCATCCAACGATGACGGCAGATGACAGCCTGGGACGACACACCCGTATTCATCTGTCTTCAGAAACCAGATCTGTTGAATATATGGACTGATTGGTGTACCGGGCATAAAGAGGGCTTCGCCGATAGTAATATACCCTCCATCATTCGTGGCTCGGATCCGCCATATATAGTTCGCACTCGCATCGGTTGGATAATCATTCTCCAGGACATAATATCGTGTCCAGATGCTGTCCCCTTCCCAATTCACTTTCGTGATGACACCATAGGAATACGCATTACCTTCAATGATATCTACTGCTCTCCCCGCTGCGACTACACCCTCTCCATCGGTCGATTCTACAATTGAAAAATAGGTTGCAGCACTTACCCTATCAATTGTTCCTACTTTTGTCTCCCATACATAAGTAAGGTTGCTGTCAATTTTAAATATCGAATTGTCCGAAACAAAGCTGCCAGACTCTTCGTATAACTGTGATGAACACAAAATGTATCCCCCATCTGCAGTCTGCACCACTTCAAAATTTACAGAACGCAACTCCTGACCATTTACTTTTTCCCGGACAAGATTTCCAACACTGTCTATTTCAACAAAATAGAGTGAGCTCCGCAAAGAATCGTAGTCAGGATCATTGTCATAGTAGTCCAGCCCAAAGATCAGATAACCGCCGGAGTCGGTTTCTGCCACATCAATTCCTTGCTGATGACGATGGCCCCTTCCAAAGACATTGCTCCACTCAAAATTGAAATCTTTATCGAGTTTATATACACCAAGTTCCCGGCGCAACTCAGGATATGCATACCCTGAGAAGCCCGTTGTGATGATGTAACCGCCGTCACTGCATTTCCGCAAACCCTGTACAACATGCGATTGAACCGAATCACCAAAGATGGTCTCGTACTGCCTGGTAAACAGGGTGTCGCATTGATCATTAAACGCAACTAAAAAAACTGCATCTGGATTCCATGATTTACCTGCTTTTATATAAAAATTATTGGCGACCCTAACAATTTGAGAGGTACGTAGCTGCTTAACACCGTTCAATTCGACATATTCACGAAAACACTTTAAGGTTCCATTACTGTCCAATGAACCAATACCATAACCCCATCTTTGGTGGAGGGTATCTATCAACAAAGATGCGACAAATACATATCCATCGTTGCTTGAGCAAATACCATCTGCTTGTACCTGATACAGAGCTAATTTTGAACTAATATTGAAGTTTACTTGGCCCTGAGAAGAGTTAGCCACTTGACCAAACAATACAAACAGGAGCGCCCTCATATAAAATGTGAGGGCGCTCTCAATAACATATTTCATCGGATCAGCCGCAGTTTATCAGAAGAAATTGTACCATCAGTAAACAAAACGCGATACACATACAATCCCTCTTTGACAGATTGCGTATCCCAAAGGACACTCATCTGATACAATCCATCCAGCTCTCCCATGAAAGATATTTTATGATCCAGTTTTAATAACCTTTACAGATCCCACGAGCTGACCTTCCTGGAACACAGAAACCAGATAGGGTCCTACCGGCCATTGTTCCGTTTTCAGAATAAAATTCATTTCTACCAGTTCTGCTGTTTGAATATATACCTGCTTTCCGGCGAAGTCCGTAATCCTGATCTGCCAAGTCCCTATATGTGAGGGCATTTGAACAAATATGTTTAAAAAATCCTCAACAGGATTCGGATAGGTTTTGATATAGTAGCGCGTTTTCAACACAGGATCATCATCCAACGATGACGGCAGATGACAGCCTGGGACGACACACCCGTATTCATCTGTCTTCAGAAACCAGATCTGTTGTATGAATGGGTCAATCGGGGAACCGGGTACGAAGATGATTTCGCCAATGGTGACATAACCGCCGTCGGACGCCGACCGAACTCTCCAGATGTAATTCGAATGTTTACTGATGGGATAGTCATTCTCCAGAACATAATACCGCGTCCAGATGGAGTCCCCTTCCCAATTCACCTTTGTGATGACACCATAGAAATAATCTTCTCCATCAATCGTATCTACCGCGTTACCTGCGGCCACCACTCCTTCGCCATCCGTTGACGCAATGATGGAACGATATGCAACGGAGCCGGCGCGTTTTATTGTTCCTGCTTTGGTTTCCCATACATAATTCAGATCCCTGTCAAGTTTAAATATTGAGTTGTCCGAAATTGTTTCATGAATTTGACCATAAAACTGAGATGAACACAAAATGTATCCGTCATCTGCAGTCTCTACTACTTCAAAATTTGTAGAACGCACCTCCTGACCATTTACTTTTTCCCGGACAAGATTTCCAACACTGTCTATTTCAACAAAATATAATGAACGGCGCAAGGTGTCATAGTCCGGATCATTGTCATAATAGTCCAGCCCAAAGATCAGATAACCACCCGAGCCGGTTTCCACCACATCTATCCCCTGCTGTGTACGATGACCTCGTCCAAAGACATTGCTCCACTCAAGATTGAAATCCTGGTCAAGCTTATATACACCGAGTTCTCGTCGCAACTGGGGATAAGCATAACCAGAGAAACCTGTTGTGATGATGTACCCACCGTCATTGCATTTCCGCAAACCCTGTACAACATGCGATTGAACCGAATCACCAAAGATGGTCTCGTACTGTCTGGTGAACAGGGTGTCGCATTGAACATTAAACGCTACCAGGAAGACACCGTCAGGATTCCATGCCTGGCCTGCCTTAATGAACATGCTATCATTCACCTGGACAATTCCGGAAAATAAGAGTGTCTTTACCCCATCCTGACTGATGAATTCACGAAAACAAGTTATTGCACCTGCATTGTCAAGCGCTCCTATACCATAGCCCCATCGCTCATAAAGAGTATCTATGATACTGGCGGCAACAAATACAAAACCTTCCTTACTTGGGTGTATGCCATCCGCCTGTATGTGGAAGAGAGCGAACTTGGACCCAATGTTAAAACGTACTTGTCCTTGGCTCGGAATCGCCACTTGACCCAACAATACAAACAGGAGCGCCCTTATATAAAATGTGAGGGCGCTCTCAATAACATATTTCATCGGATCAGACGCAGTTTATCAGAAGAAATTGTACCATCAGTAAACAAAACGCGATACACATACAATCCCTCTTTGACATCTTGTATATCCCAAAGGACATTTTTCTGATGCAATCCATCCAGCTCTCTGACCGGCGCACCCAGCAATCCATAAATTTCCACGATCGCTATGGATTTTTTTCCTTCAAATATCACATTACCTGAAGACGGATTCGGATATACATCAACCTGCTCTTCTGCAACTCTCTTCCAGGCATCGCCCGGGTCATTGATCTTCCAGCCCCTGTTTTCATACGTATCGTCGAACTCATAACCGTAAAATGCCTCAAGAATGTTTTTCGCTACTCGGGCGATCCGGCGATCATTCGCATACGCAATCACCTCGAGCGAATCGATCTCATCCTGCCCAAGCAAGGCCTCCGAGCGATCGTCTTCAATAGCTGCAATGATCACTTCAGCCAACCGGCCATACAAATCAAAGTCTTCTTCCTGCTCTGTGTTTAAATCACGGTTTACCGGAACATCTTCCAGGAAATTCTCAAACTCTGTGAAATCTTCTTCTGCAAGATATGTATCTGCAATGCCGAGATCAGCTTCAAACGAATTTCTCAATGTGAGCCAGCTTCGCATCTTCTCAAAGTTGATTTCTTCGGATAGCGTATCATACAAAAGATTCTGAATGACCAGGCCCGTATAACCATGATATTAACATAATCGTATAGTGTCAATATAAACAATTTTATTAAGAAACATAAAATATTTTTGATTTGTCACCACTACGCAGAGCCTACAGCGCCGAACTTATGCTATTGTCTGCCAGTAAGCTCATTCACTCATTGATGACCCGGAAGAGTTTTACGCCAAGTAATTCTCTGTTTCTGAATACCGAAAGGACGTACATTCCCTGAATCCAATCGGACGTATGCATAGTGTAACTTTCATTTTCTGCGACCATCACTTTCTGAAATTGCCTTCCCTTCATATCGTTGATGAGAACTTGATCGCCTTCATGGAGTCCATGTATTTCAATCCCTCCTGACTGCATCTCTGCCGAAATCCACCAGGTTTTTCTCTTTGCCCGTTCTTGTTCTTCTTCCTCGATCGCCAGCACCACCTGATCTTCATAAGCCCCAATGTCATGCTCGGGGCCAGTGGGTCTTGTATTTCCTTCGATATCCGTTGTAACACCAAACGAGAAGTCACCATTACCGGCATCAACAGGTTGAGACATCATCAATAGGTGATAATCCCCTCCATCAGCATCTGTGAAAATATTATCGATCGGGTCTGCAAGCATCGAGTTGAGATCGTAACCCATGTCCTGCCATTCCTCGAAAGTCAGTATGACATCACCTTCCTCAACACTCATACTATTCACGACGATGTTGTAGTCACTTCCAAAACCAGTGATGGCATCCGGGCCGAGTGCAATGCTTCCTCTGATTGGATGTTGGTTGATGAGAATATTGTTATAGACCTGTGCACCTGTTGCCCCGTTTACAATGAGAAGACACCATCTGCCATTTGAAGCCTGCACAATGGTGTTATAGGCGATCGTCGCATCGATTGCCGGCTCGGCGCCATCCTGTTGAAACAAGGCGATGCCTGTCGCATGATTTTCATACAAGAGATTATTATAGATAAATGCACCCTGGACACCATCGAGATTGATGGCTGCTCCTCCCACCACACCATTTTCATAAAGAATATTACCATAGATTTCAGGATCGGAAGAAATTCCATCACCGCCCTGGCTTGCATCTGCATTGATCTGGATGCCTCCTCCGTTGTTATGGTGACAGACATTATTTCTGATGATAGAACGATCGCTGCTGTTTGAAACATAGATGCCATGCTCATCTTCTGAGTTTGAACACACATTGTCCTCGATCAGGATATCGTCAGTAAAGCCTGTGAAGATCCCACGCTCGAAATTGCTGTCGCAGATACAATTGCGTACCACACAATTGTGTGCATAGACGAGACGGATGCCATTGCGCGGCATGTCGTTGACAATAAATCCATTGAGTTCTATCCAGTCAGCACCGTTGTCTTCATCGCCCTCGACATTGATGCCATCTGTTGTGTTTGTGGGGCTCGTGACGAAGACCGCATTCCCATTTGCCAGGAATACAATGGGAGCGACAGGAGTCCCGCTCACATCGACATAGAATCCCGCATAAGATCCATTAGCGACAAGAACACTGTCTCCGGGTCCACATTGGTTTTCTGCAAACTGGATCGTGAGAAATGCCATGCCCGGTGAAAGGCCATTGTTGCTGTCACTGCCCGAATTCGACACATACCAGGTGGTAGCGTTTACAGAGATCATGGCAAACAGCCATAAGAAAAACAAGAGTGTCCATGTTTTCATGACACGTGATTTTATAAAAACAACAGTTAAGGGATGGGAAGGGAAAGGCCTAAAACCGAGGAACCGAACATGGCTGTCCGGTCCCTCTCACATAACACCCTAAATAAAGCCTACTAATCTCTTATAATACAGAGCCAAAAAGACTTTGATTTTCAGTTACGCTCAAGGGATCAGCAGCTCGGTACCCGGAGCCGGAATCGAACCGGCACGGCCATTTCTGGCCACAGGATTTTAAGTCCTGCGTGTCTACCTATTCCACCACCCGGGCATTCTCCTGAAAGCAGGACCAAAAGTACACGCAAAACCCGATGACGTTCCTGTTATGCAATCCTGGGCTTTCGTGCGCCACGAATATATTAAATTTTTAAATGCAAAATGCCTACCTTATTGCAAATTTTTATCAGACTCGCGATGCTGCCCCTCAACCAACCTTATTTCAAAGTTTTACGTCTATTTAATAAAACCGATTTGACTATGTTTCAGCGTTTCCTACCCCTCTCAATCTCCCTAATCTCCTTTATTACCGTGGCCGGTTCAGCTTACAGTCAGGATGAGGACTGTGACTGCTCCCAAGAGTTTGACCCTGTATGCGTTGCGGCCAACGGACATATCTTTCAGTTTCCGAATGCCTGCTATGCTATGGCGGCAGGATATGATGACTTTGTCCCCTGTGAAGATCAATGCGACTGCCCTTCTGACGAGGTCGATCCCGCCTGCGTGGTGACTGTGACAGGATGCATTCTGACCTTTACAAACCAGTGTTGGGCCGAGTGTGCGGGATTCACCGAGTTTGTGACATGTGACTCCTTTTGCATCTGCCCTGATGTGTACGACCCCGTTTGTTCAATATCGCCCTTTGGCGACACGCTGGTCTGGGAAAATGCCTGCGTTGCAGAATGTCATGGTGTCTCGGATTATTTCGCCTGTGATCCCGGATGTGTTTGCCCGGATAATTGGGACCCCGTTTGTGTCTTGACATCCTCTGGCGATACACTTCAGTTTGGCAACTCTTGTGAAGCCGAGTGTCACGGCTATTTCGACTACTTCCCCTGTGAATCTCAGTGTCCTTGTCCCTTCTGGTGCCCGGACGTTTATGAACCAGTGTGTGTCATGGATCCATCGGGAGTGATTTTTCAGTTTGATAATTGGTGCCTTGCGCAATGCGCGGGATATTGTGATTACTACTCCTGCGACACCGTTTGCATCTGTCCTGAATTTTACGATCCGGTATGTGTCGTCACCCAGGACGGTCATACGATACAATTCGACAATTATTGCTATGCCGAATGCCATGGCTATTTCGATTATTTCCCATGTGATTCGACATGCCCCTGCCCCAACGTATGTCCTGATATCTATGATCCCGTCTGTGTCACAACTTCAAATGGAGAAGTACTGCTTTTCGACAATTGGTGTCTTGCAGAATGTGCAGGCTATTGCAATTACTACTCTTGCGACAGCACGTGCATCTGTCCGGCAATCTGGGATCCGGTATGTGTCCTGACACCCGATGGTCATACGATACAATTTGAGAACTCTTGTTTTGCCGAATGTCATGGTTATACAGACTACTTCGCGTGTGATTCAGTCTACTGTCCGTGTCCGTTCTGGTGTCCTGACATCTATGATCCCGTGTGTGTCACAACTCCGCTGGGTGAGATCCTTCAGTTCGATAATTGGTGTTATGCCGAATGTGCAGGCTTCTGTCATTATGAACCCTGCGATTCGAATTGCGTATGTCCTGATATCTGGGATCCCGTGTGTGTCCTTACATCACATGGCGAGCTGCTTCAATTTGCAAATGCCTGCAAAGCAGAATGTCATGGTTACTTCCATTATGTCCCGTGCGACTCGACATGCGTATGTCCTGATATCTGGGATCCCGTGTGCGTCTTGACTGTCGGTGCCATCATTCAATTCAGCAATGCCTGTGAAGCAGAATGTCATGGATATACTGACTATGTGCCGTGTGATACCCTTTGTGATCCTGCCGGTTGTCCCGATACTTACGATCCCGTGTGTGCGATTTCCAATAATGGCGTCATTCATCAGTTTGATAATATCTGCCTTGCCGTTTGTGCCGGCTTCTATCATTTTGTGCCTTGCGATTCAAATTGCGTCTGTCCGGAGTACTATGCTCCCGTCTGTGCAACCGGACCACATGGTGAAATCTTACAGTTTGACAATATCTGTTTTGCAGCCTGTGCAGGTTATTTGGATGTCTTTCATTGTGATACGACCTGTATCTGTCCTGCAATCTATGATCCTGTGTGCGTCGTGACCGGGATCGGCACGGTGATCACATTCGGTAATAGTTGTGAAGCGGAATGCGCCGGATACTTTCATTATTTCCCGTGTGATGATATACCTAACCATCCCGGAGGGACAGGTTATGACTCTAAACCGTTTAATCTTATCGTTGCTCCAAATCCTTCAGGCGGACGGTTTAATATTGTCAGCGACCTGCCTGGTAATGACATCCTCAAATTAACTGTGACTGATATCCACGGCAGAACACTTTATTCGCTAAATACAGCAGAGCGTACGGTCGGTATCGATATTTCCGGCTTCGCGTCCGGATTGTATTTCGTGCAGATAGAAGGATTAAATGGAATACAAAGTGGTCGGGTCGTCATCCGATAACATCCTTCATGAGCTTTTTACCAGTCGAAAATGCCGGGCTCCCCAGTCCGGCATTTTTTTTCTATGGTGTTGAAATTCGCAATTATCTATTATCCACAAACCACACGACCGCCAGACATCGCTTTGTGCACGAAGCCAGGCCAGATGGGCAGAAATTTCAGGAAAGCAAGCTAATTCACGAATAAATTCGTGTGATTCGATTTATTCGTATCCATCGTGTCGTTAATGGATATTAGTGCTAATTCGCCTACCCACCGTGCCCGGATGACTTCCCTGCCCGACTATGTCATTCAGGCGGGCTGTCGGACGGGAATGGTACAGGAGGGCGTAATTCGCGGATAACCCCATTCTCTAAGGGTGACTCGTTTTAACATCTATTTAATGCCTTTGCCTCATCTTTACGTCAGAATTGTTGTTTTGTACAGGCAATTCGAAAATCATTATCTCAATGAAAATCCTCGCTCTCTTTTTCTCGATCAGCACGATCATAGCGTGTCAATCGAAAGCACAACACAACTCTGATAATATGCAAATCCCATCTGATGTAAAAACGGAGACCGCCATTCTTGGCGCGGGCTGTTTTTGGTGTGTCGAAGCCGTCTTCCAGGACCTCAAAGGTGTTCACAAGGTTGAGTCCGGTTACACCGGAGGCCAGGTGAGAAATCCATCGTACAAGGACGTCTGTACAGGGGCAACGGGACACGCCGAAGTTGCCCGTCTTACATTCGACCCATCCGTGATCAGCTTCGAAACATTACTAAAAGTGTTCTGGACAACTCATGATCCAACGACACCCAACCGGCAGGGAGCCGATGTAGGTAGCCAATATCGTTCTACTATTTTTTATACCTCAGAAGCTCAACGTCAGATTGCTGAAAAGTCTAAGTCGGAGTTTGCACCTTCTTTGTGGGACAATCCTATTGTAACAGAGATCACTCCTGCCGAAGAATTTTATACGGCTGAAGACTATCATCAGAATTATTATAATGAAAATCCGAACGCTGCATATTGTCGTATCGTCATTAACCCAAAGGTGCGTAAGATGCAGGAAAAATTTGCAGACCTCTTAAAAGACAATAACCAATGAAACATCTGTGGCTATCCATCGCGATCCTTGGCATGCCATTACTTCTTTGTGTGTCATGCAATGCGCAAAAAAGCCCTGTGATGACCGACACCGCGCCCTTCGTGGACGAAAAAGGTGAGACGATTCAGCGCATCACACTTTCAGAAGAAGCCTGGGCCAAACAATTGAGTAAAGAAGCATTCGACGTAATGCGCAATCAAGGTACCGAAAGAGCCTTCACAGGCGAGCTCTGGGATAACCATGAGGATGGGATCTATACCTGTGCTGCTTGTGGTCTGACCCTATTTCATTCCGACACCAAGTTCGAATCCGGTACCGGCTGGCCAAGTTTCTATCAGCCTATCGACAAAACACATGTTGGTGAGGATCGGGATGTCACAATGGGAATGGTACGTACAGAGGTGCATTGCAACCGTTGTGGCGGGCATCTTGGTCATGTCTTCGATGACGGTCCGGCTCCTACCGGATTGCGCTATTGCATGAACTCCGTCTCCCTTGATTTCAAGGCTTCCGGACAGAAATAGACCATTTGTGAGGGGTGAATAAATCTTTCCATGTCCTCTCCCATGTTCCGTGAAGTTTGGAGGGGTGGGATTTTATTCCCGCCCCGAATCAATTGTGGATTTTACGTCGGTTCGCGAGACTTGGTTTCCATTTGGTAACCACAGTTACATTTGTAACTTTGGCGGTAGACGCAACCAACGCAAGATTATACTATGGACATCAAAGAGATAGCGGCACAGACCCTGAAGGATGCCTTGCATTACCTGCATGAGATCGATCCACAAGTCTATGCAATGCCTCTGGAATTGCTCTTTGGAGCCTCAATAGGTCAGCATACAAGGCATTTTGTAGAATTCTATCAATGTCTGCTGGATCAGACCGCACTACAGGGCAGCGTCGTCAACTATGCATTGCGGGCACGGGATATCAGGATCGAGGAAAATCCGGAATTTGCTGCACAAAAAATACAGGAGCTTTGTACCCGGATACTGGCTATCCAGGAAAATGTCCCCTGCACCCTTGTCTGCGATGAACATGTAGACGACAACAGCGGGATTACAGTTTCAACCAATCTGGAGCGTGAGATGATCTATAATATCGAACATACGATACACCATCTTGCGATCATCAAAATCGGCCTGTTCACAATAGCACCACGTATCATACTCCCGGCACACTTCGGGATAGCACCTTCTACAATTCAGCACAAGCAAAAACAATGTGCACAGTAAGTTATCTTCCGCTTCAGGGCGGTGGATACATTCTGACGTCGAACCGAGATGAAGCACCGCAAAGAAATGCGGCGGAAATCCGGCATGTCACAATGGAGGGGCAGTCCTTGATTTTCCCTGTTGATCCGGTTGCAGGCGGTTCCTGGTTTTGCGTTTCCGATCGGGATAAGGTAGCCTGCTTGCTCAACGGGGCCTACGTACCTTTCACACCTGATCCAAAATTCACACAGAGTCGTGGCAAAGTTCTCCTGGACATCATGGAACATTCCTCGGTACAGCATTTTATAGATCACTCTGATTTTTCACGGACAGCACCATTTACCATTGTACTGACCGAAGATGGAGCCCTCTGTGAGTTGATCTGGGATGGATCTTCTGTGACATTACGCACTCTGGATGCGAAAGAACCTGCCTTCTGGTCATCTGTGACATTGTATCCTGAAGAAGTCCGGGTATGGCGAAAGGCATTATTTCAGGAATGGATATCGATGCATGCGGATTTTGACCAGCATGAGATTATGCGCTTTCACCGATATGGAAGTAAAGACGATCAGTGGAATGGTTTTGTGATGAACCGACATGAACGTGTCAGAACATTGAGCATCTCTTCCGTTAAGAAGGAGGGACGTCATTTTACTCTGCTACATGCCGATCTGATGAGCGGAGAAACGTTTTCTGAAACTGTTGAATTGATATCCGCGGATGTTGCAGAAGATTAAATATCACCCATTTTTCATCCGGCTCCTGAACTGGGAATTCTGGCCAATCTATATTTCCAATATCCCGGTGTTCTTCTTTTGGTTGATTCATGCGATCCGCGCACGTGATATGTTTTTCTTTACAACAGTGAATCCTGCAATAGCCACAGGTGGTTTCTTTGGTGAAGAAAAACATAAAATCTATAGGTTGATCCCCAGGGAGTATCTGCCAAAGACGCTCTTCATTCCGGCAACCTGTGCACGTGGAGATATCGCGGATAGGATAAGGGCGGCAGGGATGTCGTATCCCCTTGTATGTAAACCCGATATAGGTGAACGTGGCATGCACGTAAAGGTGATTGATACACCGCATGCATTGACACAGCATGCGCAGAAAATGTCCGGGGGTATTATTATCCAGGAATACATCGATTATCCGTTGGAACTGAGTGTCATGTGTCATCGCTATCCATACTCAGGTCGCATGGGCGTGACTTCCATTTGCAAAAAGGCTTTTCTCACAGTCACGGGCGACGGACAAAATACACTTGCTCATCTTATTGATAAAAACCCACGAGCAATTCTTCAAAAAAATACACTCGCGAAACGCATGGACCTGCAGCAGGTGCCTGATGCCGGTGAGACTGTTTTACTGGAAGGTATCGGAAATCATTGCAGAGGCACACAGTTTCTCAATGCCAATGACTGGATCACTCCCGGGCTGGAAACAGCGATACTCAAGGTGCTCTCACAAATGCCAGGGGTGTACTATGGCAGATTTGACTTGCGCACATCTTCTATTGATGATCTCAATGCCGGTCGCGCATTCCTGATCATGGAATTCAATGGCGTGGGAAGTGAACCTGCCCATATCTATGATCCTGCGTATCCTGTCGTAAATGCATACAAAGATGTCTGGCGACACTGGCGGATCCTGTATGAGATTTCGCGAGAACAGAAAGCACATGGTATCGCTTCGATTCATTGGCGGGACGGCCTGGAATCATTGCGAACCTATTTCTTGTACAAGAAAAAAGCCAACCTGACATACGGGCTTTGAGCCATGGCAGTAATTGTGCACGTCCTGTTAGGCGTCGTCCTGAGTTTCCTGGGCTCTATTCCATTCGGTACGATCAATGTCACGGTGATCGAATCTGCGATTTGGCGTGGAATGAGGACAGCCCTCTGGGTGATTTTCGGAGCGGCGGTTATTGAGTTTATCCAGGCGGCTATAGCGTTGAAATTCTCATACCTCATTGTACGATATCCCCTTACTGAACAAATTCTCCTTTGGGTCTCTATTCCCATTTTTATCGGACTGGGTGTATATTATCTCCGGCAGAAGCGAACTGAAGAAACAGAGATACACGGATACTCGGGAGGAAAGGGTTTTCTCAAGGGCGTGATTGTCAGCAGCCTCAATGTCCTCGCCATTCCGTATTGGATTTTCTATGGCACATACCTGACCTCCGTCAGGTTGATTGACCCCGGACATGGTTCGAATATCATGCTCTTTAGTTTAGGTGTATTTATTGGTACAGTGATCATCCTGACGGTATATGCAAGGCTCGGATTATACGCCAAGGCGAAATTCAATAGAATCACACACCACATTGCACCCTCTGTGGGATACTTTTTCTTTTTACTGGCTTTAATAGAACTTGTCCGTGTGGTAGTCCGGCTATTTGCCTGATTCAATATTTGTTGGTTACCCTTGAGGCTTGCTAATAAGTACTGATTGCTAATTATCACGCAGAAGATTGTTTTGCATGCGCACTAAAACCCTCCATTTCTTTCTCTCCCTGTTGAAGGAGGGACATGGCGCTCGCCTGCCGCAGAGTGCCTATGGCACCGGACGGGCAGGCAAAACAATCTTCAATAGGTTTGTGTGTTTTTAAAAGCCCACTTATTAGTCAGCCCAACCACTTTCGAAATGATTGTAATGGAAGCTTTTCGCAGTAAACGTGCAAATGAAATCTTCTGTCAACAAGCTTAGTATCTGATAATCTCAGGAAGTGCATTAGGCGTGTACGGTGCTGCAGCACTCTTGAGTTTTTCCCTCAGAGACACCATCTTTTGATCAGCTACAATCCTCAGACGTTCGAGCAACGGCCTGAATTCATCCTCTGCAATCTGAAGGCTCGCGCGATGAGTACCTGTTGGAGCCGATGTACTGTACTTTTGCTCGTATACAATGAACCCGACACGCGAAGATACAGATGGAGGAGTCCAGATATCCAGAGTGGCAGCTACACCATCTCCCTGCAGATCTTTGCGGATATCTCTGAGCTCCGCTTCTATGTATCTAACATCAGCCATGAGAGCATCGGAGGACTCTTCAATTCTGGAAATGGCTTTCCGGATATGAAGTAATTCATTTTCTATTTCTCCTAATGCACGCGTAGAGCCGTCTACCGCCCGCGCAAGTTCGCTGACTTCTGCTTTGAACACGACCAATGCATCTCTATCTTCCGCAGGCATGGTGGCATTATCAAGCTTTTTCACCGTGAAGCTTATGGGTTGTCCGAGTTGCTTTACTTCACCGTCATCCCAAAGGGACATGGTGACGGTATAAACTCCGGGGGCCACAAGTGTGCCTTCATCACGGCCCGCCCATGGGTTGTAGAACGCGGGAGGCTTCAACGAGATCGGGTCTTTAGAAGCCGTACGCAAATCCCATTTAAGGCGTCGTACTCCATCTTCTGGTTTCGTCTCAATCTTTCGCACAATCTCGCCACTGCCATTCGTAATCGTAAAGTGCAGCATTTCTTCTTCTTCCTCTTTCTCGGCTTTATACGCCTCATATGTAGGATAGCTCACGTCTTTACCTTCCTTGATGAGCTTTTTTTCCTTTTCACGACGTTCCTCTGCTTTTGACTTTGGTTTCTCTTTCAGGTAATATGTAAACATTGCACAAGGCCCGAGATTTTCACCCTGCCAATATGCGTCACCCTGGAATGACTTTCCCGGAAGCCCGAGGGGATAACTGATTTCAAAGACATAAGGATCTCTGACATTATATAAGACCGCCTCTTGTTCAAGATCTGCAGTTTTGCTGTTTCTCAATGCAGAATAATCATCGAGCACAAAAAATCCGCGTCCAAATGTTCCCAGCACCAGATCGTTTTCCCTGCGCTGAATATCCATGTCACGCACAGCAATTGTTGGCACTCCTGCTTTGAGTTGCTTCCACTCTTTTCCGGCATCATTTGTAAAGAAGACGCCGAACTCAGTGCCGACAAAGAGCAGATTCGGATCCACATGATCTTCCATAATGCTGTACGCGGATCCTCTTTCAGGAAGTTTACCGCTCATGGATGTCCATGTATTTCCCTGGTCGGTGCTTTTGAAGACATACGGCTTGAAGTCTCCGTATTTGTGATGATTGAAACAGGCATACACCACGTTTGCATCATGCATTGAACCATGTATGGCATTCACATATGTACGTTCAGGCACTCCGGGTATGTTCTCGATCTTATCCCAGGTAGTCCCTCCGTTCGTTGTCCTTTGGATAAGGCCATCATCCGTACCGACAAATAACAGTTGAGCATTGACCGGAGATTCAGCAAACGCGACAATGTTTCCGTAGAGTGACGTCGAGCCATTTTTCGCGACAGCATCGAGGCTGATGACTCTTCCCATGACCTTTAGGGTATTGCGATTTATCTGCCGGGTGAGGTCTTCGGAGATCACAGACCAGTTATTGCCATAATCGTCAGAGCGGAATACCTTATTGGCACAGAAATATAAGCGCCCTCTGGCATGTGGACTTACCGCAAGCGGAGAATCCCAGTTCCATCTGTATTCATTTTCTCCCTTATGCGGATGAGGTTGAATACCTATCTCTTCTCCGCTCACGCGATCATAGCGTGCGAGTACGCCGTGTTGTGACTGCGTATATACAATATTGGGATTATAGGGATCAACCTGCGACTCAAATCCATCTCCGCCATGCGTAATAAACCATTGTTCATTTGCAATTCCATTTCCGCTTACCGTCCGTGATGGACCGCCCAGACTGAAGTTATCCTGCGTACCGCCATAGATATGATAGAAAGGTTCTGCATGATCGACAGCTACTTTATAGAATTGGATGACCGGCAGGTTTGCTTTGAAATGCCACTTTTTCCCTGCATCCCATGTCTCATAAATACCTCCATCGCAACCGACCAACAAGTGATCGGGATCATGAGGATCGATCCATATACAATGATTATCTACATGCTTTGTGTCTTCGCCAACGTTATTAAATGTCTTACCACCATCGAGGCTGACCTGCAGCCACACGTCCATCGAATAGAGTTTATCCGGATTCATCGGATCCACGGTGATTTCCTGGTAATAATTACCGCTCGTCGAATACCCTCCACGTTTCTCCCAGCTTGCAGCTCGGTCGGTGGATCTAAATACGCCACTTTTCCCTTCGGCCGCTTCGATGATGGCATAGATCATATCAGGATTCGAAGGAGCGAGAGCCAACCCGATTCTGCCGATTTCCACAGTGGGAAGACCTGTTACAGCTTTTTCCCAGGTGGTACCACCATCTGTGGACTTGTAGATTGTAGAACCAGGGCCACTCCCTACATAGGTGAATACATGTCTTCTGCGTTGATGCGTAGCGACATAGAGTACATTGGGGTCGCGGGGATCCATGAGAATCTCATTTGCTCCGGTATGTTCATCCAGTTCGAGAATACGTTGCCAGTTTTTCCCACCGTCTTTCGTCATATAGACTCCGCGATCGCCACCTTCTTTCCACAAAGGACCATAAGCAGCGACGTAGACAAGGTTTGAATTGGATGGATGGATAGCGATCTTGCCGATATGCTCTGATTGCGATAATCCCATATTTTTCCATGACTTACCTCCATCCGTAGATTTGTAGACGCCGTCACCATATGCCACACTGCGCTGGTTGTTGTTCTCACCAGTGCCAACCCATACGACGTTGGGATCAGATGGATCCAGTACAATGCAACCAATACTGTAGCTACCCTCGCTATCGAAAACCGGGTCATAGGTCGTACCGGCATTTACTGTTTTCCATACACCGCCAGATGCGGCAGCCACGTAATAGGTTTTCGGATTCTGAGCATGCACCGCCAGATCAGCAATACGGCCAGAAGTAAGTGCGGGTCCTAATGTGCGGAATTTAAGCCCGGAGAAGTCTGTCTTCTCTAATACTGTTTTTTCAGGCTCAATCGCCACAGGTTTATCTTCTTTCCTGGTCTTTTGCGAAAGTGCCGTAAACGAAAGCACAAGAAATACTGTGCAAAATGCTACAAGAGTACGCATGATCATAGGTGATAGTTTTAGCTGCATAATGTTGATCAGTGAAAGTATGCAATATCCGGATGGCGAATATCCGAAAACACAATTACCTTGGCCTGAGCTAATTCGTCTAACGTATTCGGAAATCAGACACACGACAAACACTGCTATGGCTGAAGGACTCACCGTTTCGCAAAAAATCAATGAACTCTTTGCTTACCGACGTATTCCCGAGCTCCTGAATCTTGCCGGGATTGAAAAAGATTCACCCTTCGTTGCACGCCTGTACGCATTGCAGGAGGTCATCTATGCACTGGATCAATATCTCGAGACGAACTGGGTGGTGAAAAAGAAAGAGCTGAAAAAGCGATGGGATGAAATCTACGATGCCCTCTCGGCATTCGGTATCAGGAAGAAGGACTACATCATGTACACAAGTGATGTCGAACGCTATGAAAGATATGAGCTGGATCTCCGGAAAAACAAACTTCCCGTAAACAGGTCATTTGAAACTCTCTATAGTTGTAAATCCTGTGATGTCAAACTGATCCGCACGTTGATCTATCGTCATGCTCCTGATCTGAAGAAGAAGTTGCGTGAAAAAGAGTGGGAGTACTATGATCTGATCACGGAAGTGAATGATGACATCCAGGATGTCTTTGAGGATTGCGAAAGCTGGAATGGTAATCGTTTTCTCATCTCGGTACTTGTACGTGGCAAAGGACAAACCAGACGGGCTTACAGAGATTTTCTTGACAAGACCGGTAAGGAAGCAAGAAAGCACTTTAAGAAGAACAAGGAGCCCTACCATGCGCAGCTCTTCAAATGGACGATGGAACGCCTTCAGGAAACAGAAGATTTGTTGCGGGAGACTATGGATGGACAGAAGCTCTACCTGGTCAATCATAGCGCAATCGCAGTAAAAATCAAGAAGTGAACTCCTTTCAGGAGGTGAATCAATGATCTCGCTCTTGCTTAATTCCTCCTCAATTCCTCTCGCAATGATCTTCCCGGATCGACTGAATCAGGAGGAGTCTGTGCGTTGAATGTTCACTAAAACTCATGCGAGCTGACTAAAAGGTAGCTTTACAGTCACAAAACACGTTTACATGAAACGCAACATCAGGATTCATCTGCCGCATGGCGAGTCAGTAAGCGCGATTATCCAACTTCCGGATGAGGCCTGGTGCATGATGGTACTCGCACATGGAGCAGGTGTAGGAATGGATCATAGTTTTATGCAGCAAATTGCAAACAGATTTGAGAAAGCAGGTATTGCTACACTTCGGTTCAATTTTCTCTATATGGAGAAAGGTGGCGGGCGACCTGATCTTCCGCATGTCGCATACAACGTATTGCGCGCTGCCATCGCAAAGGCTCAGGATTATAGTTCTAAGGAAACATTGCCTCTTGTAGGCGCAGGGAAATCTTTTGGTGGTCGGATGTTCAGTCAGTTGATGTCTGCAGAAGAACTCCCCGGAGTCTCAGCGCTTGTCTTTTTCGGCTTCCCGCTGCATGCACCGGGTAAACCTGGTAAGGAACGTGCCGATCATCTTGCGCATGTGAAGGTCCCGATGCTCTTTCTGCAGGGTACACGGGATACACTTGCACAGCCAGACCTGATAAAAGAAGTTACAGATGGTTTGCGTAAAGCAACACTAGCTGTCATCAAAGAAGGCGATCATAGCTTTCATGTCCCGAAGAAGTCAGGTATGTCTGATGCACAGGTGCTCGACGATCTCGTGGAACTGACTTCGACATGGCTGCGGAAGAAACTTACATGAAGAATGGGTGAAATCGGTAAAACCGGTCAAATCGGGTAGCTGTCCACAATGCTGAGTATGATTTATCCACTTCGACGATTCACTTACTTCACCACTCCTCCGGTTTCCCCGGCTTCCCCGGTTTTCCCTTACATTTGAGCACACAATAATCTATTGAGCCATGGGAATACTGGATGATTTCAAAAAACTCTTCTTTGCACAGAAGTCTGTAGCTAAGTCCGCTGCCCGGAAAGTCGGTGATGAAGCCAAGGAAATCGCAGAAGAAGGATATGAAAAAGTGAAGCACTTTGGCGAAAAGGTGGCAGACAAAACCGAAGAAGTATTCGATGATGCGAAAGACTTTGCTTCGGATATTTTCGATGATATCATGAAGAAGAAAGAGACAAACACAAACGCAAACACAAGTGCAAGTTCAAGTACAGGATCAAACACAACAACTCCGACGGAGAAGAAGGAAACAGTGCTGGATAAGGCAGTAGAGATGAGCGATAAGGCCTGGGAGAAAGCGGAGGATGTCGGAGAGAAAGTGTGGGATAAGGCGGAAGACCTGGCAGGTAAGGCGAAGGAAGTTGCAAAGAATGTGGGAAAGAAAGTCGAAGAGAAAATCGACGACATGCTCGAAAAAGCGAAAGAACTTGATAAGAAGATCGAGGAAGAACGCGATGCGATTGATAAGAACCGAGACGGCTTTGCAGATAAGCCGGTGAATGAAAAGCTCCGCGAACAAGGTTCATTGCTCAAAGATAAAGAGGACTTCTGGGCAAAAGCGGATCAGTACTCAAAAGGCGACTATAGCATGGGCAAACCGGTCGTAGTAGGAAAAACAGATCCTGAAACCGATGATAAACTCGAGCTGAAGCCTGTTTCTGAAATCAAGAAGAAAGGTGATGACCTGATCGATGATGCAGAGATTGTGGATGAAACGGAACCGAAGAAGGAATAGTCCGCAGTCGGCAGTCCATAGTCGGCAGTCTTCAATCTTCAGTCAACATCAAGCTAGAGCGTTTAAAAAACAGGATATAAAAATAAAGTTTAAACCAAACCACTTAACAGCAACTTACAAGCCACTTACAGGCAACTTAACAGCAACTTACAAGCCCTCCTTCGCTAAAGCTTCGGCGGGCAAAGCAACTTAGAAACAACTTAGAAATATGCAGGAAGAACAAGTACACGCGAAAGCAGAAATCAAAGAGGTCAATTACAGGAAGACTGACTGGGTGATCTTCTTTGTCAGTTTTATCATTATGTTGGCGCTTTTGAAATGGGAGTCCCGCTTCTTCTGGCTCGCGTTGCCGTTTGCAGCTACTTATCTGGTGAAGTCGTTACGAATGATGTGAAAACTTGGTGCTGGGTCATCGGTACTGGGTGCTCGGTGGAAATCAACCTCGCGCCGTGCTTGCACCCGCGAGCGTTGTAATCGATACTTAAGCTTGCGCTTGGATTTTCTCTCGCTTTCTCACTATCTCACATTCTCACATTCTGATATGACAAAACAATCCGCAGGCATCCTTCTCTTCCGCCGTACCAATATAAAAGCTGGTTTTCATTCGCCTTCGCCTCAGCCTTCGCCTTCTTTTGAATTTCTCCTCGTCCATCCCGGTGGTCCCTTCTGGGCAGGTAAAGATGAACATGCCTGGTCGATCCCGAAGGGAGAATTCGCTGATCATGAAAATGCTGAGTTTGCCGCGAGACGCGAGTTTTTTGAAGAGACAGGATTGAAATATGATGGTAATCTGACGGCGCTCCGGCCGGTGACGACTGCCAATGGAAAAATCATCCAGGCCTTTCTTGGTGAAGGCGATTTCGATCCTGCCACTTTGAAGAGTAACAACTTCGAGTTGGAGTGGCCTCCGCGATCGGGAAAAATGCAGTCATTTCCTGAGGTGGATAAAGCAGGATGGTTCGATGCTGCTACTGCGAAAACGAAAATTCACAAGGGACAGGTAAGGATCATCGAGCTGGTGGAGATGATGGGGAATCAGTGAGGTCTCTTTCTGATTGACACGACTTCATCATCTGAATTTCCGTTGGCTTTCCGCGAGCGCCGAAACCTATGGCGTAGGTGCTAGCCGACGGTCCCTGGGAATAAGATATTTCGGGACTTTAACCCCTACATCTTCACAAACTTCCCGACTATCACCCTCTCCCCTGCATACATACGCACCAGGTACATTCCTTCCAGCAAATCATCGATATATATCTTCCGTCTATCCCGAAGGTCTTCAGTTTTTATGAGAGCCCCATCAGTACTCAATATCTCCACCTTTTCAAAATCAATCTCAGAATCTAACGTAATCTCCGTCGTCGCCGGATTTGGATACAAATGTGCCATAGAGGAATTCATATCGAGCACTGCATCTGGATTTCGTTTGAAACGGATCACCCAGCCAGGAGGTGGGAGGACTCTGAGGTAACCGAAATCAACCACGTCAAAGTCATCATAGGCACCATCCAAACCAATTTCGATCTCGTCATTCTGAGGGTTTGTGAGGCCCATTGCCGGCCCAAGATTTACAGGTGGATAATTATCAAAAAACGCGTAAAAGCCATCGCCAGGGACATAGCAAGGTGAGTTGTCAAGATTTATGTCGCCAAATCTCACCTCCAAATCTCCGTTTTCGTAAAAACAGAGTTGAAAATTGATATAGCTATCAAATTCTTCAACCGAGGTATCGGATTCTAGCCGCACTTTTGTAAATTGTATCACAAGACTTTTCAATCCACTTCGTGTGACAAGCGAGTATCTGACATCAGATTCTATATCGAACGTATCCAGAACATTGTCGAACATATAACCAAATGTCATGAGATAGATTGGATAATATGAGCCTATTGTATCATCAAAATCGCACACCCCTGAAAAGTCACAAATCAAGTAATCATATTCAAATTCGAAAAAAGGAAAGATAAAATCAAGCTCAAATCGCTTATCCCAATAGAGATGTCCTTTTTCTTCAATGAGTATAGAGTGATAAGATTCGAGCTCCTCATACACATCCTGAAAACTCTCTATCGAGTAGCTTTGTGCTCGCAGCGATAAAGAAAGCAGCAATGCAAACACT
Organism: Saprospiraceae bacterium; assembly: GCA_035292505.1. Classification (GTDB taxonomy): domain Bacteria; phylum Bacteroidota; class Bacteroidia; order Chitinophagales; family Saprospiraceae; genus DATDQA01. The sequence continues at coordinate 13,821 of DATDQA010000009.1, read as the reverse complement.
GAAAGAAGGAATCTTATTGGTTGGGTCATGTCATCTGGTTAGCTCTTTCACGAAAATACGCAGAACCTGGCGCATTTTCTCTATCCACATACTATAGACCGCAGACGCGCATATAAGGTTGGCCTTTAAGGCATAATTCGGTAAAACAGACTAAAAAAAAGTCCTGCCTTACGGCAGGACTTCCTGAGAGAATAATAACTCCTTCTTGTCGTGGTTCGACATGCTCACCACATGCTTCGACAACCTCTCCGAGATGTGTGTTATGCATTCACCGGAGAAGTTGTCTCGTGCGAAACTCAGTCGCCTAGCTTCCGCACATCAAACATCCTTCTTCCATCCTACATACAGCTCCTTCCATTAGTGAGGTGTTCTCAGAGGCCGACATTGTTATCGTCTCAAGACTCTGCGCATGTACCCTGCTCCCCATCTCCTGCACTTCTGCAACCTCAACGTTGATAGGAATATTCTGTTCACCCGGCTGACGTTCAGGCAGGCCTGCCTGCCGGTCAGGCAGGAATTTTCGCTGGTGCTTCTCACTGAGTGTGAATTTGATCGGATCTACAGCTGCTTTCGAGCGCAGATAATACATCCCTGTCTTCAGTCCTTTCTGCCATGCATAGAAGTGCATCGAACTGAGCTTGCCAAAGTTTGGATTCTCCATGAACAGATTCAGACTCTGACTCTGACAGATGAAGGCGCCGCGATCCGCAGCCATATCAATGATTGTCTTTTGACTGATCTCCCACACTGTTTTATATAAATCCTTCAACTCTTGTGGCAATCCATCGATATGCTGGATACTGCCATTCGATGCCATGAGCGCTTCTTTCATCTCATCATTCCACAACCCAAGAGCGACAAGATCTTTCAGCAGATGTTTGTTGACCACGATGTACTCACCTGAAAGGGTACGGCGTGTGTAGATATTCGATGTATAAGGTTCGATGCATTCATTGTTGCCGAGGATCTGTGACGTGGATGCAGTAGGCATCGGTGCAACGAGCAGACTATTGCGTAAGCCGTGCTTTGCAATTTCTTTTTTCAGTCCTGCCCAATCCCAGCGGTCGGATGGTTCTACTCCCCACATATCATACTGCAAGACGCCTTTGCTCGATGGTGAACCCGGGTAGCTTTCATAGTGGCCGTCTTTCTTCGCCATCGCACAAGATTCTGTGAGAGCTGCGAAATAGATCGTCTCAAAGATCTCCCTATTCAGCTTTCTCGCTTCCGGACTTTCGAAAGGATAGCGCATGAGGATGAAAGCATCCGCAAGTCCCTGCACACCAAGACCGATAGGTCGGTGGCGCATATTGCTATTCCGTGCTTCGGGAATCGGATAGTAATTAATATCAATGACCCTGTTCAGATTCCGTGTGACCACACGTGTCACTTCGAACAATCTCTGGTGCTCAAACTCACCTTCTTCAATAAATCGAGGCAGTGCCAGTGATGCGAGATTACAGACAGCGACCTCATCTGGAGCTGTGTACTCGATGATCTCGGTACAGAGATTCGAAGAACGGATCGTACCCAGGTTCTGCTGGTTTGACTTCATGTTCGCCGCATCCTTATAGAGCATATAAGGCGTACCAGACTCGATCTGGCTTTCGAGGATCGCAAACCAGAGCTCCTGCGCTTTCACGGTTTTCCTTGCTTTGCCTTCAGCTTCGTACTTGTGATAGAGGGCTTCGAATTCTCCTCCATAGGTATCGCAAAGTCCCGGTGCTTCATTAGGGCAGAAGAGCGACCAGTCTCCACCTTGTTTTACACGTTCCATGAAAAGATCGGGAATCCACATTGCATAGAACAGGTCGCGTGCACGGATTTCTTCCTTGCCGTGATTCTTCTTGAGTTCCAGGAAGTCGAAGATATCCGCATGCCAGGGTTCGAGATAGATTGCAAAAGCTCCTTTGCGTTTTCCACCGCCCTGATCTACATACCGGGCCGTGTCATTATAGACACGCAGCATCGGAATGATACCATTAGAGGTACCCCCGGTGCCTTTGATATAGCTTCCTTTTGCACGGATATTATGAATGCTAAGACCAATGCCGCCTGCTGACTGGGATATCCGTGCACAACGTGCAAGTGTTTCGAAGATTCCGGCGATACTGTCTTCCGTGGCAGAAAGCAGGAAACATGAAGATAACTGTGGCTTTGGTGTCCCTGCGTTGAACAAGGTCGGCGTCGCATGGACAAACCATTTCTGGGACATCAGGTCATAAGTCTCCAATGCGGCCTCGATGTCGTTGCTATGGATACCGATGGACGCACGCATGAGCATATGCTGAGGACGTTCTGCAACCTCGCCATACATTTTCAGGAGGTAGGAACGCTCCAGCGTTTTGAAGCCGAAGTAGTCGAAATCGAGATCGCGATCGTAGATGATTGCAGAATCGAGCGTGTCTGCATTCTCGCGGATCACGCTCATGATTTCTTCACTGATCAAGCCAGCCTTTTTATTCGTGACGGGGTCGACGTAATTATAGAGAGCCTCCATTGTTTCCGAGAAAGACTTATTCGTCTTCTTATGGAGGTTGGAGATGGCGATACGTGCGGCGAGTTGAGCGTAGTCCGGATGAATCGCTGCCATCGATGCGGCAGTCTCTGCTGCGAGGTTGTCGAGGTCCGTCGTTTTCACGCCATCGTAGATACCTTGAACGACTTTTTTGCTGATTTCAATGGGGTTTACATAGTGTTGGTTGAGTCCATAGCATAGTTTCTTGATGCGTGCGGTGATCTTGTCGAAGCTTACAGATTCACGCTTGCCGCTACGTTTCACTACTTGCATGGTGTCGGGAAAGTTTGAGATACGTTATCGAAAGGGGTTAGTAATTGGAAAAATGATGATTGATGATTGATGAATAATTGACTGATTACTAAATGACCATAGATCGGGTTGATTTTGACATGTTCATCATCAGAAGAGGCAGCTAGAAATCCTCATCGAGGGTGAACACTTGCTCATCGCGATGCGTGAGTACTCCGGCTTTTTGGTACTCGCCAACTCTTTTTTCGAAGAAGTTGGTTTTGCCCTGGAGCGAAATGAGGTCCATCCAGGGGAAGGGATTCTCTACATTGTAGACCCTATCATTCCCCAGCGATACAAGCAGGCGGTCTGCTACAAACATGATGTACTGACACATGAGCTCGGCATTCATTCCGATGAGTGCAACCGGGATCGAATCGGACACAAATTCCTTTTCAATTGCCACGGCATCCATAATGATGTTCTTTACAGTTTCTTTCGGCAGGTGATTCACGACATGATTATTGTAGAGCAGGCAGGCAAAATTGCAATGCATGCCTTCATCACGGGAGATGAGTTCATTTGAAAACGACAAGCCTGGCATGAGTCCCCGTTTTTTCAGCCAGAAGATGGAACAGAATGATCCTGAGAAGAAAATTCCTTCTACTGCCGCAAAGGCAATGAGTCTCTCCTGAAAGCTGCCTTTCCCGATCCAACGCAGAGCCCAGTCTGCTTTTTTCTTTACACATGGCAGATGCTCGATGGCATTGAATAGGTAATCCTTTTCAGTCGGGTCGCTGATGTAGGTGTTGATCAGGAGCGAATAGGTTTCGGAGTGGATATTCTCCATGGCGATCTGAAAGCCATAAAAAAACTTGGCCTCTGTATATTGCACTTCTGAGACAAAGTTATCGGCGAGGTTCTCATTCACGATCCCATCACTTGCTGCGAAGAAGGCGAGGACATGTTTGATAAAGTGACGTTCATCGTCATTGAGCTTATTATGCCAGTCGTCGAGGTCCTGGTGCAGATCAATTTCACTGGAGGTCCAAAAGCTAGCTTCTGAATCTTTGTAGAACTTCCAGATATCGTCATGTTGGATCGGGAATAAGACAAAGCGGTGCGGATTTTCCTGGAGGATGGGTTCGATCATTTGCGTCATGGTTATCTTTTAAGGTATTCTTGAATCATTTTGTCTTTTACACCTTTTTGTCCTTTATGCATTTCGGTTTCCCTCGCGTGAGAGGTGACGATTGCCCTTTCCCGACCCCTGTTTTCAGAAGTGAGAAAAAGCCCTACGGAAGCCTTCCTATGAAGAAAAACTAGCCGCAAGAAGAATGCAGAACGAACTTGATGATCAAATGAAGAAGAGCGGTTTTTAATACTTTGACGTATTAAACATTATCTTCATTTGATGGGACTAATATAAATGGAATATTTTCCTAATATGAAAAAAACTTATGCACATTTTGTGGATAACTTCTCTAACCGTCTAAATTTCAATCGTATACAGTCTTAACTTTTCTTAAACAGTGTGTAAAAAGCTGTTTACAAACATCGACGAAGGTTTTATTTCAATGTACAAAACTCACCCTGGATTGTGGACTTAGATGGGATCTTCTGTAATTTTCCTGATATCTTTTTAGTTGCAAACAGCCTTGGCATTCCTACTTAAGAAAGGAGGATTAAAACAGGTTCTTCCGACGGAAAAACCACACTAAAGCAACTCCTATCACCACTGAGATGATCAGGATAAAGAGAAACGCCCCATCCGCTTGTTCAAAGGGTAATTTGACATTCATACCAAAGAAACTGGCTACGAGGGTCGGCACCATGAGCGCAATGGTCACGACGGTAAGGCGCTGAATGAAGACGTTGAGATTGTTGGAGATAATCGAGGCATAGGCTTCCATCGTTCCGCTGAGGATGTTCGTATACACATTGGCCATCTCGAGCGCCTGGTTATTGTCGATGATGATATCTTCGAAAAGGTCCGCGAGTTCCTCATCCTCATGGATCTTAAGGAAATCGGTACGCTTCATCTTCATTTTCAGAAGTTCGTTGGCACTCAGTGTATTCACAAAGTAGACGAGACTTTTCTCGATCCGCAGGAGTTGTTTCAGCTCAGAGTTTCGGCTGCTATTGTAAAGTTCTTGCTCAATCAGATTCCGTTTGAGGTTGAGCTTTTTCAGGCAATCGAGGAAGCGGAGGGTACACTGCTCGAAGATCTGCAGTACAAAAAGACGTTCCGATTCAGGTTGAAAATTGCGGACCCTCCCTTCTGTGAATCTCTGTATGATAGGGTTTTCTACTCCGGATATGGTGATGATATGATCTTCCGTCAGCACAATACCAATCGGTGCCGTGATATAGATTGCTTCATTCTCCTTATCGATCTTGTTGAGCACAGGTGTGTTGATCAGGATCAGACGCGTCTCATCCTCGCGCTCGTAACGTGAACGCTCGTCGATGTCAAGAGAATCCGTGAGGAAGTCAAGCGGGAAGCCGAGGTCTTCAGCGACACGCTCCAACTCGCCATCGCCAAAGGGTGGCAATAGATTGATCCAGCAGGACTGTCGCCGCTCTGCCAACTCGATCAATTGACCATGTTCGCTGGCATAAAAACGGATCATCGTTGCTTTTTTCCATGAAACAAACCGGGGGTTTCAAAATCAAGTGCGTAAATGTAGGCAAAAGAAGAAGGCAAAATGGGAGAAATCGGTGAAGCCGTTGAAATCGGTGAAGTCGGTGAAATAGAAATCTCACGATTTATGATTCTCGCGTAGGATCAGAGTCCGGAAAAATCGGTCAACTCGGAAAAGTTGGTCGAAATTCATGCTGTCCGGTTTTCCCGACTTCACCTGTTTTACCGCTTTCCCCGATTATTTAAACTGTATCGCCGCCACCGGCTTGATCCTCATCACCAGCATAGACGGCAGGGTCAGAAAAAGCAAGGTGAGTAAGACTGTTCCCGCATTTAAGAGGAGCACATGCGACAGGTGTACATCGACAGGGGCATAAGAGAGATAGTAGTCGGCCTCATCAAGCGTGATAATCTTGTATTTATCCTGCAACCAGCAGAGGCCCAGGCCCAGAAGATTACCAAGGAACAAACCCTGAAGGATAATCCATGCAGCATGGTAAAGGAAGATTTTCTGGATACCCCAGTTTCTGCTGCCAAGCGCCTTCAGAATTCCGATCATGGAGGTACGTTCAAGGATGAGAATAAGCAAAGCAGAGATCATATTGATAATCGCAACGATGAGGGTGAGCCCCAGAATCACTACTTCGTTGATGTCCTGCAGATCGAGCCATTCGAAGATATTCGGGAATCTCTGACGAATTGTTTCAGAATACAGTTGTGCCGGTAATTCCTCCAGGTAAATATATTCATTGATCAGGGGCGCGTCATCGACCTCGTCGACAAAGATTTCTATTGCACCCACCTGATTAGGCGTCCAGCCGAGCAGTTGCTGCACTTCAGCCAACGGTGTGAATGCATATTTCTTGTCATAATCCTCCAGGCCTGTCTTATAAATGCCCGATACTGTATAGCGACGCTGCAGCTGACGGTCGTTTTTCAAAAAGTGCAGGATAAACCGATCTCCCGGCTTTATCTGCAACCTCCGACTTGTATACTCAGAGATCATCACAGGTGACGCAGAAGATGTATCAAGTGCATCAAAGATGTGACCGTCGACAAGGAAGTTTTGCATCATACTCCAGTCATAGTCCTCTCCCACTCCTTTGAGAATGATGCCTTCCATTTCGTCTTTTGTCGTGATAATCGCAGGGATATGAGCTACCGCCTGCACATGTCGTACACCACCTATCGATGTTACTTTTTTCCGGGCATCCATCGCACCATAGTCCAGCATGACTCCACCAATGCCTCGCAACGTGTCCATGAGTGCGGTATCCATGATAATGGGCAATGCTTCGTATGAATCAGTCGCACGGATATCCGTGATATTGATATGCCCCCAAAAGCCAAATACTTTCTGGCTGATCTCCTTTTTGAAACCGCTAATCAACGCGAGGCTCACGATCATCACCACCAGACTGGTCGCGACGGCTGCAATAGCAATACCTATGATTGTTCGGGTAAAACCCCAACCTCGTGATCGAGCTATGCGCAGAGCGATAAAGCGTGAGTATGAAGACATGCAACGACAAAGTAGGAAAACGAGAGAAATAGAGGAAGCTGATAGAGTGGAGGAAACGGGTGAAGCAGGTGAATTCGGCGAAATCGGTAAGCGGAAGTAATTGAAGGCTAAAGAGGATTTTCCGGTTTGGCTGGCTTCACCGCTTTCTCCGGCTTTACCGATTTTGCCGACTTTTGCTGCCCTATGGTCTATCCTTCTTTTATCGAAGAGCTGCGATGGCGTGGCATGCTGCATGATGCGACACCGGGTATCGACGAACATTTGGCGGAAACGATGCGCACCGGATATATCGGTTTTGATCCCACCGCCCGCTCTCTCACTATTGGAAACTACGTGCAGATCATGATGCTGGCTCTCTTTCAACGCTCAGGGCACAGACCTGTCGTGCTGATGGGTGGTGCTACTGGTCGTATCGGCGATCCTTCCGGAAAAGAAACTGAGAGAGAATTGAAATCCTATGAAGAGCTCGACAGCAATCTCCGTCACCAGGAGAAGCAGTTTCATCGATTTCTCAATTTTCAGGATGGAGAGAATCGCGCGTTGATGTTGAACAATCTCGATTTTTATCGCGATATGTTGGTACTTGATTATCTACGCGATGTGGGTAAGCATATCACGATCAACTATATGCTTGCCAAAGAATCAGTACAGAAGCGGATGGACTCAGGGATTTCATATACAGAGTTCAGCTATCAGTTGCTACAGGCATACGACTTCCTCTGCCTGTACAGAAATCATCGTTGCACAATGCAGATGGGAGGCTCGGACCAATGGGGTAATATTACTTCAGGCACCGAATTTATCCGAAGGAATGTTGCCGATGGAAAAGCCTTTGCCGTGACCACCCCTCTGTTGATAAAAACCGATGGGAGCAAGTTTGGTAAGTCTGAGGGCGGTAATATCTGGCTTGATCCTGCATTGACTTCACCGTATCAATTCTATCAGTTTTGGATCAACGCCGATGATAGGGATGTTTCGCGGTATCTGCGTTTTTTCAGTTTGAAAGAACATGGAGAAATTGAAGGTCTGGAAAATCTGATCGCAACGAATCCACAGGAAGTGAAAAGAACGCTTGCCGAAGAGATGACTATAAGAGTTCATTCCGATGAAGACTATCAGAGTGCGATGCAGGTGTCGGAGTTGTTGTTTAATACACAAGCGGGTATGCAAGAATTATTTGCGATGTCCGACAATGCACTGCAGATGATCGCCTCCGAAATACCGATGTTCAGGGTGCCCCGGGAAGTCATTGCATCCGGCGTAGATATTGTTGATTTACTTTCCGCGTATACGACGATTTGTAGTTCCAAAGGCGAAGCGAGGAAGGCAATCCAGGGAAATGCAGTATCAGTTAATAAGGACAAGATCTCTTCCATTGACCACAAATTGAACACTGATACATTATTGCATGACAAATACATATTGCTGGAGAATGGGAGAAAGAATAAGTTCATCATTATTGGTTCATAGTTCTTAATAAGACCTCTCATCAATCATCACTCATCATTCATCACTCATGACTCTCAGCGACATATTGAATCAATTCGGCGAAGAACGCGAGCATTACTACAATGCGATTGCTCCTCCAATCATTCAGAGCAGTAATTTTTCATTTCCGACTGTTGCAGATTTCAGGAACGCGATCGTGCAGGAAAACGTCTCTCATGTTTACACGCGTGGGAATAATCCAACGGTAGAAATTCTGCGGAAGAAGCTAGCCGCTCTTGAAAAAACGGATGATGCTCTTGTCGTCAGCAGCGGTGTTACAGCGATGGCTGTGAGTATCATGAGTTGTGTGAAGCAAGGCGATCACATCATTTGTGTGGAAAACCCCTATAGCTGGACAAAAGCGCTTTGTGCGAACTACCTCCCCCGTTTTGGTGTCACGACGACATTTGTCGATGGTAGGGAAATAGCAAACATCGAGGCGGCAAAGCAACCAAATACAACACTCCTCGTCCTGGAGTCACCCAATACCTTCACCTATGAGTTGCAGGATCTCCGTGCATGTGCAGATTGGGCTAAGAGGCATAGTATCGTAACGATCATCGACAATAGTCATGCTTCACCCATTTTCCAGAGGCCTGCTGAATATGGCATTGACATGGTCGTGCATACGATCACCAAGTATCTCAATGGGCATAGTGATGTGGTGGCGGGAGTCGTTTGTGGAAGGCAGGATTTGATAGACAGGATCTTTTTTGGCGAATACATGACCCTTGGCACGGTGATCTCTCCACATGACGGTGCAATGATCCTGCGCGGCCTGCGCACCTTACAACTTCGTATGCAACGCGTCCAACAGACGGCGATGGTAATGCTGGACTATCTGAAAAAACATCCCATGATCGAAAGGGTATTGTATCCTATGGATCTCGATTTTCCGCAATACAGTCTTGCACGTCGTCAGATGAGTGGCAGCGGAGGACTGATGACCGTGTATCTCAAAGCGAAGGAGATAAAGTCAATCGAAACATTTGTTGATAGTCTGCAACGATTTCAGATTGCTGTGTCCTGGGGAGGCCATGAGTCACTCATTATTCCGATCGCAGCATTTTATGGTCTTGAAGGGCGTACAGATCCGGCATTGCCCTGGAATTGCGTGCGCTTCTATTTTGGATTAGAAGAACCGGAGGACCTGATCAGTGATCTTGAGCAAGGGTTTATGAAGATGATTGAATGAAACTCAATTAAAGTCAAAATGTAAAATGTGAGTCTACTCCGAAAAGTGCTTGACTGCCCCCTGACCCCCTAAAGGTGGAACCGCCGCCCGCGTAATACATTGAAATTCAATGAGCGTGGACTTCCCCTTTAGGGGTTAGAGGGGTGCGGGAGGGCAAAAGATGACTTTTTGGAGTAGACTCAAATGTAAAATACTAAATCAAAAGTCAACGGCTTCACTTTATTAATTTGACTTTATCATTTTACATTTTGACTTGTTAAACCGAATACCATATCGACGACCTCTTCTTCTGATAGCCCATCAGTCTCTATAGTATAGGGAGCCAGCTGATACACTGATTCTCGTTCGGCTAAGACTATCCTCAATCGTTCTTCCAGCGAGATATCCGGAATCGACAACAACGGCCTTGTATTCTCTTCCATCTGAAGTCGGTTGATGAGTGTATCGATCCGCGCGCTGAGATAAACAACGATTCCATTTGACAACATGAAATCCATGGCATGAAAATAACATGGAGCTCCCCCTCCGCAAGCCACGACGATATTCCTGAACTTGACGGTCTGCTGTATACATTCCCGTTCCCGTCTTCTGAATTCCTCTTCACCAAATAAGGCAAAAAGCTCAGTGAGAGGCATACAACTATTGCGCTCCACGCAGGCATCCGAATCAATCCATATCCAGTCAAGTCGCTGTGCAAGAATTCGTGCAAGCATACTCTTTCCTGCACCCATCATACCGATGAGGTAGATGCGCGAAACGGATTCCGATCCCGTGAAATGCTTCAATTCCTTTCTCAAAGTGAATCGTCTATCTTTGCGACCCTGCAAATTTTGCAGTTCACCAAAAGTACATTAGAAAATACATGCACATGCTCTTTTATCTGCAAAACGGTGGTGGTGTCGGTTCCCTCCTGAGTAATTACGGCCTGTTGATGCTGATGCTCGTCGTCATCTGGTTGTTTTTTTTCCGGCCACAGGCAAAAAAACAAAAAGCACAAGCTAAGTTTATCGAAGAACTCCAAAAAGGAGATGAAGTGGCTACAGCCAGTGGGCTCATCGGCAGAGTGAACAAACTGGAAGATAGTATTGTCACTCTCCAGATCGATCAGAAGACATTTGTCCGGGTGACGAAAGGATCTGTCTCGAAGGAAATGACGGAGATTGTACGGAAGGCGACTGCGGCGACAACGACGAGTGAGTAGTGTCTTTGTTTACACGTTGGTGTTCAATCCTGTTTGAAGAATCTCTGCACCATCGTCCTTCCTTGTGTATCAGATACTCGGATGAGATAGAGTTGTGGTGACAACATTGAAAGGTCAATCCTCGTCTCATCCTCACAGCGCATTTCCCCATGGGCGATGTGAACTCCAGTTATATCGATAATCTCCCAGAAGAGTAAAGCAAAGGGTTGCGCTATGACATCCTGCCATGTTGCTCTGATGGTAACCTGATTCTTCACAGGATTGGGCATGAGTGTAATTGAGAGGCCCGCAACATTATACCAGATCTTATTCTCCCTTCCATAGTAATCCGCGATGCAAACCAGAGGACAGCTACCCCCACAATCCACATCCTCTTCATCGCCATTCAAGATGCCATCTTTGCAGGTCGGTGCGCATGCCTCGCAGTTTCCTCCACAATCTATGCCTTCTTCTTCTCCATTTTGTATGCCGTCATGGCATGTAGAACAAGGCACGCATACTCCACCGCAGTCAATACCTTCTTCGTCCCCATTTTGAACTTTATCCGTGCACGTGGCACATGGATTACAAGTGCTTCCCCCGCAATCAATCCCTTCTTCATCACCATTTTGAATCCCGTCGGTACACGATGCACATGGAACACATAGCATTCCCCCGCAATCTGTCGCTTGTTCATCACCATTGAGGATACCATCTTCGCAGGTTGGACAACTGATACAATCGGCACCACCACAATCTATCCCTTCCTCATCCGCATTCATGAGTCCATCTACACAATGTTCTTTGCGGCTTGCATACACTTCGAAGTCTGTAAAGTAAAAACCATCCTCTTCAATGATGCTCACGGTTCCTCCCGACCATGCGACAAATCTGAACTCCACATGATCTTCTCCCATGAAATCTACCAAGTCTACCTGCTCACGAATCCGCGTGAGTTGTCTTCCATCATATAACGGCTCACCGACGGGCTGGCCTGCATGTGGACTGGGGATATCTATCGGATTTCCCAGGGCTCCGGGCTTCGTATATCTCCCACACAAAGCAATCCATTCTCCGCCATCTCTTCTTGCCTGAAATTGCACAAAATCATGTGTTGTCTCAATACTCCACCGCGCAGAGAACGTGGCCCTCGCCCATGTGACATCGCTCAGATCGATTGTATCACGAAGTCGAATTGTATTGTACGCATTCAACTGGTTTCCTTTAGGGGAATCTGTGATCCAATGTACTCCCTCGGCATTTGGGTCGCCAACTACTCCCCAGACATTTGTCTCCCACATCTCAAGTTCATCCGATATCTCATTACCCGGCAGTATTAAAACAGGATTGATAAATTTTGAAATGCGCTTACGCATGACAACGTATTCTTCTCCTTCAACCAGGATGTCAAATTCAATAATACTTCCATCAGGGGTATGGGTATCGATTGTGATGTCAATCTCAATTTCTGATGATTCCAGCACTTCCCTGAAAGTAACTTCTCCTCCACCCTTTACAAAGAAATCCGTAATTCCATTTGAGGCTGGAAGGAGGGACACCTTGCAATTTCCTTGCTGCAAACCAAGATTTTCAACACGAAAGGTGAGTGTGTTCTGACCATAAGTGATTCCAGGCGGATTGAGGTCATAGATCTCCGCATGTTGTCCTGCTATTTTCGCAACTGTCAGGTGAGGTTCAAGCTGATCTGCACAAATCTGTACGATATCCAAAGGATCCGGCCAGAACTCATTACCGATTTCGGAAAGCCAACTGAAGATCCTGGGTTTTAGCGTTTGTTCGCCATAAAACCAGTCATTCGCACCTCCATTGATCGCACCCAGCCAGTAGGTGTTATAAGATTCACCGAAGAGATATCTGTTTTCCCAGGTCATGAGATCGCTCAGTCTGTAGAAAATATTTCTGTCAGGAAGAGGACTTGGACCATGTTCCCAAGCGTGATAGAGGTCGTTGCCATAGGAATGATTGTTCATGGTGGTCACGAATTCTCTTTGCAGTACAAATTCCATAAGCATGCGCGTCTCCGGCTCGGAAAATGGGGATTCACCGCGATAGGTGCTTACAGAAGGAAATGGTGATGATCCAATGTTGTCATATCCCCAGAGGTAACCAAAGTTCCGGTTCAGATCGACGCCGTCTTTTCCATCGATGATTGCATTAGCGTCATTATCATGCATGTTCTTCCGCCACATCCCACCACCTTGCGGAGCAATAGTCTCATTGTACACATAGCCATCGGGATTGAGCACCGGAACGAAATACAGTTCCGTATGATCAACAATACTACGGACGTCAGGACTACCCTCATAATTTTCCAGAAGAAACCACATGTAGTATAGGAGACTCATTGCGCTGGCAGGTTCACGTGCATGGGTCAAAGCCGTGTAAAGGACTTCGGGTTCTGCTTCATCGACATCCACGTTATCTGAAATCTTTACCCAAAACACTGGTCGCCCCTGATGTGTACGTATACTGTCACTCACAGGTTCGCGTAAGGTGATCAGTTGCGGGTAGAGTACTGCCATTGAATCGAGCATTTCAAGGATTTGCTGGTAGAAGAGAAATCCACCAAGTTCTCCAAGTGTAAAATGTGACGGGACCGGATATTGCGGTAATACACAGGATCCTGTAGTCGATTGCCTCAAAAGGCTTTCTTGTTTTCTTGCTGCTAATGAAGCCTTTGCTTTGCCGAGGTTTAAAGAAGCGCGATGTGTATAAAACTCATCGACATTGCTGATCAGGATTGAATAGTTGATACTTTCCTGTTCCAGGAGATGAAGTTCTTGTTGCGAGCATTCGACTTCAAGGGTGCGTATGCCATCTTTCATCGAAAGATGACTGCCACAATGGAGATCAATGCCAGCCTGAAGGATTTTCGTTAGGGTTGCTTCATCAGGATCAGGAATCGTGATTCTTGAATATTGCTCGCGACCATTTCTGTCGGTTTGCGCCGATAAGAATAACGCGCAATGCAGGATTGCCAGCAGGAGGTGTGTTTTCATTTGAGACCTTATTACTACAAACA
>DATDQA010000008.1:0-7273 GCA_035292505.1 Saprospiraceae bacterium | reverse complement strand
TAGTTTCCTATCTACCTGCTGGTCGATATTGTAGCTGCATGCGATATTCTTTTGTGATAGCAGGTCAGTGCTGTAATTCCTGATCCTGTCGGCGATTGATTCCCTGTGATGACCTTCGGTATTAATAGACCAGATAATATCACCCATATTCTCCATCACTTGCCGGCTGTTCTGTTTGATTTGCTGCACTATATTCCTCGCTTTTTCCGGATCGCTGTTGAGCGCACGTTCCACCACAGAGCTGTATATATGGATGCTGCTGAGTGAAGATCCTACGTCATCATGCAGATCCTGAGATATCTTGGCTTTTATGTTATAGACTCTCCTGATCTGCCGGATATTATACAGATATAACACAACAATTCCCCCTATCGCCACAATGCTACACAAGGCAATAAACCACCAGGTTCGCCAGAAGGGCGGTCTGACCCGGATCGGGATTGTCAACAACACATCGCTCCATTGCCCGTCACTATCGGTCGCCTTGACCATAAACTGATAATGTCCACCAGGCACATTTGTATAACTCGCAAAGTTCTTGGTACCAATGTTCCAGCTTTCATCAAATCCACTCAGGATATGCGCATATTTCACTTCCTTCCGCGGATTTGTCCTGAGTAACGAATATTCAAATGAAAAGAAATTCTCCCAATGAGAAAGGTTGATTCTGGTATCATCCGGAGTGTAAACAATTTCTTTATCAAAAATTCTAAAACCACTGATGACAATATGGGGGGGCTGCTGTTCAGGGAGATATGATTCCGGTCGTATTTCTACAAATTCATTCATGCAAAAGAAATAGATGTTCCCATCAATTCCCTGAATGCCATTCGCTATGAAATCATTGCTGGGAAAAACGAGATGAATATCGACCTTACTCATCGTGCCCTGGTGTGAATTGAAATAGTTCAAGCCATCTGCTGTTGATATCCATATATTTCCATTTCTATCAGGAATGATGCTATTGATGAAATGGCTATTCAACCCATCTCCCTGCTGATAAAGCTTATATGATCCCTCATCGACGTCATACCGAAAAACGCCACTTCCATAGGTGCCGAACCAGATGTTACTCAGATCATCTTTTGTGATTGCTGTGATCGTTCCGGCAAATAAGCTGGTTGAGTCAACTTGCAACGGATCGAAATGCCCAATCCTGTTTACTTCTAAATCGAACTTAGAATATCCTACTCCGCCATTATAACCGATCCACAAACTGCCATTGTCTACAAATCCCGAGACAAGATGATTTGATTTAAGGGAAGTTGATCCGCTGCTATCATTTTGAAAATGCATGATCTCATTTGTAGTCAGGTTAATGTGATACAGACCATCATTCCATTGCGCGGCCCAGAGATCATTTTTTACACCTTTCCTGATAAATGAAATCCGGGGGTTCAATTGCATTGTCTTCACGACAGCTTCGCGTGCAATATCCAGACACAATAACCGATCATAGCTACCGATCCACAACCAATTACTATCTGCATATAAGGAAGTTATCACCGAATGCGGCGTATCAAGTGGTATGCGTTTGCTGATTCCTGAGGTCAGATGGTATTTAAACAGACCGTGAGAGGTACCTAGCCAAATGAAGTCAGGTTTGTTTTGGGCTATTGCGGTAATCGATAATTGAGCCTCCTCTTCTATTGGAAACGACATCTTCATTTGGTGCTTCTTATAATACTGGTTGGCTTCGTGGTATATGCTGATGCCTTCCCAGGACCCGATCCAGTAATTCTGCTGTTGATCGACAAACAGTGCCGTGAGCTTATTATTGATCAGTGAGCCGGGATGATGTGTTACGAAAAAACTTGTATCAATTCCGCCAATTGCCGGATCATAGATCTCAGTGGGAACACTCCAATAACCCAGCCATATTCTGCTTTTGACATCTGCATAAATTTTATGAAGTCCGGACGTAATCTGCTTCTCCGTCACAACAATGCTATTTTGATCAATATCAAATGAACAGAGTTTCTGAGAGCCTTTCGCAAGAAACCATAGTTGATTCTTCGGGTCCATTGTCAATTCTGCGGCATCGGCATGAGCAAATACCTTCCAATTCCGCGGATTATTCTCGATCGTGTAAAATTGATCTGCCGGGATATCAAAATACACCAATTGATGAGAAGTAGAAAACCATACTCCATGATGTGCAGGATCATATACCATGTGGGAGATGAGGCCGTAATCTGAAATGAATGATGATTCCAGGGGGTCAGGAAGTATCGAAATCAGTGAATCGATCTTTGTATCATACTTCCACAGACCATTAGTACCAATCCAGACATTCCCCTCCCTGTCGACAACAAGGCATGCGATACGATTCGTAACTTCTAAATTCTTTACAGGGTGAGTCAAGTAAATCTGCTGGAAACGGCCTTTTTCCCGAATAAATCGACTCACTCCCTTATAAGTCCCTACCCATATATCTCCATTTTTTCCTTCAGCCAGGACTATACAGGAATTGTGCGTCAGCGAAGTATTATTCGCAGTCTCATGCCGGTATATCTTAAATGAAGTCCCGTCGAACCGATTTAACCCGTTTTGCGTGGCAATCCAGTAAAAACCATCCCTGTCCTGTATAATATCCTGAACTTTGTTTGAGGAAAGTCCTTGTTCTGTGGTTAAATACTCAAAATTAAAATTGGAGATCTGGGCAAAAAAAGAGCTATTGTCTTGAGTAAAAACAAAGACCACGATGCTTAACGCAATCCGAATCACAAGTTCAGGAAAAGTCGTATGCATGCAGAAATAGAATATTCCAAAATAACCTATTTCTGTAACTTCTCCGATAACCTATTCTTCAAGGGGTGGGAACCAGCCATCCGACCGGTTCCCTTTATCAGTTCATCTTTTCAATCCGTAATAATCAATTTCCCTGTATTGACTACTTCACTTCCTGTTGAAGTCTTATGTACAATCCGATACAAGTACATCCCTCCACTCAGAGCAGACATCGACCAATCATTCTCATAGTTTCTCAGGTCAGCCACTACCCTACCGTGCATATCTGTCAGAAGTACATCGAAAGTTTCCATTGGAAGCCCAAGGACAAGCAGCGATGCATACTTTGTCTGTGGATTTGGAACTAATACTCCCGGAGCGTGCCATGCACTCGTAACATCCTGCGAGAGCTGAAAGGTTTTCTTAGGATCGGGAGACAATCCGTGAATCCATCCAGAGACATCATACTGTTCTGTCCCTGACGACGACGATAATCCCATTTCTGATTCGGTAATGATCACCACACCAATAGCATTGAGGATCGGCGCATTTTGCGGATTGAATAATTTAATCAGGAAGTACTCATCGGGCTCAGCAATTCCATCCACGATAATCGTTACCCGGATTGTCTTGAGAGTCTGACCAGGTTGGAAGGTTAGAATTCCTGTCCTTGATCTGTAGTCAAGCAGATTCTTTGCAGTGCCATTGACCGTCTTGAAGGAAACGGTGATAGTCTGATCCGACGGTCCAGACAATCTCACACGTACCTTCACAACTCCTTCAGACTCCATGACCATGGTGGTATCATCAATACTGATACTCACATCACCTGGAGGACAACCTTCATCCGTAGAGCCATCGCAATCATCATCGACACCATTGCACATTTCGGTCGCGCCGGGATGAATTGCCGCATTGTTGTCATTACAATCGGTATTGTTCGCGACATATCCTTCCGGTTGCGTACAGGCCATTTGTGTGACTCCGGGCTTTCCATAGCCGTCCCCATCCGAGTCCTGGTACCACGTAATCAGTACGCCTTCATCCGTGGAGCCATCACAATCATCGTCTTCACCATTACATATCTCGGTCGCACCCGGGTGAATATTTTCATCCGTGTCGTCGCAATCTTCATCATTGGACACATAACCGACTGGCACATCACACGCCAATTGGGTTGAACCTGGATCGCCATAGCCATCTCCATCCGTGTCCGCATACCACGTACTTTGTCCTGTGACATCCGGATCCTCATCATCGATCAGTCCATCACAGTCATCGTCGACGCCATTACACACCTCCTGTGCAGCGTTTTCATCCGTCAATCCATTACAATTATCATCTGTCTCGTTGCATACTTCTATCCCGTCCGGATTTATGTTTTCATCCATATCATCACAATCATCGTCATTGGCCACATAGCCAGCCGGTGCATCACAAGCCAACTGCGTTGAGCCTGGATCGCCATAGCCATCGCCGTCTGTGTCGGCATACCAGGTGCTTTGTCCTGTGACATCCGGATCATCATCATCGATCAGTCCATCACAGTCATCGTCGACTCCATTACACACCTCGGGCGCATTGGGGTTCACATTGGGATCGGTATCGTCGCAATCGTCGTCATTTGCGACATACCCATTGGGTTGATCACAAGCGAGAACCGACACATCGGGATTGCCGAAATCGTCACTGTCTGCATCTTCATACCAGGTGCTTTGTCCTGTCACATCCGGATCATCGTCATCGATGAGTCCGTCGCAGTCGTCGTCGATATCATTGCACACCTCGGATGCATCAGGATTTACGTCAGCATTGGTGTCGTCGCAATCCTGATCATTTGATACGTAACCGGAAGGTGCTTCACATGCCAACTGCGTTGAACCTGGATCACCATATCCATCTCCATCGGTATCCTCATACCAGGTGCTTTGTCCTGTCACATCCGGATCATCATCATCGATGAGACCATCACAATCGTCATCGATACCATTGCAGATCTCAGGTGGAGTGATTACAGTAACTGTGAAATCACAATTGTAAACCGGGTTGTCTGTCGAGGTATATGTCACAACAGTAATACCTACCTCAAAGCTCAAACCACTCGCAGAACCATCACCATCACCAGTTGTAGCACCCGTCAGCGAATAGGTATATGCCAAATCGTCAGGAATGACCGTAGGATCGATATCGAAGACAACCGTATTGCATTCCCCGATCTCTGTACTCACGGTTACATCAGGAGGACAGATGATGACCGTGTCGCCGGTGACGACAGTGACGGTAAAGCTGCAAGTGCTTGTACTATCAACGGCGTCTGTCGCTATGAATGAATTGACAGTCACACCAGGAGGAAAGACGCTGCCAGATGGAAGACCTGCTGTCTGCTCAAGTTCTACTCCGGGACAATTGTCACTGAAGCTTACGTCAAACATGACCTCTTCCTCCGGGAGTGCTGTGATATCCTCAGGACAATCCACCAGTGGTATCTCTGCATCGATCACTGTCACGACGAAACTACATGAAGATGAGTTTCCTGCTCCATCCGTCACAACAAATGTATTTGTCGTACTACCAACCGGAAACATATTGCCGGAAGCAAGTCCTGCTGTCTGTTCCACCATTTCTTCCGGACAATTATCGTCCGAGAGTACATTATAGTTGACTACTGCACCACACTCTCCTGGGTCGTTATCCACTGTGAGATCATCGGGACAGTCAATGACAGGGACTTCTGTATCGTTTACGGTGACCGAAACACTACAACTGCTTGTATTCCCCGACGCATCTATCGCAACAAATGTGTTTACGGTAGTGCCCACCGGGAACACACTCCCTGATGGAAGCCCGGTCGTCTGTGTGAGCATTTCCCCGAGACAGTTATCATCAAAGGCGACATCAAATATTGCCACTGCGCCACAGACACCTGGATCATTGTTTGTGGTGATGTCAACGGGACAATCAATGGTCGGAAGCTCTGTGTCATTCACCGTAATAGTAAAACTGCATGTCGTTGTATTACCCGCGGCATCTGTGACCAGGAAGATGTTTGTGGTCGTGCCAATCGGAAATGCACTCCCTGAAGCGAGTCCTGCGGTCTGCATGAGTTCTTCCCCTTCACAATTGTCGTCGAAGGTCACATTATAGTTTACAACTGCCTCGCAGGTACCTACCTCACTATTCACTGTGAGATCATCCGGACAATCAATAGCTGGATCTTCTGTGTCAATGACTGTAACCGAAAATGTACAGGTACCCGAATTTCCATTGACATCCGTGGCCGTCACAGTGATCATGGTGGTACCAACCGGAAAATCAGATCCACTTGGCGGATTATACTCTATCGTGGCAATGTCACAGTTGTCGGTGGCAGTTGCTTCTAATTCCACCGCTGCACTACAATCGCCCGGGTCGTTGCTTTGTGTGATATCGTCCGGGCAATCAACAATGGGTATTTCGACATCCATAATGGTAATCGTAAACGCGCACGATGCCCCGCTGCATCCATTGTCCGCAAGGATGATTACGTTTGTTACTCCTACATTAAATGAAGAACCGCTGCCTGTTCCATCACCACTGCCTGTTGTGGCTCCGCCAAAAGTGTAAGTAAGTGTTGGCTCAGGAGATCCTAATGCTTCAACGATATAATTCACAACCTGAGAGCACAATCCTGCATCATTATTCGCGGCAATATTATCAGCGCAGATATTGAATACTGCAGGATTGAATGTAATCGATGTGTTCGTTGCACTATAAGTGACGATCCAGCAGGGAGGTTCAGTTGAAAAGGTATCAGTAGCGCTGGGATATGTCAATACAGAATATTGATTGCCTGCTTCTGGCACAAAGCCATTTAAGAGAGCGACGCTCAATGTACCGTTGATAGTCAGCGGATTCATATCAGACTGCAGTTGATCATGGCCAATACCAGGACCGGAATCTGAGGCAACTTCAATGCTCAACGTGCTGCTCGCTGAAAAGAGCTGCCTATTGTTCAATGCAAGGATCCCAGGTGAAAGTCCGGGAGCGATGAAGCCGGTGTTAGTAAAAGATCCTCCATTGGTCAAGGCTATAGTTCCAACGCCTTTCACAGTGCCGGAATTGGTGAAGATCATATTGCTGATGGAGGTTGTTCCGGTACTCGTTTTTGTGATCGTACCAGTATTGTTAAACGGTCCATTCCCATTGTTATCCTGGTAAAGGGCATTGGAACTGATCGTCATTGTGGCATTGTTCGTGAATGAGCCACCGACAGACACGTGCTGGACGATCTGTCCGTCTATCCAGTTCAGTGTTCCTTCATTGACAAATGGCGCATTCAATGTTTTACCATTACTCGTGGCAATGTCCATGATCCGGGTCGCCTGATTGGTAAATGTTCTGTCCAGTGTCCCGCTATTCCAGGTTGTATTTCCATTCACTGTGAGCGATCCGTTGCCCTGAATTGTACCAGCTAGAATAAAGTCATTATTCACTGTGAGATTCCCATCGCCCTGAACAGTCCCTGTGTTAGTAAATGGAATTGAAGCTGGAAACGTGAGATCGA
>DATDQA010000007.1:0-42707 GCA_035292505.1 Saprospiraceae bacterium | reverse complement strand
CGATTATTGTGGCGATCAATGCTCAAATGCTGCGACAGAAATTGTCCTGATATATTGATATCGAATGTTTTCCGTTATCAGAGGTGATAGGCAGAACTTCCGGCTGAGATCTATTGTCATGCCTGTGCGCAGTATTATCTGAGCTACTCCTTTTTCTCGCGGCGAAAGATACTATCAATGCCTCTCCCGATCGTCTCAATGCTCTTTGTAATAGGCCCTGATGGAATATCCTCGTAGCCTTCATCGGACAAACGCTGGCCATACTGTTGTGGATAGATCACGATCTTACTGTTCTGTGAAAAATGTCTTTCCAGTTTCATGGGAACATTCTCCAGCATGCCCTGATGTGAGACGGATCCTTGCCGTGAAGAAGCGAATACGAGCAGGTCATCCGAACGAATGTCTCGTGCGAGGATGAGAAAATCTTCCCAATCTTCAAATGCAGTAAAATTGACAGAGGCGCTGAGATGATGTTTTTTGATTTGTCTGCCAATTGCCTGGTGTGTTTTGACATCTCCATAGAGCTGAACAGGAATACTTAGTTCCTGTGCAAGTTTACTTATCTTCAGGAACCAGAGCTCGAATCCATTTTCGCGTTCAGCGAGAGGAGGAGTGATCACGACGATCCGTTTGTTGGTGATCATTGGCTTTGTGAAATGACAGATAAACAAAACTTTGTCAGCAGCATTGAGAATGCTCTCGATTCTGTCACCAATGAGTTTTTCAAGAATACCCGATCGCTGGGGCCATCCGATGAGAATGATATCCGCCATAATTTCCCGCGACATACGTGCAATCCCGCTTATGGTATTGTGATCGATCGTGGCGATAATATTGATCTTCGTATCAGCCGCGGAAGCCTGCTTTACATATTCTTCAAGTACATGCCTTGACTTGATAATGTTGAGTTCTGCTTCTTCATCATTCGGGACGACAGAGAGGATAGAAATCGGATTCGGGGATTTACGTTCCTTGATCAAGAGTGCAAATTCAAGGAGTTTTTCAACGTTGGACATATGGGTGATCGGTAAGAGCAGATGTTCGTCTGCGTATCCGTACGTATTGACAGACACGGTGTCTCCATTCTCATCGTTCACCACGATTTTTTTTGCAGCCCTTTCGGTAGCAAGAGATGCGACAATACAGGTGATCAGAATCAGGATGATGGTACCATTGAGAATGTTTTCATCCAGGATACCTGCCTGATACCCTACAAGGATCACCGCTAATGTAGCAGCAGCGTGTGAACTGCTCAATCCGAAGATGAGCTGGCGTTGTGCAGGTGAATAACGAAAAATCAATTGTGTAAACAATGCAGCAATCCATTTTCCAAAGAGAGCCGTGAAGGACAGCGCCCCTGCAACAATCCATGCCATCGGGCCTTTGAGTAATACACTTACATCTACTATCATCCCTACACTGATCAGGAAGAATGGAATGAACAGTGAGTTTCCAATGAACTCTATCCTGTTCATCAAGGCTGAGGAGTATGGCACCAGCCGATTCAGTGCAAGTCCTGCCACGAATGCCCCGATAATGGGTTCTACTCCTGCTACTTCTGCCAGGAATGCCGAAAAGAACACAACCGAAAGCACGAAGATGTAATGGGAGTGTTTCTCGCTTTCGAGGTGCCGAAAAAACCACTTGGCTATGCGGGGGACAATCAGAAACATAATGATCGAGAAAATCGTGAGCGACACTCCAAATGTGATCCACCATTCCTGACTGAGGGTGCCCTGACTATTTCCCATGATGACAGCCAGGATGATCAGCACAGCGGTATCGGTCAATATCGTGCCTCCGACTGTGATCGCCACAGCCTGATTCTTCGAGATACCCATCTTGCTTACGATAGGATATGCGACAAGGGTATGCGTGGCAAACATACTCGCTGTCAGAAAACTGGCGTTGAAATCATACCCCAACAAATAATAACATACCGGATACCCGATCGCTATAGGAAAGATGAACGTAAACGCTCCGAAAAGGAGGCTTTTATTCCTGTTGGCTTTAAATTCATTTAAATCGAGTTCCAGACCGGCGATGAACATGATGTAGAGTAAACCTATCGTTGAAAAAAGATCGACCGCTGAGTTTTTCTCAAGGATATGCAGGCCATGTTGCCCGATGATGACACCAGAGAGAATCAGGCCGATAATACCGGGAATATTCAGTTTCCGAAGGACAATAGGCGAGAGCAGGATGATGAGGAGTACCAGTGAGAAAACGAGCACCGGATTGCTCAGTGGAAGTTCGAATTCGTGGATCAGGTGCTCAAAAAACTGGTACATGCCCTTAGTCATTGCGATGCTGCATCCGGATCATTATTGGATGACAACTTTCAGATGAGGATAATCTTTGATCAGCATAGCTCAAAGATAAGAGGATACAGATCACGGACTATTGCGTGTATGTGGGGAAGCAATGCTCTTAATTCTATTGTATATGAAAACCTGAATAAGGACAAGATGCTTTCAAAATTCCATCCGTTGCAATCTTACCGCATTCACAATGGATAACAATACCACTCCGACATCAGCAAATACCGCTTCCCACATTGTCGCTATTCCGCCTGCTCCAAGGATCAGTACAATGAGCTTTACACCAAACGCCAGAGAAATGATTTGCCAGATAATGTGCGTATCTTACTGATTAGCTCCTATTGTATTTAGGACACTGCAAACATTCTCAAACTCATCTGCTGAAAGATTCAATTCGGCATACTTATTTAAATCAGAAATAAGATTTCGCTTTATTGACAATGAGAAAGCCTTTTCCACCAACTTAAGCAAATTCTGTCCAGGGAAGTAAATATATAAGGAGGCATCATTTCCACAGGCACATGGTTCTTCAACTCCTTTGGAGCATAAAATAAGATAGTTCCCCTTATCGATAAGAGATTGAAATACACGAATTCTTCCACTTGGTTTTCGAACGAAGACTAAATCCATTCCTTCCCTGTCAGGATTTTTCACTCGCAACCATGGATCGGAAGAAATATTCAATAAAGAATCGGCTGCACAGTATGTGTTCTTCATTTCAAGTGATGGAGGAGGATCGCTTTTTTCAGATAACCTTCCTCCAACATAGAAAAGGCTATTTGGATTACCAAAAGACATCAAACCACCTCTGTGAGAATTACTTTGGGAATAAGACATAAAACTTGAGAAGAAGAACAGCGTCATAACTATCAAGACAGATGTCTTAACACTTAAAAAGTTTGATTTCATGACCATTTTACATTTTGTGAATGAGAACTATATTAAAAATTTTGGCGGCTGAACCAGCACCCACCGCTAACTATTGCTTCCAATGCGTAGAAGTCAGAATGCTATTTGAATGTCATACGCTGTAACCTCACTGCGTTGACAATAGATAACAATGCAACACCCACATCAGCAAACACAGCTTCCCACATCGTCGCAAGTCCTCCCGCACCGAGGATCAGCACTATGAGCTTTACACCAAACGCCAGAGAAATGTTTTGCCATACAATATGCTTTGTCGCCTGCGAGATTTTCCTTGCAGTGACAATTTTTGAAGGTTGATCTGTCTGAATCACCACATCAGCAGTCTCAATTGCTGCATCACTGCCAAGTCCTCCCATTGCGATCCCGATATCTGCTAATGCGAGCACGGGCGCATCATTGATGCCATCACCCACATAACCAACAACACGATCCGGATTGCGTTTTAATGCTTCAACTTTCTCTACTTTTTGTTCGGGAAGCAAATCACCATACACTTCAGCAATGCCAAGCTTTTTGCTGACCTCGTTTACGACGGATTGCTTATCTCCCGAAAGGATGACAATGTGCTTCATGCCTGTGCGGCGCAAGGAAGAGATTGCGATAGATGCATCTTCTTTTATTTCATCGCCGATGGTGATATATCCGACAAATTTTCTTTCTCTGGCAACAAAAACAATTGTATCTGCCAGCGCAGAAGTATCCAAATCGATTGGCACATGATACTTTTCCATCAATTTGTTATTCCCGGCAAGAATTTCTTTACCGGCAACCATGCCTTTCAAACCATGTCCACTGATCTCTTCTACCTGAACTGCAGAATATCCGGAGCCGTGTTCACCAATATATTCAACAATCGCTTTGGCAATAGGATGTGTGGAGTGTTTTTCCAATGCCGTGACGAATTGAAGGAGTTCTGCTCTGTCAATTCTGGATTCAACTTTCAACACGGTGAAGACTCCTTTAGTCAACGTACCCGTTTTGTCCATCACCAGCGTATTCACTTTTGCCATCAGGTCCAGGTAGTTGGACCCTTTGAATAAAATACCATGCCGTGAGGCAGCACCGATACCACCAAAGTAGCCTAATGGAATGGAAATAACCAACGCACATGGACATGCGATCACAAGAAAAATCAATGCGCGGTACAGCCATTGAGAAAAAACATATTCCTCCACAATAAAAGAAGGAACAAGAACAAGCGCAAACGCCAGAAAAACAACGATAGGCGTGTACACTTTTGCAAATTTCCGGATGAATAACTCTGTCTTTGCTTTGCGTTGTGTTGCCTTTTGAACCAGGTGAAGGATCCTGGCAAGAGAGCTATCCTCAAATAATTGCGTTACCCGGAGCTCGATGGCCTTATCAATGTTAATCATTCCTGCAAACACCTGTGCTCCAGTCAGAATGCTGGATCGTTTACTTTCACCGGTAAGTGCAGAAGTATTAAAAGAACTTCCTTCAGTCAACATCTCTCCATCCAGTGGTACCCGCTCACCCGGTTTGATAAGGATGCGCTCACCGATTTGCACGGACTCTGGTGATACAGTGATAAACTTCCCATCCCGAAATACTCGTGCTGTCTTGGGACGAATATCCATCAGTGCCTTGATGTTTCGTTTGGCGCGATTCACGGCAGCATCTTGAAATAATTCACCGATAGCGTAAAACAACATGACCGCTACAGCTTCAGGATACTTTGCAATGACAAATGCACCAATTGTCGCAATGCTCATGAGAAAAAACTCTGTAAAGAATTCGCCGCGTGCAATAGACTCAACACCCTTTTTGATGACGGGAAGGCCTACGGGGATGTATGCAAGGAAATACCACGTCAA
This sequence comes from Saprospiraceae bacterium, assembly GCA_035292505.1. GTDB lineage: Bacteria > Bacteroidota > Bacteroidia > Chitinophagales > Saprospiraceae > DATDQA01. The sequence continues at coordinate 37,621 of DATDQA010000007.1, read as the reverse complement.
ACTCACCCATCCCTTGAAAAAGGAGAAGCGAAACACATATTCAACCAGGATGCCGGCAATGAGCATGACAAAACTGATTGCCGGCAGAGACATCTTCAACTGTGATGAACCTTCCTTACCTACATGACTTTCTTGCTGTGGTTGCATTGTACTATCAACATTATGATCACAACATGCGATATCTGATTGCGTAGTCTGAGATTCTCTCTGTGTCGCCATATCGCTTATTAATGAATGATGAGGAAAGAGAGTCCGGTCAGGATGAGTATGATCCCTGCAATGATACCAGCGCTATGCTCAAGTGCATGCCAATTCAGTTTTGTTAATCCGTGATAAGCCCAACTCACCCAGAACACCATCCCGGCGACGCTGATGACCAGGTATATGATAGAGATCAAAAGAACGACTTGCCAACCTATGACGCCGGCTGCGAGATAAAAGGCTTCAATCTCAAGGCAGGGAGAAAAAAACATCGCAATGACAAACCATATGATCAAGGCCGCCTTTGAAGTTCCTTTAGCTGATGCAGACTTAATGTGAAAATGCTTATGGTGGTAATGTTGCCAAATGAACAGCAGGCCCATCGAAATAAGAATCGCCGGAGTAATCACCGATGTAAAGACCGCCACGTGCTTATCCAGTTGAAACGCAAACGCGGCGATGATCACACCAATCAGGATCGTACTTCCGGCATGCGCCAGACTTGCCAGAAATGTGGTCTGCAATGTTTCCCGCATAGTCCACTTTTCCCGTTGTGCAATCGCAATGACAGGCAACCAATGATTCGGCAGCACTGCATGCAGGATGCTCAGGAGCGCACTGCTTATCATCAGTTGGAGGATATCAGCTGACATTTTGTATCAATTCCTGAAGGGTTAAGCCCGTTTGCTCAATCTGTTTCAAACAGAATATGACATTTGACAATAAAGGAAACATTCTCACACTATTTCTAATTAATGCGCATGCCCTTCCTCTCCCTCGCTCGCTGATTTAAAGGCTGAAAGCAAGTAGAAAGCGCCCTTTGTGACAACCAAATTATTTGCTATATCAAAATCTTGAGGCAAAATCACTTCCACGAAAGTCTCATCAGTTAAACCTTTTTTCACTTCTACCATTTTGAAATGTTGATCGGCGTGATGTTCACCTTTCTCTTGACCTTCTTCGTGAACCTCTTTGTCTATATCACTCATTTTTTCTTCTTTCATTTCTGCCTCGGGCTCAACGGCTTTTTCGACAACAAAAATATAATCCTTGCCCTCGCTGCTGACAATGGCAGCTTCCGGAACTGAGGGCACAGGGCTTGCACCAGTTTCCACAACCGCTTTAAAATACATACCGGGTAATAATTCAATATCTTCTTTGTCGAGATGGCAATGCACTCTGATACCCCGGTCTTCACTGATTTCACGCCCGAAAAGGAAAATCGTGGCAGTACGTTCACGTGTCTCGTTGGCAAGGGTGAAGCGCACCTTTTGCCCTACTTTGAGTTTCAGAATGTCTTTCTCGAACACAGTCAGTTCGGCATGCAGATGTTTTGTATCGGCGATTTGGAACAGGACATCCGTGTTGCTGATATATTTGCCGGCGTTCACATTCACAGCCATCACATATCCGGAGGTCGGAGAAAATATGGTGATTTCACTGAAATAATTATCAGGCTTCAGGAGTTGGGGATTGATACCGAGCAGTTGTAGCCTTGCACTTTGACCACCGAGCCTTGCCTCCAGACCGGCGATAGATGATTTCATGCTGTGATATTCTGCCTTAGCTGATTGCAAAGTTTTGGTCGCGTTGATGTTTTCTTTAGCCAGTTCTTCTTGCCGCCTATATTCGGACTCAAGGTACTCAAGATGACTGCGATCAGCTTCCAATTGATTAACTGTTTCAAGGTAATCTTGCTGCCACTGAATGAATTCGGGATTTCTGATCACAGCAATAGCCTGACCTTTGTATACCCTGCTGCCTTGAAGCAAGTCAGAACTTTTCAGGAATCCTGCCGCAGGAGCACTGATGCTTTGAAGGTTTTGAGGAGGGACATCTAATTCGCCGTTAACATGAACAAGACCCGTGAGATTGCGGATTTCTACTTTGTTGGTTTCGATGCCTGCGATTTTGTATTGGTCTGAGGTTAGGGCAACCTCCATTGCTCCGCCTTCTTCATGCATGTGAACTTCGACGGCCTCACCCTCTTTGGTGGGGTCTTGTCCGTCATTCCCTTTGCAGGCGGTCAAAAAAATTAAGCTGCCGGCTCCTAATGCGTATAAAATATTTTGAAAAGAATTCATTTTCGATATTTTTTGAAAAGATTAAATATTTGAAAATTTACAATCACTTTCCTGTCAGCAACTCGATGACAATAGTTGCCACATTGAATCTATTGAGCGCATCGAGATAACCAAGCTGGATGTCGTTCGCACGTGTGAGGGCTTGGACATATTCTACGTAGTTCACGTCGCCCGCTCGGAACGCTATCAGGGCATTGTTCAGCAGCAGGTCGGCAGTGGGCAAAGCGCTTTGCTCAAAATAATCAAGAGTGCTGCGTTGCTTTTCATATTCCTGAAAAGCGTGTAGGTATTGCCCTTCCAATTGGCGAGACTTATACTCTGCGGTTGCTTGTGCGACCTGTCGTTCGAATTGCGCCGCTTCGATGCGGGCTTTATATGCCTTTCCGAAAATAGGTATGGCAATGCCTGCTTGCACAAAATGGAAACGGTCGGATGCAGTATAGGCCGGATTGGCATTTTCTTCCGGTGTGATGAGTGATTGGTTGAAGTAGCCGATGCTGAAATCGGGCGCTCTACGGGCTTTTTCGACTGCCACGTTTGCTTCGCTGATAGAGATTTGTTGTTGCAAAAATGCCATCAATGGATTATTTGCAACTTCGCCGATAATGAGGAGAGGTCTTTTTGTTAAACGAGTTTCGGGGGGGATGGTAACTAATTCAGCAGAAGAGAGCAACATTTGCAGGGTGATTTGGGCAATTTCGATATCTGCCCAAACTTGCGATAGTTGATTACTTACCTCACCGGCTTGACTGATAGCGGTGGCTCTTTCGAGATTTCCGGTTTCACCAACAAGTTGGCGAACCTCCGCGATGCGTACAAAATCACTTAGCAAGCTGTCTTGGCTCTCGAGTAAACGTTGTCTCTCTAACAAATATGCCAGTTCGTACCAGGCAGAACGCACCTCGAACACGAGTTCCTGCTCAGTCACGGCTAGCGATAGTTCGGCACGATGAATGTTAGCATCAGCAAGTGTCTTCCCAGCTTTTTTGTTGCGAGGGTTGGGAATTTCTTGACGGATACCTATGCTGTTGTCGAAATAGTTAGAATTATATTGACCAAGCTCAAATTCGAAACTGGTTTTTGGTAATTCATAAGCTGCGCGTCGTAAGGATTGTTGGACTTGAATCTGGTATGTTCCGACCCTTATTTTGGGGTTATTAGCTTTTGCTCGCGATATGGAAGCATCTAGAGTAAGTGGAGTTTGCGCTTGTATATTTTTTGGAAAGCACAAAACCGTCAATATGATCACAGCAGTTATACCTGATAGCGGGCGGATTTTTCTCCCAAACCATTTTTCAAACCAGATGTACAATACCGGCAAGACAAGTAAAGTCAGTAGCGTCGCCGAAATCAATCCACCAATTACAACTGTTGCCAATGGGCGCTGCACTTCAGCCCCGTCCCCAGTTGACAGTGCCATGGGCAAGAACCCAAGTGATGCTACTGCAGCAGTCATTAATACTGGACGCAGACGGGAATAGGTACCTTTTTGTACACGCTCTATCACGTCTTGTAAGCCATCTTTTTTAAGCTGGTTGAAAAAACCGATAAGCACAATTCCGTTTAGCACGGCTACACCGAATAATGCGATGAACCCTACACCGGCAGAGATAGAGAATGGCATCCCCCGCAGCATGAGCGATGCCACACCACCGATAGCAGAAAGCGGTACAGCTGTAAAAATGAGAGCTGCCTGACTTAATGATCGGAAAGCGAAAAACAGCAATGCCAGAATGAGCACCAATGCTATTGGTACAGCAATTGATAAGCGTTCTTTAGCTTCCCTCAAGTTTTGGAACTGACCGCCGAAAGTATAATAGTAGCCCGTTGGCAGCTTGAGGTTTTCTTGCAGAATGCGTTCGATTTCTTCAACTGTGCTTTCTACATCACGGCCACGTACATTGAACCCAACAAAGATGCGACGCTGTCCACTTTCACGGCTTACCTGTGCTGGTGCATCCTTATACTCGATGGTCGCAATCTGACTAAGAGGTACCCTACTACCGTCAGAGGTGGAGACATAAAGGTTTTCCAGATTGGAAATATCTTGTCGCAGACTGCGTTCAAGCCGCACCACCAAATCGAAACGTTTTTCCCCTTCAAACACAACACCGGCCACATTGCCAGCGTATGCAGTACGTAAGATGTTATTTACATCGGTGACATTCAATCCGAATTGTGCCAAACGGTCACGATCGTAGGTGACCTGGATTTGCGGTAATCCTCTCACACGTTCCACGATCGGTTCACTTACTCCCCTAATTGGCTCGATAAGTTTAGAAACTTTTACCGCTTCGTTTGCAAGTACGTCGAGGTCGTCGCCGAAGATTTTGACCGCAACGTCTTGCCGGATACCTGTCATCAATTCATTGAAGCGCATTTGCATAGGCTGTGTCATTTCGATACTTACGCCAGGTAAAACGGAAAGGGCTATCTCCATGGCTTCCTGCATTTCTTCCCTGTTAGAAACTTCTTCCCTCCATGTTTTTTTAGGTTTCATTGATACCATGATGTCCCCCCGCTCTACAGGCATGGGGTCGGTAGGGATTTCGGCGCTTCCAATACGGCTGACGACTTGCTTGACTTCAGGAAAATTTTTGATTAATATTTCTTCTGCTTTCGTTGTGCTTTCAGTCATTTGAGTAAGAGAAGTGCCTTGCATCATACTGAACTCCACAGTCAGATCGCCTTCTTCAAGCGTGGGGATAAATTCACCCCCAAGACGGCTGAAGCCCAAAAGTGATAGCGCAAACAAGACCACGGCAATGCCAACGGTGAGCTTTTTCCATTTCAATACAGTACTTAATGCAGGTGTGTAGAGTTTGTGAAAAAACCGCATGATCCTATCACTGATGTTAGATTTATATTCAGTCTTTTTACTCAAAAACAGGGCGGAAGCCATTGGAACCCAGGTAAGGGACAATAAGAATGCTCCAAGTATTGCAAATGAGACAGTTTGCGCCATTGGGCGAAACATCTTTCCTTCGATTCCCACCAATGATAAGATCGGCAAGTATACAATGAGAATAATGAGCTGGCCGAAGGCTGCAGAATTCATCATGCGGGATGCAGAATGTTGCACCTGAGTATCCATTTGTTCCTGTGAGAGGTGTGGCACATTTCCATATAAGTGGCGGTTGTATAAAATGCGATGTACCACGTTTTCAACAATGATAACTGCTCCATCCACGATAAGTCCAAAGTCAATAGCACCCAAAGACATCAGGTTTCCGGAAACATTAAACAATCGCATCATTCCAAAAGCAAAGAGCATCGAAAGAGGAATAACGGATGTCACAATTAAACCCGCTCTTAGGTTGCCCAACATGAGTACCAACACGAACACAACGATCAAGCCGCCCTCGAGGAGATTTTTTTCAACCGTACCAATTGTACGTCCCACCAATTCAGTTCGATCGATAAAAGGTTCGATGACTACGCCTTCAGGTAATGATTTTTGAATGACAACAATTCGTTCTTTTACTCTTGCAATGACTTTATTAAAATCTTCTCCTTTTAGCATAAGTGTGATTCCCGCCACCGTTTCACCTTCGCCATTGCGAGTGACAGCACCAAGGCGGTTGACGCTTCCAAATTGCACCGTACCTACATTTCGTATCAGTATAGGGATGCCATTGCGTGAGGTGACAACAATTTTTTCGATGTCCTCCAAAGTTTGCACCAGCCCAATACCACGGATATAATAGAGGTTACTTCCTTTTTCAATGTATGAGCCACCGGTGTTTTCATTGTTGTGAGCGAGTGCCTCGAATACTTCGTTCATTGTCAGGTTGAGCGCATTGAGCTTGTCTGGATCGACAGCGATTTCGTATTGTTTGACATAGCCGCCCCAACCGCTCACCTCAGCTACCCCTGGGGTTCCTTCCAACTGTCTTTTTACAACCCAATCTTGCAATGTGCGAAGGTCTGTTGCAGTGTATTTGTTTTCATATCCTGGCTTGGTATGGAGAGTATAATGATAAATCTCCCCTAAACCTGTAGTAATGGGTGCCATAAATGGCTCTGCTATACCTTCTGGAATTTCCCGTTCTGCCTCTTTCAGTCGCTCGCCAACTAATTGTCTTGCCCAATAGTTGTCCTTATCGTCATGAAATACAATTGTAATGACCGAAAGCCCTGAACGACTTATGCTTCGGCGCTCAGTCACATCAGGAATATTCGCCAATGCACGCTCGATAGGTGCTGTGATGAAAGCCTCGACTTCCTGAGTTCCTAAAGTTGGCGCTTGAGTGATGACTTGTACCTGGTTGTTTGTGATATCCGGTACTGCATCCAGAGGCAATAGGAGAAAGGAGAGGATCCCCCAAATGGCAAGTGCCAATGTAAAAAGCCCTATAATGAGCTTATTGTGGATTGAAAAGTGAATGATTTTGTTCAACATAAACACTTGTGATTAAGTAAAATAACGAATACGACTACCGGCGTGGTGATTCACTCACTTACCGGCTGACTGCATAGGAAATACGATTCCAATGCGTAATACTTAACCCAAATGCATTATAGGAGGACGGAACACAACCCTGCTATGCCCCGTAGAAAAAGGTGATTGGTATGTGAAGACGGAAGAATTGCCGTTCGATAAAGTCGGATCCTGTAATTGAAGTTGCTGTGGTTTAAGACTGAGACAGAAAGTGCCGCAGCAATTGCATTGGCAAAGAGGACTACATAAGTCGCTGCAATGGTTATGACCTGCCGTATCGCCAAGTGGTAATGCGGTTACAGCGTATCCCCCTGATACACGTTCATGCTCATGCGTGCCATCGTCACATGGGAGGCATGCAAGGCCTGTCAGGTATACAGCAAATAGGAGGCAGAACCATTTCATGCGGCAAATCTAACGATTGGAGTTGATAATTGTTTTGCTCAAGGCTAAGGCACCACATGTGATAGGTACGAATACTTTCGAAAAAACTAAGCAGCTGTATTAAGCGCAGAATGGCCGTGCGTTTTGGGCAACTCACAGGTTGACAACACTCACTTCCCCACATGACCATTATCACTAAGGATGCCATACTACTATCCAGATATTTGTATAGCTATATGAAAAACATAACTCATGAACAAGGAGACATTACAGGCCCTGGCCGAAACCCTGAAATCCATCGGTCATCCGGAGCGCATTGCGATCATGAACCTGATCTGCAACGCCAAAGGCCAACGGATGACTGTAAAGCATATCTATGAAGCACTCGGCATGCATCAGCCGATTGTATCAAGACACCTCGGTATCCTCAAACGATGCGGAATACTTGAACGGGAGACGCAAGGTGCAAACACTTTATATCGTCTGAATAAACATAATCAGTTCGTCACACAGCTCAATAAATGCCTTTGTAGCAAATGATAGAAAGAATCATTTCGTGGTCAACTCACAACCGTTTTTTTGTCTGGATCGGCATCTTGGTGATCATAGCAGGAGGCGTGTGGTCGGTGTTGCATACACCGGTCGACGCAATTCCAGACTTGTCAGAAAACCAGGTAATTGTGTATACCGAATGGATGGGACGCAACCCCCAAATCATGGAAGACCAGGTTACCTATCCTTTGGTTTCCAACTTGCAAGGTATCCCCAACATCAAAGCTATTCGCGGTGCCTCCATGTTTGGCATGAGTTTCATTTTTGTCATTTTCAATGATGATTCAGAAATCTATTGGGCTCGTACCCGCGTATTGGAACGTCTGAACTACGCACAGCGCTTTTTACCACAAGGCGTGACACCAACGTTGGGTCCTGATGGAACAGGTGTGGGGCATGTCTTCTGGTACACTCTCCAAGGAGATGGTTACGATCTTGGTGAACTGCGCGCTGTGCAGGACTGGTATGTCAAGTTTGCCCTGCAAAATGTGGAAGGCGTGAGCGAAGTTGCGTCTTTCGGCGGTTTTCAAAAGCAATACCAGGTCAGTATCAATCCCAACAAGCTCATATACTACAACATTGCCGTGATGGATGTAGCGAATGCACTCAAAGCCAATAATCGCGATGTGGGTGGAAGTATCTATGAAATGAACCGCATGGGTTATATGATCAGGGGATTGGGATATATCAAAGAGATTGAAGACATCGAAAACATCTCTGTTGGATCTTACAAATCCATTCCCATCAAAATGAAAGACGTAGCTGACGTGCAGATGAGCAGCGACATACGGCTGGGAATCGTGGATGAAAACGGTGAAGGTGAAGTCGTTGGCGGCGTAGTTGTGGCCCGCTATGGCGAAAATGCCAAGGAAGTCATTGATAATGTGAAAAAGAAGCTCGGAGCCGTAGAAAAGGGCTTGCCTCCGGGTGTTAAAATTAAAATCGCCTATGACCGCAGCAACCTGATCGAAGCAGCGATCGCCACACTCAAAGAAGCGCTCTGGGAAGAGATCTTGGTCGTGTCTCTGGTAGTCCTGATTTTTTTGTTCCATTTGCGTAGCGCTATAGTGGCAATCATCACCATTCCACTCTCGGTGCTCATTGGTTTCATGCTGATCAACCTGTTTGGTATCTCGCTCAACATCATGTCACTGGGCGGCATTGCGTTAGCGATCGGTGATCTGGTGGATGCAGGAATCGTGATGACTGAAAATGCATATAAGAGTCTTGTCAAAGCCGTCGTAAACACAGGTGAATGATGGATCACACAAGAATAGGTCATACGAAGGAACTAAGCGATAAACAACGCATTAGTATCATCGAGCGTTCATCACGCACCGTGGGTCGCGCGGTATTTTTTTCCATCCTCGTGACGTTAATCTCCTTTGCACCGATCCTCTTTCTGGAAGGGCAGGAAAAGAAACTCTTCTCTCCACTGGTATTGACGAAGACATTTACCATGATTGGTTCCGCGATCGTGGCATTGTTCGTTGTACCAATGCTGCTAACCACTTTTATGAAAGGGAAGCTCGTTCCCGAAAGCAGAAATGCTGTCTCTCACTTCTTTATCAGGATTTATAGTCCGGTCTTACGTATATGCCAGCGCTGGAAAAAAACAGTGATTGCGATAGCAATACTCATCCTGTCGGGTAGTATTCCTTTTGTGTTGCGTCTGGGTTCTGAGTTTATGCCGCCTTTGGATGAAGGTTCATTGTTGTTTATGCCTGTCACCCTTCCTGATGTTTCCAACAATGAAGCAAAGCGCATTCTGCAAGTGCAAGACAAAATCATCAGGGACGTGCCCGAAGTAGAAAATGTCCTGGGTAAAGCCGGCAGAGCATATACTGCTACAGACAATGCGCCCATGAGCATGATCGAAAGCATCATCATCCTGAAACCGAAATCCCAGTGGCGGGAAGGCATGACCACAGAGGCACTCATCACAGAGCTCAATGAAAAAGTACAGATACCCGGCGTGACCACTGGATGGACCCAGCCCATCATCAACCGGATCAACATGCTTTCTACAGGCGTGCGAACAGACATCGGCGTCAAGATTTACGGTCAGGAATTGGATACCATTTACAGTATTGCACGACAGGTTGAACAGTCCCTGCGAGGCATAGAAGGGCTTGCAGATCTCTATGTGGAGCAGCTTATCGGTGGAAAATACCTGGATATTAAAATCAAGCGTGAAGAGATTGCCCGGTACAACCTTTCGGTGGAAGAAGTGAATATGCTCATTGAAATGGCATTGGGTGGAATGCCGTTGACCAGTACAGTAGAAGGTCGTCAGCGTTTCAGTGTGTCCATGCGCCTGGCCCAGGATTTCAGGAGCGATATAGAAGAGATCCGCCGAACTCCGTTGCAGACTTCAGATTATGGTGTCATTCCACTCTCGTTGGTTGCTGATATCGAAATTTCCGAAGGCCCCCCCATGATAAATTCCGAGAATGCCATGTTGCGCGGAACGGTCTTGTTCAATATCAGAGGCAGGGACATGGGCAGTGTGGTGAGTGAGGCAAAAGAAAAGATCGAAAAGGATTTCTCGAATCTGCCGCAAGGGTATTACATCCAGTGGAGTGGACAGTACGAGAGTAAAGTGCGTGCGGAGAACCGATTGAAGATCATTATCCCCATTACGCTTCTCATTATTTCCCTGGTATTGTATTTTACGTTTCAGGCAGCAAGGGAAATGATCATCGTGCTTTCCAGCATTCCCATAGCACTGATCGGTGGCGCATATTCCCTGTATTTCTTTGAGGTTAACTTTTCTGTTGCTGTTGCTGTTGGGTTCATCGCCTTATTTGGCATTGCCGTAGAGACGGGAGTGCTGATGATTGTGTACATGAATGAAGCTATACGGAATGCGGTAGTGCAGAAACAGGCATCTGCCATTTCTCAGGAAGAAATTCAGGGCGCTGTGTTTTCAGGCGCGGTCATGCGTGTACGTCCTGTATTGATGACAGTCATGGCTGATATGATTGGCTTATTACCTGTTCTCCTCGCAACCGGCGTGGGCAGTGATGTCATGAAGCCCATTACAATTCCATTTGTATTTGGACTGATCACCTCTACTCTCTTTGTATTAATTGTGCTTCCTGTGATTTACCAGATGGTGAAAGAATACGAATTGAAAAAACACGGGAAAGTGATATACCTGGAAATTAAAGATTAAAGACATGAAAAAGATGGCTGTCTTATTGGCGTTGTTTTTCTTCCTACTGGATATCCAGTCCCAGGACACGCTGCGTATTTCATTGGAGAAACTTCTGCAGGAAGTCAAAACAAATTATCCTTCTATTGTTCAATATCAATACAATATTCAGTCGCTGGAATCAAAAGCGCAAGGTGCTACTGCCTGGATGCCACCCACTTTCACAGCGGGATTGATGCGTTTTCCATACGACTTTTCTACCCTGAATGACAAGGATGACCCGATGAACCAGGCAGGAATAGCCTTTTCACTTGAGCAAATGATTCCCAACCCTGGTAAACTGAAAGCAAGAAAACGATACATCAGCTCACTGACCGAAATTGAAAAAAATAATAGCGCTTGGACTCTTAATACATTATGGCGCGAGGCAAAGATTCTGTATTACAACAGGTATGTTAATGAAAAGAAACTACGCGTCCTTCAGGAATCTGAAGCTCTGCTGAGATTGTTGCTTACCACAGCAGAAGCTAAATTCAGTAACAATCAGTCAGAACTCCAAACCATCTACAAAGCGAAGGCACGTATCGCAGAACTTAACAACATGTCACTGATGCTGAACAGCCAGATCGTTGAGAGCAACATCGGCTTGAATATCCTGATGGTCCGCGATGTGTATACGCCATTCGGGATTGATACGATGATTGTCCCACGTGATTATGCAAACACCCTTGTCGATACCAGTCGCATCGTCTCACGAAGCGATATCAATAGGCTCACTAACTCCATTCAATCCATGAGACTGGAACAAGAGGCCATGAGCATTGGCAACCGGCCCGATTTCGGCGTACGGGCAGAACGCGAACAAATGTTTGGCATGCCGGATCAGTGGTCCGTGATGGGTATGGTGACGATACCAATTGTCCCCTGGTCGTCCAAAATGTTTTCATCCGAAACTCAATCCATCGGTTTTCAGATTGAGGCAATGGAGCAGGAAAGGCTCACGATGGAGCTCATGGCTAAACGGATGTTAGCTGAAAAACACAGCATGCTGAAGTATGAAACCACTCAGTACGAGAATTACAGAAAGGAGATCATTCCGGCATATGAAAATAATCTGCAGGCTAACCTCCTTGCCTACAGGCAAAACACAGGGGACTTCTTTGTGCTGCTCGATGCATGGGAAATGCTCCTGATGAAAAAAACGGAGCTGTACGATATGTTGTTCAATATTCTGAAATCAGAAACCGAGTATGAATATGAAAGGGAAATTAGATAGTCTCGCGTGCATTGCAATGATTTTCCTGATCGCAATGTCTCCTGCTTGTAAAAACGAGGGTGACGCGCATACTGCTGGACATGAACAACATACTGACACAATGTATACCTGCCCCATGCACCCTGATGTTATCAGCAGCCAGCCCGGCCGGTGTCCAAAGTGCAATATGAATCTTGAACCCATATTCAATGATACCCTCAGGCAAATTTCACACACTAACCATGCCTCATCGCATCATCCAGATACCCTTTACACATGCCCAATGCATCCGGATGTGGTCAGCAGTCAACCCGGTCAATGCCCGAAATGCAATATGAACCTTGTGCCCGTTGTGAATGATACTCTGGTGCAAATCATCTCCCCAAATAAACAGGTATTGTCCAGACAAGGAACAATAACTCTTCAATCGGGCAGCAACCAAAATACGATTCAGGCACAGGGATTTGTTGATGTTGATCAGACCCGGAATCAATCTGTTTCTGCCCGATTTGGTGGTCGTATCGAAAAGCTGTATGTGAAATTCAATTTACAATATGTCCGGCAAGGCGCAAAAATCATGGATTTATACAGCCCCGTTCTGCGTACAATACAGGAACAACATCTGTTTCTTCTCAGATCAGAAGCAAACCATGTTTTGGCTGAAAGATCAAGAGAAAAACTGCGCCTGCTCGGTATTACTGACATTCAAATCACACAATTGGAGACAAGCGGAACTATTGCATCCACAGTGTCTGTATTCAGCCCATCCAATGGTTATGTATTTTTTACTGCGCCGGCATTGAATGAAGACAAATCCTCAGTAGCCTCGCCAGGTGTGAACAATATGCAGATGCAACAAGATGTCACAAATGAATCAACATTCGGGTCGTCTGCCTCCCAAATCCGTGAAGGCATGTATATCAACGAAGGGCAAGTCCTTTTCAGCATAAATGATTTACAGCAGGTATGGGCGTTGGTTTCTATTCCCAATGCATACCTCGGTCAGATCCGGGAACATCAAATCGCAGAAATCATTCCCGAAAACGATACTTCGAAGAAAGAGACTGCGAAGATCTCCATCCTCGAACAAATATTTGAGGAAAAGAATCAGCGTTTTGCAAGAGCCAGAATCGTATTGCCCAATAGAGAAAACGTATTTAAAATCAATGCGCTCATCACTGCACGCATTAGGCTAGGTGGCAACAGTAACTTGCAGGTTCCCAACTCGGCAGTGTACAGAACCGGAATGAATGCGTATGTCTGGGTAAAAATGGGAACAACCAAACAAGGTGCTGGCATTTTTAAATTGCGAAAAGTTATTGCACAGGATGGAAGCAATGGTATGACAACCATCATCAACGGCCTTGCACTCGAGGAAGAAATCGCAAAAGAAGCCGGGTTGATGGTAGATAGTGAAACATTTTTAACTGATAACTGAGATGAGACTAATAGTGATTTCAGGCATATTATGTTCGGTGTTGTTTCTCGCCGGATGCGGGAATGGACATGCCGGTCACGAGACTACCTCTGACAGCTATTATACCTGTCCGATGCATCCAAGTGTTGTGAGCAATTCCCCAGGCTCATGCCCTGTATGCAATATGTCATTGATCAAAGTGGAAAAAAATAAAAGCAATCATGCAGAACATCAGGGCAACTCCATTCCCATAGACAAGCGCAGGCAGGAATTAGCGGGAATAAAAACAGATACTGTAAAGCTCCGGATTCTCGCTCCAACCTCATCCATTCTCGGAACAGTCGTCATCGACGAACAACAGGTCAAAACGATCAGCAGCAGGGCCAAGGGAAGAATTGACAGACTCTTTGTCAAAACTACAGGTGTTTACCTACGCAAGGCCAGTCCGTTGTATAGTATATACAGCGAGCAATTGCTCGCTGATGAACAAGAGTATTTGACTTTGTATGAAAACTTCAATGCAGCAAGCAGTCAGTCTGTGCTCTCAGCCGAAATGCTGAGCGCTGCAAAAAATAAATTGTTGTTGTGGGGATTGAGTGAAAAACAAATTTCCGAATTGGAAAAAAGCGGTACAAGTCCCTTGATTACATTTTATTCAACGGAGGCTGGTTATGTCAGTGAAGTAGCTATTACCGAAGGCATGTATGTGGAAGAAGGCAGCCCGCTCATAAAAATCACTACCTTAAATCATGTATGGGTAGAAGCGCAACTGTATGCAAACGAACCTGTAATAGCCACAAATAATGCATCATTCCAAATCTATTCTGAAAACCTCCCCGATGAAGTCTACAAGGGTGTTCTCGTGTACAACAATCCTGTCATCGAAGCAGGGCGGAGAGTGCAATTGTTGCGACTACGCGTTGATAACACAAAAGGAAAGCTCATTCCAGGTATGATGGTTTCTGTGAGCCCTCAAAAGGCAACACAAACGGTATTGACCGTTCCAAAGTCGGCGATACTCCTTGAGCAGATGAAAACCGCATGGGTCAAGACCGGTGAGGATATGTTTGAGCAACGCATGATAGAAACAGGAATAGAGAACAAATATTGGATTGAAATCATATCTGGACTGAAGCCGGGAGATATTTTAGTTACAGAAGGTGCTTATTTAATCAGTAGTGAATTCATCCTCAAAAGTGGGGCGGAGCAAAGACATACACATTGATACATTAACGGCATAAAGATCACGGGAGCCGTGGTATCAATGAATTCTCACCCGCCCGGGATCGGAGAAAGGGGTTTAAGAGGTTCCCTTAATCTTCATTACTCATTGAACCTCCTCATCACGTTATGGAGAATTTCCACGCGCACATTATCGTCGAATGTCTGAGGCAAATTATCAAAGCCAAGAGTATTAAGCGACAAGTCGAAACTTGCATTTAACACGCAGGTATAGAGTGTATTGGAGTAAACATGTTTAAGGTGACCAATGCCATAAAAGTTTCTCTTGTTTCCTACACTCAACCTTCCTTCGACGCCGAAATCCTGTTCCGGATGTTTTTGAGTTTGGACGAAGCCGATATCCAATAAACCTGTAAACTCAATGACCCTTGGCTGAAAGTGTGCCAGCAATGTATCTATTTCATAAAGGCTACTGTGAACAGTGGAAAGGTCTAGCAGAACCTTGATTTCCGCATTATCGTAATTCAAGGCAACATTCAGATTTTCGGTATGCACTTCAACAGGTCTTTCATTCCAGATAAAGTGCACCTTGGCTATGCCTGTTGTACTCATGTACTGTTGACCCGTGCAGGATATAGAAAGGGCAACAAAGATAAAAAGAAGCAGTTTCGTTTTCATGGTTTTTATTATATCAAGTGAGAAAAATCAAGTTTGCGTGTTAGATTTGCAAAAAAAATTTGTTAAGCCCTTCGCTCAGCATTCTTGTAACGTATAATTAGTTTTATAGTGAACGGTCTTTGCCAATTGTCGGTGCGTTTGATGGGACAGAAACAGGCGATAGCCGTATAAAATGATTTTCTCCTCATTAGCTTCTTTGCTTACGGACTTTGTTTTTACCTTATTGATTTCATTGAGATTCATCTGTACTTGTTTAATCGCTTTTATTTGATGTCTGCTCAAGTAGCTTCCTGCTGTCTTCGAGCATACGTTTCAGACACCATTTGCAATACCAATCAGCAAATAGCAAGGAAAGCAACCTGTAAAACCCTCCTTCCGGTTTTTCGTAACTGATAGACAAACTGACCAGTGTGCCTTTCATAACTTTGCGAAGACGCAAGTGCATTCTGTACCAGGAGTAGATAATAATCTGCGCTTTACCGCGTGTCTCCCATATTTTTTCTTCCGAGGGAATCCATCTCGTTACCTCGACTTCGAAATCCATCTTGAACCCCATCATGTTACCGGTCCATCTGTATCTGGTACCAGGACCTGAATGATTTGTAGTTAGATACTCCAGTTTGAGTTTACTTCCCATCATCATCCAGGATGATTGGGTCATATGCATTCCGGTCACCCCAAGATCATCTAAACTGTGGAAGACGACTTCAGGCGGTGCTGAATAGACGGCTGTCCTTTCTATGGTTTTCATTTGCCGAATTCCTTATATAAAAAGAGTTTTGGAAGTTCCTTAATAATTCTTCAAAATCATAAATTGCATCGGTGCAAGATGAAGTCTGACATAACTCATCGAAAAATCACCTTCGTCACCAACATGTATTATTTTGATCCTGTCTTCAATACCATAAACAGGAAGCATCCACTTCCTGTCCTTGTTCAATACGGTATCCACCAACACACATTCATCTTTCGTTTCTGCCTCGGAGGAATTAAATACAACCAACACTTCCTGGTCGAATAAAATTCTGGAAAAGGCGAGGGTGCAACGATGACATTCGGGTAAATGGAAGCGCCTCTCGTCAGAGGAAATTTCCCGCATAAACATTCTACCGAATTTCAACGCAGGGCTTGTTTTCCTGAATTGGGCAATTTTGGCAATTGACTTGTAAATCCGTGATTGTGAATTCAACAAATTGGATTCATCGTCGTCGGGATTGAAAAGGCATTCGCGGATGAGAGTATCGTTGTATCCATGCCCTTCCAAACCCTGTTCAGTACCATAATAAATACACGGAGTACCTAAAGCACAGAGCAAAAAGCCCACGCCTGCAATGATTTGCTCAGGTGCTGCCTCATACCCGAACCTGCGCCTAAACGACTGTCCCACCTGGTCATGGTTGTCCAGAAACGTAACCAAAAACTCGCCGAACTCACCCCTGTTTAACGCGTTTTGCTGAAGGGCGGCATAGCGTTCAATGAGTCTTTCCGGTGAGTCTTTGCCTTTAATGACGCCTTCAAGCATGGCCCAGAGCTGGAAATCCAGAACAGAGTTAAGCCCGTCGTACAAATTCTGGTCTCTACGGGAGACGGGTAGGGTCGGCCCCATATAACGGCTGTGCACCGCATCGCCTGCAATCAATTCACCAAAAAGAAAGAAATTCTTTTTACCAAGTGAATACGCATATTCCCTTACGGAAGAACAAAATCGGCTGATCATCATCTCGTCGAGATGCTTGACTGCATCGAGCCGAAAGCCATCGACATCCACCTCCCGAATCCAATAACAGTGTATAAGAGTGAGGAGCTCCTGTATGAATTCGGCCTCCGGTGACCCATCGTTTCTGAAAGCCTTGAGACCGCAAAAATCTCCCTCATAGGTTTCAGGGTATGTGTCGAAATTTCGGATTTGTCCTTTACGACCATACAATGCCGGATTGCGAAGCTCGGCGGGCTGGGGCAGATCATCATAGCGCCACCCGCCAAATGGAAACTCTATGCCATTATAATACTGACAACCATAATCTCCTTCATAATACCAATTGTCACCTGAGTGATGTAGTACGATATCTAAAAACACCCGCATATCCCTCTTGTGAGCCTCTTCGATCAGTTGCTCAAGGTCTTTTTTTGTGCCGTAGCGAGGATCTACTTCCATGTAATTATTTATTGCATAGCCATGGTAGGAACCTAGTTGGTTCTGAAATACCGGGCTGAGCCATAAGGCTGTGCAGCCGAGGTCTTGGATATAATCAAGATGCGATGTGACACCTGAAAGTGTACCGCCGCAAGTACTGGAGAGCTGCGTTTCATTCCCAAAACCGCAATGCCGTTCTTCGTAAGGAATCGGATGCCGTTTCTTATTATCATGGAAGCGATCCAACAACATGAAATAAATGAACTCCTCACGCCATTCACGGTGACAGTTTTTCCAATACTTCTTTCCCGGCTTAGGCGTAAGATCTAACCCCTTGATTACATATGAAGTTTTCATAAGTTTTTGGTTTTGATTGACTGTTTGATTAAACCTTTTTAAATACCATCCACTTCAGCCATTCGATTTATAGGCTGATCATGTTTAAGCGTATCGAATATTATGCATATCAATATTCTGCATCTGCCTTGTAACAGGAATAACCCCTTTACAATGATGCCGATCATCGTCTTTCAGGCACTGGGTTATAAACCCATTACCTGTACTGTAATAAATTGTGTCGCGGACCGAGACCATGACTCTCTGCTCTTTGTTAGTTGTCATTTCTGAAAAATTGAAGGAACTTTCCAATGCGAATGATCACCATTGCGAGTAAACCTGCAGCAATGCTCACTATCCAGTCGGTAGCAGACATAGGAACAATCGAAAGAGCGGAACGTACAATCTCAAATTGATATAGTCCGAAAACGATGAGCAAACAGATTCCAATGGAGTACCAGACATAGCGGTTGCGGGCAACTTCTGTTTTAAAAAACGGGGCATCAATTGAACCCATATTCAATGTATGGAACAACTGGGCAAAAATCAAGGAGAAAAATAAGATATTAGAGCAACGCTGCGGGTCCCATGCATCTCCGGTATGGATAATAAAATGACTGAAATACACCGCACCAATCGTTGCTGCCGTGATGACGGTGGCATAGAAAAATATTCTTCGCCAACGCATCCGGTCAATGATCGGTTCATGAGGGGATCTTGGCTTATTCTGCATAATACCCGGTCGCCCGGCAGTGAGACCGAGTGCCAAAGCAGGCAAGACATCCGTGACAAGATTGATGAAGAGGATTTGTAGTGGCCGCAACTGGAAGTGCAGAAACAGTATCGACACAGTGGCTATCAAAGCTAGCTCGCTTAAATTGCATGAAAGCAGGTAGATGACAAACTTCCTGATGTTGTCGAAAATAATTCGCCCCTCGCGGATCGCAACAACGATACTTGTAAAACTATCGTCTTTCAATACCATATCGGCGACTTCCTGTGCTACTTGTGTTCCGCGCTGTCCCATGGCTATTCCAATGTCCGCCTTTTTCAAAGCGGGCGCATCGTTGACACCGTCTCCTGTCATTCCAACAACGGCTTTGCGTTCCTGGAGGACTTTTACAAGGTCTAGCTTTTGCTTTGGACTCGTCCTTGCAAATATTTTGGCAGCCACCCATGCATCCTTATCTTCTTCACCCAGATGCTCGTAGTCTTTCATTTGACTTCCTATGATTACGCCGTCATTGTCATCCTTGAGTAAACCTAACTTCTTGCCGATCGCTTTGGCTGTGGCAGGATGGTCTCCCGTGACCATGATTACCTGGATTCCTGCTTGCTGGCATTCATGAATGGCAGCAGGTACTTCCTCGCGCGACGGATCAATCATACCCAGTAACCCTATGAACGCCAGCCGATCAGTAAGTGCATCACAGTCATTCCGTTCGTACTTGTAAGCAACAGCAATCACGCGCAATCCGAATTCAGCCATTTGTTCTGCTTCATGAAGCCAGTACATGTGGAATGCAGGAGTCAGTGGTATTTCTCCGTCCCTGGATAGTATGTTTACGCAGCATTTTAATAATTCTTCTGCCGCGCCTTTAGCAAAGACCATCAGGCCATCGGGAGTGTTGTGCATCGTCGCCATGATTTTAGTCTCAGAGCTAAAGGGTATTTCTTCCACTTTTGGGCATTCAAGGCGACAACTATGCACGTCTTCGCCCTGACGGAGAGCGAATTTGAGCAACCCTGTTTCGAGTGGATCACCAATTTCTTTTAGCTCACCGTTTTCATCTGCAATTTCAGCCGTATTGCATAAAATGGCGATGCGTTGCAGCATTTGGTAATGATCCTGTGCAATTGTGCTATTGGGCGACTTTGCTTCATCCGTGAGGATGTTCCAACTACCACCGGGAGTGTTCAGCATCACAACTTCCATTTTGTTTTGTGTGAGTGTACCGGTTTTATCAGTACAGATGACTGTCGTACCCCCTAGCGTCTCTACAGCTGAAAGTCTGCGCACGATGACTTTGTAGTGAGCCATCTTGAGCATGCCTTGTGCCAATGCAAGAGTGGCAACGATGGGTAAGCCTTCAGGAATTGCCGCTACTGCAAGCGCAATAGTTGTTTCGAGCATGTTGATGATTTTCTGGCCACCAGCCCATCCGACTGCGAAAATGATCACAACAAGCCCTAATGTAATTTTCATCAGGTGTTTGCTGAACTCCTCTAGTTTTCTTTCGAGTGGCGTGGCGGCCTGAGACGCCATCTGCACCAGGTGAGCGATTTTGCCCAGCTCTGTCTGCATCCCGGTCGACATGACTCTTGCCCAGCCATTGCCTTTCGTCACAAACGTGCCTTTGAATAACGCGTTAGTCCGTTCTGCAAGAGGCGTTCCTTCTGACAGACTCCCAGGCATTTTATCCACCGGCACACTTTCTCCTGTAAGAGCGGATTCATCAACCTGCAATTGGTAACCATTCAAGTAAATAGCATCAGCAGGTGTCATGTCTCCGGCTTCCAGGAAAATCACATCACCCGGTACAATTTCTTCACTGTTTAACTCCATCAGCTTTCCATCCCGGAGCACTTTTGCAGGAATGGAGGTGAGCTTCTTCAGTGCCTCCATGCTCCGCTCGGCCTGGTACTCCATGTAAAAACCTATGATTGCATTGATGACAATGACAATGATGATGGCGATTCCATCAAGCCATTCCTGAAAGGCGAAAGACATACCACTGGCAACTACCAACAACAGCACAATCGGACTTTTGAATTGACGCACAAAAAGCACCCATCCGGGTTCTGCAACGGTTTTGCTTATCGTATTCCGACCGTGGGTTGCCAGGAGGTCAATAGCCTCTTTATGCGATAATCCAACAGGAATATCGGCAGCCAAAGGTGAGTTCAATCGATTCTGATGAATGATGCTCATGATGAAGTAAGTAATCGATTAAAAGATATTTTCATCCCACTCTCTTTCCAACGTAAACGATCTTATACATGCGGACCTAAATCCTGCAAAACACCAACCTGTATATACGCCTGAAACCTTTGCAGAATCCAGTACCTAAAAGAAATACACTATTACCCACAGAGCCTATCCTGTCGGACGGCTAACTGACGAGTAGAAAGTCTGTGGAAATCAAATACGGAGCTTATGAAAGAGAAGGATAAGCGATGGATCGGAGAAACCTCGGAATTGTTCGTGAAATTGCAAGAAGACAAAATCCCATTTATCGGAACCTTGACCAAGCATTCTTCCCGGCAATACTGCTGTCAACACCGTCAACGAAGAAATGCCCGGCTGTTCAGACTGACGGGCTTTGTCAATTTTCAGTAAAAGCACTCCGCTCTTGCAGCACGATGGCATTTCATCTTCTTCTCCGCAGGGGCAAGAACCTTTGCCGGGATGGAACAAGGTCACAGACTCTAGTTTGCCCATGCAATAGTGATAATGCATCGTCACGCCAGTGGCGATTACCAAATAATACGCAGCTAATATGACCACAATTAGACGGTGCATAAAGTTTGCGAAATGTATGATGAATATTAACCTGTTAGAATGATAGCTATCACTTGATATAGTGATTTTTATCAAACTGGTAACATGACCTGCCCCTGCGTGGATACCTCCCAAAGAGAATCCATGGCATCACATCACTGTGAACTGCAACACCTTACAGTCTGCTCCGGTAAACCCTGCTTAAGTACACACTTAAGTTCCGGGGCTTTGAAGACCAGATATAGACTCTCGTGCGGTCACTGTGCTATTTGCCAGACACTTGTTCAACAGAAAATGAGAATATTAACAGATTATTTTATAACCATAATTGTCTTTATAAACGATTCGTCATTTACAATCATTTTGATGAAATAAAAACCAGGATTAAACGTATCAGCATTGATGACCTGAGTGTGTATTCCTGCCAGCTCTTTCTCTCTGATAATTTGACGTATCCTGTTTCCAAACATATCATAAATTTCAATTTTTACGTCGGCATCATCAGTAAGTTCGTATTGAATTGTTGTAGATGAAGCAAACGGATTTGGATAATTTACGATGTACTCCTGATTATCAAATGATCCATCACCAGCATCAGTTTTTATGTGAAAGAAAGATTGTGCAACCAAAGCATGAGAATGCAGGTGAGAAGAATTGTTGAATCGGAAATCAAAACTGGAGTCATGAGTTGACACTGTAAGTATGACATTGTTTTCCTCTGCTTGCGGATGAAGCACCACAACGTGATGACACATATGGTTGGTACAGCCTCCATCATCATCAGTGATGATCAGGCATACCAGATAAGTGCCTGGATGGGCGTAGGTATGGGATGGGTTTTGTTCGGTAGAAGTATTACCATCCCCGAAATCCCAGGCCCATGAACCAATCGTCCCGTCGCTCGTAGACTGGTCTGTAAAATCAAGCGTCTGCTGATTCGAGTTAGACTGATGCACGACAAAGACGGCATGGCAGACTCCAACCTGCGAATGCTGCACCACAACGTGATGGCATACATGGTTGGTACAGCCTCCATCATCATCAGTGATGATCAGGCATACCAGATAAGTGCCTGGATGGGCGTAGGTATGGGATGGGTTTTGCTCAGTGGAAGTACTGCCGTCCCCAAAATCCCAGGACCATGAACCAATCATCCCATCGCTGGTAGAATGGTCTGTAAAATCAATAGTCTGTTGTGCGGGATCGGACTGGTGTGCGATAAAGGCAGCGTGACAGATGCCCGCCGGTAGACTATGCACCATAACATTATGGCATGCATGGGTAGTGCAGCCATGATCATCCGAAATGGTCAGGCAGACCTGGTAGGTTTCCGGCCCGATGTAAGTGTGAGAGGGGTTCTGCTCGGTGGAGGTATTACCATCACCAAAATCCCATAGCCATGCGATGATAGTGTGCGGGCTTGTGGACGAATCCGTGAAAACAATTGTCAGGGAGTGAGCTGTCTGATGGAAGCCAAACGAAGCATGACACCCTGTTTGCGCATTTGCCTGCGTAAATACAATTATAAGCAGGAATGTCGTGAGACTGATAAGATGAGTGATTGTGTGTTTCATTTTTTGATATTTAGGATTTAGGATTAGTGAAATTCAGAGTTGTATTCTATAATTTCTATAATTAAAGACATGACATAGGCTGAAGGTTGGGTAAAGGTATTTAATTTACTCCTAACAGGATGGTACGATACGTTTGGTTTGACATGTTGACTTCGATAGTCGCTGCAATCTTTGATGGCTGGTCAGTTTGAATCCCCGCATATGCTGTTTCAATAGCTGTGGAAAATGAGGTTTGATAAATAAAGGGGCAGAATTGCTGCCAGAGATGATCCAAATGTTGAGTTGCAGCGCCTGCCGCTTGAGGTTTAGCGTGGCAAGCGAGCGCTAACAAGTACAAAGCAAATATTATGGCTGACCATTTCATATTTGGGTTTAATAGAGAAAAGTGACGATCATTGATTCAGCATCATCATCTTCACCTGATATATCGCAGTCGTCGCAAATCGCTCGCCTTGTTCAATGCCCCTTAGTATGGTCGTTTGTATGCCATTGTCCTGACCTAAGTCTACATATCTCACCGAATACATTTCAGGAGCGTCTTTTACAAAAATCACGGACTTCCCATTGATCTCGGACAAGGAACTATTAGGTATAAAAATGGTTTTGCCGGTCACAGGCTGGAAGGCTCTTAATGTCACGAATTCGCCGATCTTAAATTCCTCATCAGTATTCAACAATTCAAAAAGTATTTTTTGTGACTGATTTGTTTCATTGATTTCAAAGGCAGCACTTATGATGCGTACGTCGGCAGTCTTGTACTCCACATTCGTACCAGTGACCGTATATTTTGCCGCACCTTTTACCAGCGCAGCATCTCGGTCATAAACACGTGCTTCAATAAATACCTTATTGAGATTGCTGATGGAAAAAAGTGTTGTACCTGATACTACTTCGGCTCCGCCAGCCAGTGTGAACTGACCGACCGTACCGGTTATTGGTGATTTAAGCACAATGTCATTTTTAGCGAGGGCTACAGATCCACCTGCCACACTCTGCAGTGCTTGCAGGTTCGCTTTGGCGATATTGAAGCGTGCTTCGGCAGCCTGGACATCTTTCTTTGCCGCAATGTCAGCTATGGCGTTAAGTCGGTTTAACTCTTTTTCAGCAGCGGCGAGTTCGGATTGTGCAGCACGAATTTCCACTTGCAGACGACCTGTCTCTGTCGCGATGCTGACCTGTTCAGATTGATTCGTAGAAGGTTTCAATGTAGCCACTATCTGACCAGCTGTAACTTTTTGTCCAGGGGTGACCTTCAATGAAACCACTTGCCCGTTCTGTGGAGTGACAACGTTGGCAAATCCTTCCGGCGATGGGACCACTGTCCCATAGATTTCCAGTGCGGGTTGAAAATTACCTTGCCCCACCACTTGCGTCAAAAGTTCAAATAAAAATTGAGTTTCTTTCGGAATATAAACTGCGCTTCCGGCATTACCGGCTTCTTCATCATGTCCACCAGGTCCATGTGCACCTGCCTTTTGTACAGTGGCAGGAATGCTCAGTCCCACAATCAACACTGCTAATGCCTTTGGCCATCTGCGGAGAAGGAGAGAGCCTAATACCAATCCACCCAGGAAGATCAAACCATAAACCCACCACGCTGTACCACGTTGTGATGAGACTGTTTCTTCACCGTCCGCGGCTTGCAACGACGGAAGTTTTTTTCCTACTTCCACATTTTTCAAAAGAAGTAAGTCTGCTCCATGACTTGCAGAGTTGAGATGGACGACGAGTGAATAAGCCTGTGCTTCTGGAAAAGTGCCTTCGATATGATACACGCCTGGTTCGTGCGGTGTAGTCGTAAATGGGAGAGAGGGGTCTTCCTGTGTATTCACTTTTATTTCGATCCCTTCAAGAGGATGATTCGTCGCGTAGTCGGCAACATATAGTGTGAGCTCCGCAGCCTGGCCAGGTTTCAACTCTCCATGTTTCAACGTGAGTTCATACTTCTGGCTTTCTGCATAGAGGATGAACAAACCTGCTTCGGATGAAGCACTTGCAGCAGTCGGTTCATCATGGGAATGACCATGATCATCCTGGGCGAAAAGTTGAAGTCGCAGGATCAACATACATATCATTCCAAATATTCTGATTATATTTTTCATAAACTGTTATTTAATTATGCCCTTTCTTCTCCTTTCTCAGCTTCCTCTATTTCCTCCAGGGGCAAATCCATGATAAGAATCAAATTTTTTAAGGTGCCGTTAAATCTTTTATGATCGCAAATTCATTGTCCGGATAAAAATTCCAATTCAATCACTGATTGATTGTAACGTTTGAGTGTTTCCAGATATTCTGTCTGCATGTCCACCGCATCTGCGATATTCCTCAAGGCGAGGGCATAATCCACCTCTCCTCCTTCATAGAGCCGGCGGTAGGTCAGGACTAAATCATCTGTTTGAGGAATTGCCGTGCGTTCAAACCAATTCAAGGCACTGCTTGTCTGCCCCAGTGTTTGCAGCAGTTGACGACGTCTTGTTTGCGCTTGCTGACGTTGGAGCGCGGTTTCAGCTTGTCTCGTTTCCAGGGCGATTTTGCCAGCATCCACTTCGCCTTGATACTGTCCCTGCCAAAGAGGGATCGTCACGCCGGCATTGAAACGATAGCGAAATTCTGTATCACGATCAGGTGTGCGAAGATATCCGACAATTAACCCAGGCATGCGCTCAGCTTTACTCACGGCTAATTTCCGTTCGGCTACCTGCTTACTTTCAGACAGATATTGATCAAAATAAAAACTCCCCATCGTATCCAATAAAGTAAGAGGAAGCACACTCAGAGCTTCTACTTCTGTCAGATTTTGGCCTGTGTACAAAGAAAGTCCGGCGAGGGCATTGATAGCATCGATGCGGGTATTGGCCAGACGATTGTTGATGAGACCCGCCTGTTTTGATGCATACAAAACGTCCGCACGGTTGATTTGTCCACCATCGAAAAGTCGTTGAGTACTTATTTCTATGTCACGCCACAAGCTGTCCTGGCGCGATAAAATCCGAACAAATGCTTCCAACACTTGTACGTCAAGGTAAGAGAGTCGGACGTCACGTGTAAGCTCATGCCTGGTAATGTTGGCGGCCTCGGCAGAATTGCGTGTCTGACTTTTCAACCACTTGGAACGCGTACTGTATACTCCGGGGAAATCGAATTGCTGGTGAAATTCGAAGGCCAATCCAAAATCGGTTGGAACTTCAAAGGTCAGTTGCGTTTGCTGAGGATTGAATGCAGTGCGCTCCAATTCCTTTTGTATCTGCGTGCGCATATTGGCAATCTGCACGGAAGGGTAATTTTTGAGAGCCTGATCTACTGCTTCCTTTTCAGAAATGACTTGTGCATGCAATTCTGACAGCGCACCCAAACACATGAATACCCAAATGCACTTTTTCATTGACAACACTTTTTTAGAAAGAGTTTTTTAAGAATTTTCAAAATCTTTTTCATCATACCTGATTTATTTGTGCATTTCTGCTTGTCACCGATTCCATGATTTACGACAGGGCGGACACACAGGTGCGCCACTACAGCGTAGGGTTGAACTCAGGTGTTCAACCCTGCAATTGCAATACGAATTATGACCGGGCGGACACGCGGATCCTCCACTGCATCCGACTTGATCATATTTGGTCATCAAATTTTAATCTATTTACGTTCTTTTTTGCACCGAAATATTCTTCCAACGCTTTTTTTCCAAACAATGAAAACACAGCAGGGGTCACAGCCATATCCAATAACGTTGAGGATAAAAGTCCACCGAGAATCACCGTAGCAACAGGGTATAATATCTCCTTGCCCGGTGCCTGTGCATCCAAAGTCAGAGGGATCAAAGCAAGCGCGGCCACCAATGCTGTCATCAAAACAGGTACAAGTCGCTCTAATGAACCGCGCACAATCATTTTTCTATCAAATGTTTCCCCCTCGTACTCAATGAGGTGTATGTAATGTGAGATCATCATGATGCCGTTCCGGCTGGCAATACCAGTCAGTGTGATAAATCCAACGAGCGTGGCAAGAGAAAACACACCTCCAGTCAACCAAACGACAACAACACTACCTACCAGGGCCAGTGGAATGTTGAGCATGATCTGCAAGACAATCCGCCATGAACGGAAGTGGGTAAACAATACCAGGAAAATGCCGGTAATTGAAAAAATGCTCAGAATGCCGATGAGCCTGCTCCCTGCTTGCTGTGCTTCATGTTGTCCGCCATATTCTATGAAGTAACCTTGTGGTAGTTGTACTCCTGACATGACTTTAACTTTAATTTCCTCAACCGTAGCTCCCAGGTCGCGTCCTTGTACATTCGCTGACACGGCAATACGGCGTTGTGTATTTTCATGACTGACGGCGTTGATGCCTTTTTCATATTCCACCTTTGCCACCTGCTCGAGCGGGATGAGACTTCCTTCCGGAGTATGTATGAATGCATTCCGGATGTTCTCGAGGTTGGCACGATCGGCTTCATTTGCGCGCAGGAAAATATCAAAATACTTCTGCCCGTCGAAGATTTGTCCTGTGGCCCTTCCGTTAAAAAGGATTTCGAGGTCATCAGTGATTTGACCCACCTGCAAACCGTAACGGGCGATGGCCTGCCTATCCACAGTGATACGCAATTGCGGTACCAGTGTTTGTCTCTCGACATTGGCATCCACGACACCGGGAATTCCTTCAATAAGGACTTTCATCTGGTCTGCCAATGCCCGGAGTTCATCGAGGTCAGGACCATAAATTTTAATGGCTACTTGTGCACGTATACCGGAAAGCAGATGATCAATGCGGTGAGAAATCGGTTGACCGATGTTGACATTTACGCCCTGAATGATTGTGAGGTTCTTTCTGATGTTCGCTAAGATCTCATCTCTGCTACGCTCGTTGTCTTCGCGCAATTCGACTTCAATTTCCGAGTTACTTACCGGTTCAACGTGTTCATCCAACTCTGCGCGCCCTGTACGGCGGGCCGTATAGAGCACTTCGGGCACTTTTAATATTTGCTTCTCTGCCAGCGAGCCAAGTTTATTACTTTCTTCCATCGAAGTACCTGGAGGAGCAGCAAGATTGATGGTAAAGCTCCCTTCGTTGAAGGGTGGTAAGAATTCTGTTCCGAAAAAAGGCACAACCAATGCAGATCCAATAACAAGAATTGCAGCGATACCCACGATCATTCTCGGGCGGTCAAGTGAGACATTCAACAGCTTCAAATCTTGTTTTTTAAGCCATCTGACCAGAGGACCCTCTTTTTCATCGTCCATTTTTTTCATCCCGGGCAAAAGGAAAGAGCAAAGTGCCGGCGTCACTGTCAGGGATACAAACAATGAGGCGACGATGCTGACGATATAGGCTATGCCTAGCGGCGCAAAAATCCGTCCTTCAATACCCTGCAGATAGAATAGCGGTAAGAATACCAATACAACGATGATGGTTGCGAAGACAATAGAGTTGCGCACTTCACTGGATGCTTCATAAATGACCTCCAGCGGCGGACGTGGATGTTCGGCATGTCGGTTTTCTTTCAGACGTCGAAACACATTTTCCACATCCACAATAGCATCGTCAACCAATTCTCCGATCGCAATTGCGAGCCCACCGAGTGTTAATGTGTTGATTGAAATGTCAAACCATTTAAATACGAGGGCGGTGATGACGAGCGACAAGGGAATTGCCGTGAGGGTGATCGCAGTTGTGCGGAAATTGAGCAGGAATAAAAACAATACGACGACAACGAGAATTGATCCATCCCGCAACGCGTGCAATACATTGGTCAGAGAATGACTGATGAAGTTTTTTTGCTGAAACACTTTTGGGTTCAGAACCACATCGGGCGGCAGACTAGGCTGGAGCTCTGTCAATGCGTTCTCTACTTCTTCAGTGAGATCAATCGTTGAAATACCAGGTTGTTTTTCGACTGTAAGAATGACTGCAGGTCGACCGTTCAGAGAACCATCGCCCCGTTTCTGCGCAGCGCCGAACTTAATCTCTGCTATCTGATGTAAAAACACAGGGCTTCCATCGCGATTCGTGACGACGGTGTTTTCAAGATCCGCCAATGAAGTTGCACGCCCGATATTCCTGATTAAAACCTCTTCGCCATATCGGTCGAAAAAACCACCGGTAGTATTGAGATTCGTGCGTCGCAGCGCCTCCTCGACATCATCCACCGTAAGGCCAAACTGTTTGAGTTTAGGACTTGAAATGAGGACCTGGTATTGCAGCCTCTCACCACCGATGGGGATGACTTCTGCTACACCTTTAATACTCTTAAGACGTGGTCGTACTGTGAAATCAGCCAAAGTGCGCAGATCTGACGGCGAAGTACTATCTCCGGAAATACCTATCAACATGATTTGCCCCATGACGGAAGAAATGGGACCCATGACTGGTGTGATTCCCTCAGGCAATACAACACTCTGCAGCTTTTCGGAGACCAGTTGTCTGGCGCGATAGATTTCTGTCTCCCAACCAAACTCTACAAATACCAAACCCAGGCCTATTGAACTGGAAGATCGTACGACCTCCACACCCGGCGCGCCATTGAGCGCCTGCTCAACCGGAAGCGTAATCTGTGCTTCAATTTCTTCCGGCGCCATACCGCTAGCTTCCAGGAAAATCGTGACACGTGGACGATTGAGATCAGGAAGTACATCTACTGGAAGAGTGAGTAACGTATACACGCCATATACCAGCAATAGCGCTGCACCCGCAACAACAAGTGTACGGTTCTGAAGAGAAAGGCGGATGATGCGGTTGAGCATGAATATTTAAACGCTTTTTTAGTGAATTAGAAGCTTTTGTGCGAATACTTTCCTGTCCCCGGACACTTTCACCATGAATATCCCTTTCCTGTCTACAGCGATGTTCGTTTTTGTCGACCCAACTTTGAATTCCAAATCGTCGCGAAACACGAGTGCCCCATTCAGATCAAATATTTCTACGCGTACTGTTTCTTCGGAGCGCAAACCTGTTATTTCTATGGTAAATTTTCCGTGTGAAGGATTTGGAAAAACACAAATGGCAATTGCATCATCTGGCCCATTCTCGATTACTGAGGTTGACAATGACCCAGGTTCGATTTTGATAATTTTTCCCACTGATGGAATGTCATCAACCATACCGAAGAGCATGTACCAGCCCTGCATCAGTTGAAGGCTGTCTGATGGTAAGAATGCCTGCACCTGGTTTCCGTTTTGGATAAAATCCAGATCGAGATAACGGTTGTTCCCGGAATTCATGAAATGTGTGACAACAGCATTTGACATGAGAATCACTCCAGTGAGTGCATTTGTTTTTGAAACCTCGAAATCAATTATTTGTCCTCTCCTGAATGTATTGGCGTTCAGATTCTCGATTTCAGGGCGGATGCCTCTGAATAGATATGGAGGAGAAAAAGCTTCGATCACGCTCTGTGGCGGTTCATTGCCGGGAGCACCTTCGCCGCCTACTGCAATGATTCTCCCGTCGGGGACGAGCACCGTGATGGCGTGATACTCACGCATCCTCTTCATATGTTCAAGTCTTCTCCATGTATCAGTGGCAGGATTATATTGATCTGTGAGATTCATATATCCCCAATTGTTGACGGAAGTTGGATCATTGGGATCTTCTTTCTGTCCACCCATGACGAGCACTTTTTTGTCTGGTGTGAGCACGACCTTTGCCCTGGAACGGGTGGGAGAGAAATTGGAGAGAAGTTCCCATTGATTCGCCACAGGATCATACTGCTCAAGATTTACCCCTGGTTGTCCGGGTGTGAACGATTTAAATCCGACTGCCAGTACCTTACCATCCGGAAGATGCACGAGTTCATGGTCGCTATGATCTCCATTTGGCAGACGATTGCCCTGTACGAAATCATCCGCGAGTTCCCATTGAAAAGTCAGAGGATCAAATAACTGGGGTGGGCGATGGGTCATCAGGATTTTTCCTGTGAAGAGAGGTATGATAGGCGAGACTTCGTTGCCATAGAGTATTGCATCCGCAGGTTCGCTATCACCTGTCATTGGATCATACACCTCGGATGTTTTGACCCGTACAGGATTATTCAAACCTCCGCCACCGACAATGAGCACCTTTCCATCATAAAGTGGAGCGAGTGAGGGATACCAACGATAGTCAAGGAGGTTTGATAGATATTCCCACTGCCCGGTCCCCTCATCAAATGTTTTGACTTTGTTTGTACCAGGACCATAGATCTTCTGGTCTGTACCTCCCGCAAACAGCACTTTACCGTTTGTCAAGAGTGCATTTGCAACACAACCCTGTACCTGCGTGTGCCCCGGCGCCCATGCAGTATCATTTTCCGGAGGAACAAAGAAAAATGGATCCTTCGTGCTATGACAATAATACACGTTTCCGTTGGGCATCAGTACACCGAGGTCTGTGCCACCGAGAGGTTCTGGTGACTCCATGATGATGTCCCATACACCTGTTTGTGTTTCTGGTAATAATACCGCATCCCAAACCAGTGTGTCAAGGATACCCGTGGTCGCATTTTCGAAATAATCGAACCCCGGTGCAGAAACACCAAAGAAAAGATATGGTCCTCCTTCAGGCAAATCATCAATCCAGTAAATACCATTCTTGTCGGTGCGCGCCTCCCAAAACATCGTAGTATCGTTGTTGAAGAGAGTGATACGGGCATTGGAAATGGGGATTGCGGCAACATCCAGAATTGTACCGGTAAGTACCTGTGCTGACAGGGTATCATTGAGCAGCAGGCAGAAGATCGCGGCAAAGATATTTTTCATTTTACGCGGATATTTGATATATAAATCTCAATTGTCACTATGTAATCGTGTCATCAAGTTGTTGCAGATGTTAGTGTGAACAGTTATCGGATGATTTTTAACGGCAAGCGAATTTTTATCTTCTCCCATGCCACTGAAATAAATCCCTCATTATTCCCAACATCTTCTACAAAATACTGGAGTCGTTCGGTGTGCGCATTGGTTTGAGGAGAGACCTGCACACGCACGAGATCGTCTTCCTGGTCGTACTCATTGGCTAAATGTTGTTCCCATTTTTTGTTGAGTATGACTATCCATGTCTCTTTGCCGGGTATGGTAAACAAGGCATATTTGCCTGGGTGAATTTGCACACCATTAATCTCGAAATTTTGACTGATCTCTACAGTAGTCGCATCATGTGCGCCTGTTACCCACACGTCGTCAAAAGGAACCAATCCACCCCAAATGATACGTTCGCGTACTTTAGGTGAATGATAATGGATGTTCACCGATGCGCGACCAATTTGGCCTGAGACTGCTGATTTGATGCTTTGCCGTGTAGTGTCGTTAACAATAGCATTAGGGTTGTAACATACTTGCGGTTCAGTGCGGTCACCCTCTTGTTGACTTTCGTTACAAGACGTTGCGAAAAGCGAAAGACAGAGTAGTGCATTGCAAAAGGGCTGCTTCATAAAAAAATAGTATTAGATGAAGTGACTAAATTTTTTGAAAATATTGGTTTTTAACTGATCTCCATTTGCAACATCATACCAGTATCCTCATGTTCTAAGTTGTGACAATGAAATACATAAATGCCTGTGTTTTGACTAAATGGCACAATGACGCGGACCCTTTCACCGGGCATCACCAATACTGTGTCTTTCCATCCTTTTTCATGGGGATAAATCTGCCCTCGCCCGCCTGTTCTGTCAAGAACCTGAAATAGCGCACCATGCAGGTGCATTGGATGTGGATCAACTCCATTCACGTTATCGAAACTCCAGATTTCGGTCGTTCCGGCGGTGACAGTTTCGTCAATGCGGCTTTCATCATAACTCCTGCCATTTATATTGTGCAACACCATGCCACCGCCATGGCCGCCATGGCCACCACCATTAGTGATATCAAAAAAGCGCTGACGCGTCGCCTGGTTTTCGGGTATGGTGGCATATGTCGAAAGAATTGCAGGCACGGTGAAATTCACTCCTTGCCCGGCTTTCACGTGGAATTTCATAATTCTAAAAGCCTGTTGGCCCTGATACCCGCTGTTCTCGAAAGTTTTGCTTTCCAGAAAGACCTCCGTTCCGATAGGCAGACCATCGAAGCTCAGAAGTAAATCCACACGTTCGCCGGGAGAAAGAAGGATGGAATTGGCGTCTTCCGGAGCGCTTAATAAACCACCATCGGTACCGATAATGGTAAGCGGAGCTCCATTGCTCATGCCCAGATTATAAATTCGTCCATTGGATCCATTCAAGACACGAAGCCGATAGTATCCCGCAACAACTTCAGTAAAAGGTGCATGTACGCCGTTAACCAGCACCGATTCACCCAATAGACCGTTCATCAAATCCATCCCTGAAGGCAAATAATAAAAGTTGCCCGATGTATTCGCCCGTTTGTCTTGAACAACCAGGGGTAATTCGTATTCGCCTGAAGGCAAGCCGAGTGCTTGCTCTTCCACATCAGTCACAAGGAACAAACCCGCCAGCCCTTCATATGCTTGTTTCGCTGTTCTCATGTCTGGGTGTGGGTGATACCAATAGGTTCCGGAGCGGTTGATGACAGGAAACGTATAATTAAAGGAGTTTCCTGATTGCACGATGTCCTTCGGATGGCCGTCCATCGCTGCGGGAGTGATCAGACCATGCCAATGGATGTTCGAATTCTCGAAGAGGTTATTTTGAAAGACGATGTTCAGACCATCACCGGTTGCAGCTTTCAATGTGGGTCCGAGCATACTTCCGGGCTGGTAGCCCAATACGTTGGACGTTTTTCCCTGAAAAACAGTCGTTGTTGTTAACTGTGCAGTCAATGAAGCATCATCCACAGAAACTGCGTTTGGTACAGGTAACATTGTATTGAACAATCCTTCCACTACCTCCGGGGCTTTGTCCATGTTCATCATGGTGTCCATCATAGGGTCATCACAGGAAGCGAATAGGGTCGAAATACTACCAGCCGCAACCGTAATTCCACCCGTGATTTGAACAAATTTTCTCCTTTTCATGTATCTATCAATTTTAGAGAAACTAAAAGAGGCTCATCGCAAAGATGCGTACCTCAATTAGATTTGTTGTTCTTTTGCCTTGACGCAAAAGAAC
Organism: Saprospiraceae bacterium; assembly: GCA_035292505.1. Taxonomy (GTDB): domain Bacteria; phylum Bacteroidota; class Bacteroidia; order Chitinophagales; family Saprospiraceae; genus DATDQA01. The sequence continues at coordinate 3,689 of DATDQA010000007.1, read as the reverse complement.
CAATGCCAAAGGCATGCCCTTGGCAAAAGTCAAGGCTGTGAATGCTCGACTAACTGCGAGTAAGCTCGCTCTTTCCCGACGGTTACCGTCGGGACGATCAGAGTCTCTACCTTGTAGAGACAATCTTGGCTTCCTCATTTTCTCTTGATCCTTCCTTTGCCTCACTTCGCTGATCGCTTCAAGCCCACCCACGCTAACTCGCAGTGCCAAAGGCATCCCTTTGGGATAAGTCAACCCTTCAAGGCCGTTCTTACCCATAAACTGTTTTCTAAATCTTTGCAAGAAATTTCATATACTCGATTTTGCTACATTAAAATCAGCCTATACTGCCTACCTCGTGTTTTGTGACACCCTTACGAAGTCAAACAATCTTCTGCTTATACCGTTCTGCTTTCAACTCGTGATTTATCTGCCTGTCCATCTGGTATGCATTATTACGATGAACCTCAAAAGATGGCCCAGGCAAATCTTAATACCTGATACAAGAGTCAGCTAAGGGTCCAAGTCATGTCGCAACAAGGAAATTACATTTTGAATTTCATATTTAACGATTGATGAGAATCAATTAAAAGCCGGTACAAACCTTATTGATGCTCCGAATGCTCGGTCCCCTCTTTGCCGTGCTCATGATGTCCTTCAGGAGTCTCCAACTCGCCAGGCTTCCCTTCCATTACATTGATCGTAAAGTATGACGTATGCAGCATGCCATTCGTCTGAAATTGAAAGAAAGCCCGGTAGATCCCTGGCTGGTCAAACTGTGTATGGAGATCCAGTTTACCTTCAACCTCATCAGGATGAACATGCAGGTACATCTTTCCATCGCCGGAAATGATCACGAGATGTCCTTTTGCACCCATGATGTTTTCAAAATTCGTAACGGGCTTGCCTTTGTCAGTCACTGCGACGCCCAGGTGATTCATATTGTTTGTCAAAAATTTTCCTGCTGACGGAATCAGTCGGACGGTATAGCCATCGGTTTGGGTAGTGAGACTTTCGGTAGTAAAACTCTGTACACTTGCCGGCGCCCCTGATACATCGAGGACAATTCTTTCGACCTGATTACCTGCACCGGATGGCTGATAATCAGCGAAGATGATATACTCTCCTCCGGCAGGGAATGTCTCATCGATCGCATATGATCCATCCGTCTGAAAGTCAGGATGAATATGATCGTACCAGGCAAGGTCTTTTGAAACGATGATGATGTGCAGTTTTTTTTCATGCACTTCATCCAAGGGCACCTGTGCAGCTTCATTGCTTTTGATTTTTGGGGTAAAGGCAAGCTTGACAGGCATCCCTGCTTGAGGAGCCGCAGGAGTCATAGACAGACGCATTTCATATAGCACAGCAGTTGCGGCACCAGCGACTGGCTTAAGAGCCATACCGCACACAGGACATTTACCCGGGCCAGGATAGGTTTTATCACCTTCACACTTCATCGGGCAGGCGTATACTGAGCCTTCTGCATCCTCGTCAGCAGATGTTTTTGAACTTTGATTACAAGCCATCGACAGCAACATCATTGCCGCGAATGCCATTAGGAATAAGTTTTTCATTAACAATAAATTTTTTTAGCAAATAATAATAAATTTTTAATACCCATTTGCACACAGTGCAATGTGATGTCATGTCCCGGTTGTTGAAATATGATATGGAGTATAAACATCTTACACTCCGACTCTTCCGAGAGCAATAAAGGTAGGGGACTAGCAAAGAAAGACCTGGTTCAAAAGGAGCATAGTCCTTCCATAAACAGGTCCTGGTGGTGCATGAGGCTGGAAAGAATAATGAATTGAGAAGTCGGAAGAAACGCTGGTGATCATGCAAGAAGGTAAGAACACTATTGTCGGGCTGGTGACTGTCAGCACTTCAACAATGCCCCTCGGCATATTCGTATCTATTTGCAAAAATGTGGTTTCGTTTTCACAGCAGGGGCTGGATTTAATACCTGGTGCGCAACACTTACCTGCAGTATCACAAGGCCCGGCAACCTTTGGCCTGGTTATCTTACGACAACAGGAGCGAGCTGGCAACAATACGGATGACCAAGTTTTTCCTTGTCCGCGACAAACATGGGTGAAGACAGGTACACCGATGTTAGTGAACAAAACCAGGGCGGCAAGAAGATATGTCGCAATGTAACGTACCATGAACTCAGCAGCAAAAGTATGAAAAAGCAAGAGCCGGGAGCGGAAAAAAATGAAACACTCTTTCCCTGGCTGCGATTTCATCTATGGATGGGTACAAATAACGACAGGAAAGGTTTAAGATTTTGTGCAAAGAAAACCTTAAGCCACCGGGAAATAATTCATTTGGTCATTTTTCACAGCAAGGTATTATTAGGGATTTGGCTGGGCATTCAGGTAGGGGGATATGATCGATGCATTGGAATCTAAAGTCTCTCAGTTGAATTCTCAAATGACTTTGATACAACAACGGGTTGACAGGATTCACAATGTCTTTTCAGAAGGATACAATTGGGGACCTGCTGACTGGTTAATTCCTTATCTTTTTTATTTACTTTTAGAGTATTACTGATAGCATCACCTGTAAAAAGTCATCCTCTTATGGCAAGATCATTATGTATTCTGTCAGCGATGCTCATAGCAACCTGTGCGCTTATCGCCCAAGTAGGTAAAGTAGGCATCAATACAACTACACCGCAGGCAATGCTGCATGTAGTGGATAGTAGTGTCGTGTTTTCTGCAGCAGATAATATACCGGCGATGCCAGGTAATCCACCGTTGAGTGGTGCAGGAAGGAGGATGATGTGGTACCCGGACAAGGCAGCATTCAGGGTCGGGTATGTAGACAATGGCAATTGGAATATTGATAGTACCGGCGACTATTCTATTGCGATGGGTTATGGAACAAAAGCCAAAGGAATTGCCTCGACAGCAATAGGATTTAGTTGTGACGCCTCTGGATATATTTCAACAGCAATGGGAAGGAACGCTATCGCGAGCGGGGAGCATTGCACTGCGTTGGGAGCATTCTCATTGGCGCGATCGGGATATGAAACAGCTGTTGGAATATGGAATACAGATTATACTCCGGCAAGTACTTCCTCAGCGATACCCACAGACAGGTTATTCGTCATTGGCAATGGCACCGGGAATGGTTCACGCTCAGATGCGCTCATCATTTTAAAGAATGGCAATACCGGTATCGGTGTCAGCTCACCTCAAAGAAAACTCCATGTGTCTAACGGCAATTCTGGTGCATCCTTTCATTCCGGCGCGGTCATTGGTGTAGAGGATGACAACAATGCCTATGTCAACATCGTGACTCCGTCAGCAAATGAGAGCGGTGTTCTGTTTGGCAATCCTGCTAATGCTGCGTTCGGTGGTATCATCTATAACAACGAGCACATCACTGACTCTAATAGCCTTTATTTCAGAGTTAACAGTGCTACGAGGATGGCCATCTATCAGAATGGTACTGCATGGATACAGTCCACACTGAACATCGGCAATGACGGTCAATTGAAAATCTATGATGCTTCAGGTACACGATATGTCCAGCTTTTTCATTCATCCAGTGGCAATCTTCATCTGGATGCGATCGGTGGCGGCACAAACTATATCAGTTGGTATGGAGGATCAGGTCTGCATGTCGGAAACGGATCGGGAGCGGGCTATGGACCGGTGGAGGCAAGTGCGTTTAATATAACGAGCGCCAGGCGATTC
>DATDQA010000006.1:0-16514 GCA_035292505.1 Saprospiraceae bacterium | reverse complement strand
GTACCACTCGATCCAAATCCCTGACTTTTATGCATGCTCCGTGAGATTGCCGCGCTTTCGGTGTTGGACCATCCGGTCACAGGGTTGTAAAGACCGACATCTATTTCTGCCATCCGGCTTTTGTCTATCTGGTCAAACTTTTCTCTGCTTCCATAAAACCACCAAGTGGTGTTTAAGTATAAGCGCGAAGCCTTCCATGTCCTCACGTGATTCAGCTGATCAGGATAGACCGTGAGATCTGCGGCGGCATCGAATGCTTTTGAGGAAAGGAATGCTGATGCGACATGATGCCCATGATTGCCATCCGTGGAAAGGGCGCTAAAGCGATTGATAATAATATCTGGTTGTATAGTTCGAATAGCCCATACGACATCGGACAGAATCTCTTTTTCATTCCATATCTCCAGGGTCTCATCCGATGTTTTAGAATAACCGAAGTCGTTTGCCCTGGTAAATCTCTGAGCGCCATGATCGATCTGACGCGCTTGCATCAATTCCTGCGTCCGGATCACCCCAAGTAATTCACTGATTTCGGGTCCCACAAGATTTTGACCACCATCTCCTCGTGTGATAGACAGGTATGTGGTATGCACCTTTAGGTCATTTGCCAGGTGACTGATCAGGCGTGTGTTTTCATCGTCAGGATGCGCAGCCACATACAGAACCGAACCTAAAACCCGAAGCTTCTGGATAGCTTCGTAAAGCTCACCAGCAGTGTAGCGGTCAGGTGTCTGCGCAATAATGCCCGATATGCCAGAGAGAACCAGAAAAGAAATACAGACTATAACGACGAAATGACGTCCCATGATCAATCTTGTTTACTCGTAAAGGTAGAAAATGCATTGCGCTGAAAAAACACGAACCCTAGGTGATTTTTTGAAACCACTTAATGAGACTGGCACATTGCATAATATTGAAATTGTTTTCATATAAAGAAAAAAAATATCAAATACATAACCCTATTTGTTTGTCTTTTGGAAGGAATTCATCAAATTCGCCCATCCCTGGGACATTGATACGAATGCATCACCTGAAAAACGAGAACATGTTAATAATTTGTATTGCTGCCGGGATCATCTTATTGAGTGGATTTTCTATGGTTGTGGACCTGACAGGGACACAACGCAGAAGTTGAATCACCCACCTAAAACTTTTCTCCAGCCCTGTTTGTTTGCTAGCGATAGTTGGGACTTTCAGGATATCTGAGGTTTTGGAAATAAACCACCTATATTTCGGTAAAACTGGGAGGCACTATCTGGTGCCGTTGTAATGGCTTTATGGCTCAACCCCTGAAGATTTAATCGATAGACATGAAAAAACAGGTATCAGCCCGTATACCGACTTCGTGGGGAGAATTCCAGGTGCTTGCCTACGCCAATCGATCGATGGAACCCTTACCACAGCTCGCTATTGTGCATCCTGAATTTACGCTTGGTCATACTCCCCTCGTACGTGTGCATTCTGAGTGCCTGACCGGGGATCTCCTGGGATCCACAAGGTGCGACTGTGGCGCACAACTGCACAGAGCGTTAGATATGATTTATCGTCAAAAAGGTGTGCTGCTCTATCTGCGACAAGAAGGCCGTGGGATAGGATTGATCAATAAACTGCGTGCGTATAATTTGCAGGATGATGGTCTAAACACAGTCGATGCCAATCATCAACTCGGATTTGAAGCAGACGAACGGACATACGAAATCGCTGCTCTGATTCTGAAAGACTTAGGACTTACACGGATTCGTCTACTCACAAACAATCCGCAAAAAATAGCGTCGCTGCGTAAGGACGGGATTGAAATTGTGGAGCGTGTATCAATACAGATCGAGCCGTCTGAACTCAATGCCAAGTATCTGCGTACTAAAAAAGATATCCTCGGACATTTGTTGGATTAGAAGACGGATTTACTTATCCTGCTTGCACGCCTCTCCGACCTTACTCCCACAGACAGAACATTCTCCCATCCTCTCCCGAATCAAAGGATTATTCGAAGCACATGTCCCGCGGAATTCCTTCCCTGTAAAGATGTGACGCAGGTTGATCAGAAAAAAGGAAATCAGGATAAACCCGAAAACGACAAGGAGCATATACAGAAATTGTTCCATTACCTTTGATTGATATTGATAACAAAAGTAGCGAAATCTGGTTGTGAAAGACCCCAAAGTAGTAGAGACTGAATATCGGAAGACAGATCATGCTGCCCGGACAGCACAGGCATTCATACGACTTGTTTCCATCATGGATACATTACGGGCCCATTGCCCATGGGACAAAAAACAAAATTTTGAGACACTTCGCAATCTGACACTGGAAGAGGCATTCGAGCTTGCTGATGCGATTGCAGAACATGACTTGACAGGAATCAAAGAGGAGGTAGGTGATCTCCTTCTGCACATGGTATTTTATGCCAAACTTGGCTCTGAGGTTGGAGCATTCGATCTGGTGGATTGTCTGGAGACGATTTCCGAAAAACTAATCAGACGTCATCCGCACATCTATGGAGACACAGTGGTTGCTGACGCAGAAGAAGTCAAAAGAAACTGGGAAGCCATCAAGAAAGGAGAAGGCAAAGAATCCGTCCTGGATGGAGTACCAACAGCTTTACCAGCTATGGTGAAAGCAGTGCGCCTGCAGGAAAAAACGCGGCAAGTAGGATTTGAATGGGAGAATGTAAATCAGGTCTGGGACAAGGTCGAAGAAGAACTCAGGGAATTCAAGGCTGTCCGTGAACTCTCAGGACCTTCTGAGCGTACAGTCGAAGAATTTGGGGATGTATTGTTTTCGCTTATCAACTATGCACGCTTTTGTGGCATTGATCCCGAGCTTGCTTTGGAGAGAGTGAATAAGAAGTTTATCAAGAGATTCCGTTACATTGAGCAACATGCACCTAGACCACTCATGGATATGACGCTTTCCGAAATGGATGCTCTTTGGGAGGCAGCCAAGACTTCAGAGCCTCAGAGCATGTAGTCCAGGGCTAGTCCAGAATACTTAGTGTGGATTTCAAAAGAATAAATTACTTTTGCGCCGCGAAAAAATAGTCAAAAACTAGAATCGAGAAAAGAAATGTCAACTTATCTCACACCAGAAAAGAAACTGGAGCTCTTTACACAATTCGGTGGCATACAAACGAACACAGGGGGTTCGGAAGCACAGATTGCGCTCTTCACGAGTCGTATAGAAGGTCTTTCGGCTCATCTGCAAAAAAACAAGAATGACCACTCGTGCCGGCGTTCCTTACTCACCCTGGTAGGGAAAAGAAAGAGATTGCTCAATTACCTGTCCGGGAAAGACATTGGTAAGTACCGTGATCTGATTGATCGCCTGGGCATCAGAAAGTAAGGTGACAGCCGCAGTTGCTCTCCGTTGCCTGCACTTTTTTCGTCTTATTTCAATGAAAACCCGATCCTGGCAATAACGGAGGACAGGGTCAGCAAGATGCTTTTACGCATCAATTCTAATATTTATGGGCAAGCAAATTCCTATCTCACAAAGCTTTCAATTACCTGATGGCCGGAAAGTAGACATCGAAACTGGTAAACTGGCAACTCAGGCCCACGGAGCAGCTATGGTGCGCATGGGTAAAACCATGATCCTCGCAACCGTCTGTTCGGAAAAAGAACCGCGGGAAGGTCAGGGGTACTTCCCTCTCTCTGTGGATTATCAGGAAAAGTTCGCTGCTGCAGGCAAGATCCCAGGTAACTTCTTTCGCCGTGAAGGAAAACTGAGCGATTATGAGGTACTCATCTCCAGGCTGGTTGACCGAGCCGTAAGGCCGCTGTTTCCAGATGGATACATGAATGAAACGCAGGTCATCATTACACTTTTATCTGCAGATGGTGATGATATGCCTGATGCACTTGCAGCGCTGGCCGCTTCAAGCGCTCTGGCCGTTTCAGATATTCCATGGTCGGGACCGATTTCTGAAGTACGTGTGGCCCGCATTGAAGGAAAATTCCACATCAACCCTGGTCGCAAGGAGTTGCATGAGGCAGATCTGGACATCATTGTGGCCGCTACGATGGCTGATGTCATGATGGTAGAAGGTGAGGCAAAACAATGTTCTGAGAAAGATATGGTCGAAGCGATCAAATATGGTCACAGCGTCATCAAAATTCAATGTCAGGCCCAACTGGATCTCGCCATGAAAGTCGGTGAAAAAGCAACCGTGAAACGGCAGTTGGCATTTCCAGAATTAGACCAAGAGCTCAAGGCTTTTGTCTTTGATTTTGCTTCGGACCAAATAGTTCAGATAGCAAAGTCTGCCTTGGATAAAAAGGTAAGAAAAGATGCATTTGATGTTATCAAGGAATCGCTTGAAGCCGCATTGATCAAGAAACATGGCGAAGAGTATCTTGACGAACATGGTGCAGATGTCTCTACCATCTTTGAAAAGTTAAAAAAAGAAGTCATCCGGAAAGTCGTGTTGGATCACAAAATTCGTCTCGACGGCCGTAAATTAGATGAAATTCGGCCAATCTGGACTGAAGTCGACTATCTCCCATCCGCACATGGATCAGCCATTTTTACCAGGGGCGAAACTCAGGCTTTAACGTCTGTGACGCTTGGCACCAAGCGCGATGAAATGCTTGTGGATAATGCCCTTGAGATGCGCAATGAGAATTTTATCCTTCATTACAACTTTCCGTCGTTTTCAGTTGGCGAAATAAAGCCACAACGCGGACCTGGAAGACGCGAAGTAGGACACGCGAATCTTGCAGGAAGGTCCCTGAGACAGATCATGCCTGAGGATTCACCATACACAATCAGAGTTGTATCAGACATCCTGGAATCCAATGGTTCTTCATCGATGGCGACGGTGTGTGCCGGCTCACTCGCGTTGATGGATGCCGGGATTCAGATACCCGAGCATGTAGCGGGTATCGCAATGGGTTTGATCGCGGAAGAAGGACGCATCGCTATTTTATCTGATATCCTCGGAGATGAAGATGCGCTTGGCGACATGGATTTCAAAGTCACAGGAACTGAGAAGGGTATTGTTGGATGTCAGATGGATATCAAAGTCGATGGGATGCCCTATGAACTCCTTGAACAAGCTCTGAATCAGGCTCGTCACGGACGTCTGCACATCCTGAATAAATTGAAGGAAGGTATCGCATCTCCTCGTCCGGATCTCAAACCTCATGCACCCCGCGTCGAAATGTTGACTATTGAGAAGAGTTTCATCGGTGCAGTGATTGGCCCAGGAGGAAAAATAATCCAGGAACTACAGGAGACCACAGGGACGACTATCAATATTGATGAAGTGGATGGCAGAGGTGTCGTGCATATCTATGGAACTGATCAGGAGTCTGTCAAACGGGCCAGGGCACGTATCGACACCATCACACATGTACCAGAAGTTGGCAATGTCTATGACGGCCGCGTCGCATCACTGATGCCATATGGGGTTTTCATTGACTTTATGGGAAGAAGCGGTCTGTTGCATATCTCTGAAGTATCGCATTCCCGTATTGAGAAGATCGAAGACGTCTTTTCTGAAGGGGATACGGTGAAAGTAAAACTCGTCGAAATTGACAAGCGCACAGGTAAGTATCGTTTATCGCGTAAAGCCTTGATGCCCAAACCTCAGCGAGTCAAATCCGATGCGAATGAAAACTCAGATGAGGGTTGATAAATCCAAATTTCTGTTAGCGGGATTTTTGAGATTATTCATGTACATTTGCGCCCGCTTCTTAAAACACCGTAGTCATGCCAAAAGTCAAAACTCATTCCAGTGCGAAAAAACGCTTCAGAGTGACAGGAACAGGTAAGATCAAGAGATTCCAGGCCAACACATCGCACATGATGAGAAACAAAACCAACAAGCAGAAATTGCGTTTACGGGATGCTACAATGGTGTCATCGGCTGATGAGTCCAGGGTCAAACGTATGCTCGGACTTTAATTCAAACACGATTTTTTATTTAACGAGAGTACAGGCCAATCAAGCGCTTCTCTATTAAAGCCTCTGTACTGGACTAAATCATCATATTATGCCAAGATCATCTAACGCAGTTGCCTCACGCGAGAGAAGAAAGCGAATCCTCGATGCCGCAAAGGGCTATTTCGGAGCGCGTAAGAATGTCTATACAGTCGCGAAGAATGCCGTTGACAAAGCCTTAGGTTACGCTTACAGAGACCGGCGCAATAAAAAACGTGCATTTCGTCGACTTTGGATCGCCCGTATCAATGCCGCTGCAAGACTCAATGACACTACCTATTCGAAGCTTATCCATGGACTTCAGGAAGAGAATGTACAGCTCAACAGAAAGGTACTTGCAGACCTCGCAGTGAATGACGCTGGGGCGTTCACCGCTGTCGTAAAATCTGTTGCTAAGTAGACCTCGACATCTCCAGACTTTCTGAATCGTTTTATTTTCTGATTGCCTCCACTGGATCCATGCGTGCTGCCTGCATTGCGGGTATGATGCCGGCAATGACTCCAATCACAATGGCTCCCATCAGACCGGCGATAATATTGCCCGTAGATACAAACATCTCGTAGTGAAACACTCCCGATACAAAACGGAGTACAAGCATCACGACACCAAGTCCGAATAGTCCTCCCACAATACAAAGGAGAATCGCTTCGATCAGAAATTCCAGGAGAATGATCCCTCTTTTTGCGCCTAGTGCCTTTTTAATACCGATAATATTTGTCCGCTCCTTGACCGACACAAACATGATATTAGCGACGGAAAACGCCCCCACAATCATTGCAAATAACCCAATCACAAATCCTACAACATTCATCATCCCGAAGACAGGACGCAACAAATTTGTGAACATGGACAGTTCATTGATTGCAAAATTGCTCTCCTCTTTAGGCTTGAGTTTCCGATGAGCTCTGAGCACGCCGGTGACTTCATCCCGTAAGTCCACTAACTCCACACCAGGTCTGGCCTTGACGTTCAACATGGTACCCCATGTAGAGCCGGTTTTTACATTCACGAGCTTCTTTGCCGTATGAAAACTGATGAGGATTGCCTGATCATATTGAAAGATATTGATCAGGGAATTACCTTCTTTTTTCAACACACCGATCACCTGGAATTTCTGGCCTGCCATTTTCACAGTCTTCCCGATTGGATCAATGCTGCGGAAAAGTTCGTCAGCAACACTAAAACCCAGGATCACTTTATTTGCCCCAGTTTCGTATTCATAAGGTGTGAAATAGCGCCCATCCTGAAATTCAAGCCTGGAGATGTCTGCATAATCATAAGTGAGTCCTGCCATATATCCGCCGCGCACGTGTGAAGACCCAAATTCAATCGTACGCCCGGGAATAAAAATGGTCAAGGAGGCGAACTCAGCGCGTTTTACATTTGCTTTAAGCACTTCGTAATCCTCGTAATCCGGTGCCGGTCTGCGCATGTATTTCCACCAGTTTGACTCCGGATCTTCATTCCAGGGCTGCCGGTCTACATAGAGGACGTCGTTTCCCAGTTTTTCAAAACTGTCACTGATATTGCGTTCGAGGCTGTCTACTGCCGACAAGACCGAGATGATACAGAAGATACCAATGGTGATACCCAGAGAGGAAAGAAAACTTCGCAGCTTATTGCTGTTTAGCTCCTGCACTGCCTGCACAATACTTTCATAAATCGCTTTAAATAGCAGCATCTTGTCCTGTCTTTACCCCTGTAATGTCCGCTTTTCTGACTTAAAAATATTCCGATTTCCCGGGAGGATTACAGGATTTAGATCAATTCGGCCTCCATCACCTTCATCGCCGGGATTTCAATGGACATTGTCGTCAGGATCATCCAGATGCAAGATTTACCGCGTCCGGTTGCTGTGAATTTCTATTTTTGCACCTTCTTTTGACAAACTACTCCAAGGAATGAGGACAAAGCTCTCTCAATTCGACTATGAACTCCCGCAAAAACTCATTGCAAAATACCCCGCAAAGGAACGCGACGAGGCAAAGATGATGGTTATCCATAGGAAGACCGGTCAGATCGAGCACCGCATCTTCAAGGATGTCATTGAGTATTTCGGTGATGGGGACTGTATGGTTCTGAACAATACCAAGGTATTTCCGGCTCGCCTGTTTGGCAACAAGGAAAAGACAGGGGCTAAGATTGAGGTTTTTCTTCTGCGCGAACTCAATGCAAGTGCTCGTCTATGGGATGTACTCGTAGATCCGGCAAGAAAGATCAGAGTCGGAAACAAACTCTACTTTGAGGATGACCAGGGCAACGATATCCTGGTCGCAGAAGTGGTAGACAACACGACTAGCCGAGGCCGCACAATCCGTTTCTTCTTTGATGGAGACGATGAGGAGTTCCGCGCGGAAATGGCGAAACTCGGAACTACCCCTCTGCCGCGATACATCAATCGCCCTGCTGAAGCTCTGGATAAGGAGCGTTATCAGACGTTGTATGCCCGAGAAGTAGGTGCAGTTGCAGCACCAACCGCAGGCCTGCACTTCAGCCGTGAACTCCTGAAACGCTGTGAGATCAAAGGCGTCAACTTTGCAGAAGTCACCCTGCATATCGGATTGGGAACATTTCGCAGTATCGATGTCGAGGATCTCTCAAAGCATAAAATGGATGCTGAGTATTACAGGATCGATCATAAAGCTGCTGAGACTGTCAATGCTTCGGTGCGGAATCATAAAAGCGTATGTGCTGTCGGCACCACGAGCATGCGTGCCATTGAGTCTTCTGTATCCGCGACGAATATGCTCAAGGAGGTAGAAGGCTGGACAAATAAGTTCATTTTTCCTCCATACGATTTCGCAATTGCAAACGCAATGATTACCAATTTTCATCTGCCAAAAAGCAGCTTGTTGATTATGGTCTGTGCCTTTGGAGGACCCGAACTTATCCTGGATGCATATAAGATCGCGATGAATAAAAAGTATCGATTCTTCAGTTATGGCGACGCGATGTTGATCATCGACTGATGCATTTTCTATCATGTGCTATCCATGTCCGGCAATCTGACATGTATGTCAATGATTGATGCGTGGCAATGCATACTTTCCTCTTTTCAAGTGGGTTAGAGGTCTTTTTAACGATGCCGCCCTGCTGAACATTTTTTCATAGTCCGGCGCAAATACGTGGCAGAGTTTGATACATTTGCGGCCAAATTCAGGGTGGGGAACATTTGAAAGAAGTTCTGAGTTTACGTGTGGTAATTCTATTGATTAACTGATTCAATTCAAGGAAAAATGTACTGGACATTGGAACTCGCGCATCACCTGGAAGAGGCTCCCTGGCCGGCGACGCGTGATGAGTTGATCGACTATGCCATTCGATCAGGGGCACCACTTGAGGTGATTGAAAATCTACAGCAAATGGAGGATGAGGGTGAGCTGTTTGAGAGCATTGAGGATATCTGGCCAGATTATCCCCGAAAGGACGATTTCCTGTTCAACGAGGACGAGTATTGACTCCATGGTTATAACCACCAAGTCTTACACAAAAAAGTCCTGTGGCATTACAGGACTTTTTTGTTTTTTACACGCGTGTCACGAGATATCATTATAGCGATTGACGGTTATTCCTCGTGTGGTAAGAGCACTCTCGCCAAAGACCTTGCTGCCACACTGCATTATCTGCATATAGACTCCGGTGCCATGTACCGCGCTGTGACGTTGTTTTTTATCCGTCATCAGATTCCGATCGACAACCTTCCGGAAGTAGAAGCAGCATTGGCTGAAATTGAAATCAATTTTACCAGGACGAAAGACCACTACATCACGCTCCTCAACGGCGAAAATGTGGAAGAGGATATCAGATCAAATTCTGTGAATAGACTTGTGAGTCCGGTAGCCGCAATATCGGCAGTTCGTCGATTCCTGGTGTCACAGCTGCGCAAATTAGCTCCAGAAGGTACCGGAGTCGTGATGGATGGACGTGACATCGGGACTGTGGTATTTCCGCATGCAGAGCTCAAGATTTTTCTCATGGCCAGTATGGAGGTGCGCATCGAACGACGGTATGCCGAACTCATCGAGCGTGGTATGGATACGACAAGAGAAGAGGTTGCAGAAAGTCTCGCCTATCGGGATCGAATCGACACAACACGTGAAGATTCGCCCTTACGCAGGGCAGAAGATGCAATCGACATTGACAACACATTTCTCACGCGGGAGCAACAACTTGAAATTGCCTGTCAACTCGCACGCGAAGTGATCGCGCGGTCACCTTAGATTCTTTCCACGCTTTGTACCGGGATCCAGCCATGCTCAAAATTTGCAAGTCGTATCTTCAGATGATTGTTCAGTGAATCAAGGATAGCCACCATTTCTCCAGGCCCGATTATCGCAACGAGTTTACTTTCTGCATCAGGGGCTATCGAAACTTGTACTTGATTTTCTACAACTATCGCCACGTCATTCCGATGCAAATTCTGATACCTCTGTATTCCCATGCTCAGGACCAGAAAGAAGCATATCGCAAGTGCAAATACAATCCCGCGTCTGACACCCCACCTCCCTCGTCGTATGGACCCTGCACAAGTGCCGATAAGAAACCAGAAAAGCAGAAGACTCAAAATTGCCCACATCGACACAGTCAGCGTCTCTGACAAAGCGCGCATCCAGCGCATTGCGAAGAACTCCTGAATTTCAACAACGGGATTTTCACGTCTTGCCTTTGCAATACGGAGATTGTGCAGGACGTCGATATCACGCGGCTTTATCTTCCTTGCACGTTCATACCACAGGATTGCTCTCCCAATATTCCCCTCCTGCAGATAACAGTTACCGAGATTGTACATTGCAGCTGTTGATGCCGGTGATTGGGCGATAATTTGCTCGAAGATCGATGATGCAGTGTCAAATTCGTGCTTCAGGTATGCATCTTGTGCAGACTTCCAGAGTTCATCCGTATTACTTTGAGCAATACCCAAACTCCCAACACAAAGTATGATGAAGACCTGGAAGAGCCTACACATTGCTGTATTCAAAATAAATCCTGTAAATCTTTCGGACGCGTTTCCTCTCTCCATACGAATCCATCTAACCGCATGAGTTGATGATCGACCTGGTTCATTGGGGTCATCGTCCCTGACGGTTTTGTGGTGAATTTAATCTGATCTATTTTACTTTCCTGAAAGACAAAATAGATTTCACTTGAGGCGACGCGATTGACACCAAGAAATGCCTGTTCGTCATCCTGTGCATAATAAATCGACTCCGCATTCCCGGTGACATGCATTTCCTGTATTTCATTCTCCTCGATTTCCGCTACGATACGTTTACCCTTGATTTGATTGTAAAACAGCTTTTGTACCGAGCTGATGATGAGTCCATTGTTGCGCAATGTCACTTTCTCGAGTGCCTTATTGCGGAGATGAAGATCAATGGTATCCGCTATAAACTGCGTCGTATCACTCCAAAGGACAGGATCACCATACATCCTGAATATTGAATCACGGCCATCGAAGGTGAGAGAATCGCACAGCCCCTGCATCGTTCCACGAAAGATCCGCACATCGTGATAACCTGTCATAGACCTGATCGTATCACCTATTATCGTATCACGTACTTCATGAGAAATGAGTGTATCTGCAGTCATAAATAATGTATCTGCATCTATCAGAGTTTTCAGCAAGGGTCTGGAAGTCCCATATGCTTTTAAATAGCCCGTCTCTTTTATATATTCCCCATGATCACTTTCAAGGACAACCTGTGCAGCTGTGTCACGAAACACAACGTTACCACTTACAAAGCCAATCCCTGATTCCTGCCTGAAATGATCCGCGGCAATGATCTGGGTACCTTCAGTGAGAACACCGCGACCTTCCGTTGACAGGCTCTCCGTTGTGCGATTGTAGGTGATGGACTTCGCCGATTGCATATATCTCCCGGCATCCTGAAATTCAGCATGGCCGGCAATTCTGACATTGCCTGTTTCTTCATTGTAACGTATGGTATCACCGTGAGCTCGACGTAAATCTTCGACATAATATGCATTGCCAATCAACCTGACTTCCCGGGTCACTCCGTCATATGTAATGAGATCAGCCCATGCACGTTGGTTATCTTTTATGTATTCCGCGTTCTCACGGAACACGGCTTTGCGATCCACGAGATTGTAAAATCCTGCCTCACAATATACCGTGGCGCCATCCTGAAAGATCCATGTGGGAGCAATGAAGCGTGCAATCTGGCTCGAGGCATTGTAACGCAGGGAATCACTGATCATGTTAAACTCCGGATCTATCACCACAACACTATCTATAAAAAGAGCTTCTTCAGTATCCACCCAATACGCACCTTGCTTGCTGGCGAGCTGAGTGGTACCATCAATAAGTTCTGCGGGCTCATTGTACCGTGCGATATTGAGATTCATATCGTATACCAGATGAGTTGTCCAGAGTTGTTGTCCTCCATGTATCAATGCAACTTCACCTTTCAGATCTGCCATTCTCGTATCCGCGAAGTAGAGAAGCGTATCTGCATAGACCTGTAAGGAGTCTCCCTTCTGAATGATCACATTACCAAAGGCAGCTACTTCACGTTTATCAATGACATGCGCGGAATCACAATAGAGATAGACTGAGTCTTGCGAGAGCTCCACATTGCCTTTCAGATAGAGAAATTCATGTGCACCGACCGTCTCACCAATGACAATGTCAGCATGATCAATATGCACTTTGTCAGAAGTGGTATCCTGTACCTCTTGTGAGAAGATGTCCAATGGCATGAGTAAAAAAAAGGAGAGGCACGGTCTCCAATATATTTTTATCCATTGTATGAAAACGCCGGCATTACCCTTTTGATTGAATCGAGACATCTGCAAGGTGATGTTTATATGCGGGCTAAAATTAATTGTGCTGCCTGATATCCAACCAGACTGCCAATAGCCACCCCTATGCCACTTAACCGGACAGCCACTGCGATACGCTCATCTGTCATTTTTATAATTGGTTCTTTTTCATCTCCGATGCCAATTATTCCACTCCATGCATATTCCATGGTAAACGGTGTATTGGGTAGAATATGTTGACTCAGGAAGCCAGTCAAACGCTGTCTGATTTGTCCAGTAAGCCCGAATTCCGCAGTCCTTTCACCCTCAAAGTCTAAATTTCGCGCACCCCCGATGAGAACACGACCATCCACTTCCCTGAAATATATAAAACCATGATCGTAATGGAAACAACCCTGCAATCTGAGATCCGGAATGGGTTGAGTCATGTATATCTGGTTTCGCGCTGGAATTAATGCAAGATTCGGAATCAGTTGATTGGCAAATGCATTCGTAGCGACGATCACATACCTGGCTTTGAGTTCTAATCCTCCTTTCCCTTTGATCCGGACGAATGTATCTTCATTGATCAACTGTTGGATCTCAACCCCATTTAGGACAGCAATGCCTGCACTTTGTACAACGTGAATAAACCGCTCCATCATCTTCCCGGGATGCAATACACCTTCGAAGGGATGCCTGATCACATGGGCAATATCTTTCAGTTTCATTTTTTCCGCGATCGTATCATCTGGCACAAACGGATCTGAACCGAACAGGGAGATAAGTCTGCTATTTAAATCATCGATCGACTTGAGACATTGCTGATATAGATGTTCATCTTGTTCTAAAAACACTTCATAGCCGCCTGTTGGGTTATAATCAAGTTCTGTAGGAGAGATCAACTTAAAGAGTTGCTGGAGGCCTGATTTCCGTTTTGCGATGAGATCATAGGTCGACGTCTCACCCATCGTCCTGATATCCTTGCAGATCTCAGTGATACTTCCAAAACAGGCAAACCCGGCATTACGAGTACTTGCACCGGTAGGCAGGACGCCGCGTTCCACGATACCGATGCGCAGACCTGGATTACCGGACGCACAGTGGAGTGCTGCCACACATCCAACAATCCCGCTACCGATAATCAGGATATCGAATGGCGTCAAAAACGTAGTCTGTTCCCAATAGCTCGGGTAGTCCTGCATCGCCTTTAAGGTAACTGTGAGAATCGCTATTTTGCGTTCGTCAATTCAAGACATTCAATGATACAAAGAATCCAGACAATTTTCTTGTTACTTGCTGCGGTTGCGTTTGCCGCGCTCATTCCTCTCCCTTTGGCGACCAACTTACAGGAATCACAGGGAATATTCAGTGATGGCAAATATTCTGTACGCGACAATTTAGTTTTGGAGATATTGACCGGTATAAGTATTCTCTTATTACTAATAAGCATTTTTATGTATAAAAAACGGAAGATCCAGATAGGACTTAATTATATCGTGATCTTCTTGACTATTCTGATCATTGTTGTGGCATACGTGTATTTTAGCAATCAGTCCTTCACAATTACTGATTCGGAAATTCAGAAACAGGCAGGCATATTGATGCCTGTGGCAAGTATGATCTTTACCGCTCTCGCGATTTATTTTATCCGGAAAGATGAGCGACTTGTGAAGTCAATGGACAGGTTGCGGTGATCAAGAAAATTCTATTCCCTTGCCCTGGGTTTTGCGGAGTAGTTTATCTTCAGTTGATTCGACTTTCTCAATTCAGTTTTGACATCCTGAACGATACCCATTGTGACGTTACCATCGACACGCAGCGAAGAACTAATTCCCGGGCGCTGATTTTCGGAAACCTTAATCCGGTGTTTTTCCAGAAAAATGGGAATATCGTGTATTTCAGAAATCTTATCTCCTAACTGCAGACGTGGCTTTGTGCCATATATGGTTTTGAATCGCTCAAGCGGTTTCCCGATATATAAAAAATTGACGAGCGATTTATTCTCAAGTTTAGTCAACTCTGTGGCATTTGGGGTACTTACAGAAACTTTAAGTTCTGCGTCGCGCATCACTGTCACAACCATAAAGAAAAAAAGCAGAATAAAGATAATATCGGGTAATGAAGCCGTAGAAATGGCAGGTGTTGATTTTCCGCGTTTCTTCGAAAATTTCGACATGATCTGTTCTATTTAGAATCTGATAAGGTGACTGTATTAGTTGCCCTCTTCTCCAAACGCGGTAGGTTCTGCCTCAGAAATGACCAATGGGATTTCATTCCGAATCTTGTTCTTTTGTTCTGCAGTACAATATTCATACTCCTTTCCATACCGTTTTAATGCCGTCTCATTTCTCAGCTCATTATAAGCAGCCTGGAGCTCATTGTAGACACCGAGATAGGTTTTGTAATTCGTGCCCCTGTCGTTTTTCAATGAGATAATTGCGTTGGATGGGGACTCTGCGAGATCTTCTCTTCTGTCCGGGTTTGAAATAAATTCTTTGGTGCGCTCACGCAGATCAGAGACCTGCATGATCTCACCGCGAACCAGGAGCTGATTTGAAGCATTCACTAAAACTGAAAAGACGTTTCTTGTCTTCAGTTTCGTGATATCCGGTTCTTCGTCTGACCACGGCGGCAGTTTCACCAGAATACCCTTATCCTCGAGAATTGTTGTTGTGACAAGGAAAAAGAAGAGCAGAAGAAAAGCAATATCCGCCATGGATCCGGCATTGATTTGATTGGCAAACCTCTCCCGTGTTTTTGTGCGTCCCATTACTTGAAGAGATTTCTGATTTCAGAGAAGATGAGTCCCAACAACGCAACACCTATCAGGACGATCATGACCCAAAGCGCCCCGTTGAGAATTTTCGTCATTCCTTCACTCAACAACCCTTGTTGTATCTGTTCATATACTTTGCCAGATGTCTCTACCTTGGAAAACTTGTAGAAGAGAAATCCGATCAGCCCTATCCCAATGACTCCTAACAACAACCCGATACCCCCTTTGGGATGAATAATGATTTGATACAATCCAAACCCAACCATCAATACCGCCGCTGCAATCATCAGGATGATTGCGCCCATAAGGCCTGCATTAAAAATCGAGGTTGTGCTGCGCTCTGTGTCAGGAAGATTGTTGTATGTACCAAGACCCGAGAAAATCGTGATCATTGCAATCACGGAAACAACCACACCCAGGCCAAACCCGACACTTGTGCTGTTCTTTGCTAAAAACTTATACATAGTTCGCGGTTATTTAAGCATGTTTGTTTTAGCCAACACATCCACAAGTCCAATGGATGCCTCTTCCATCCTGTTTACAATGCTATCAATTTTTGATACAATGTAATTGTAGAAGATCTGCAGCAGAATCGCAACAATAAGTCCAAAGACGGTAGTCAGCAACGCGACCTTAATACCTCCCGCCACCACCGTAGGCGAAATATCTCCGACTGCTTCAATACGATCAAATGCCTGGATCATCCCGACCACAGTTCCCAAAAACCCAAGCATGGGCGCTACCGCAATAAACAATGCAATCCATACGAGTCCCCTTTCAAGCATTCCCATTTGCACACTCCCATATGACACAATTGCCTTTTCGACGGCATCAGGCCCTTGTTTGGAATTCCGAAGTCCTTCATATAAAACACTTGCCGCCGGCCCTGGGGTTGACTTTGCCACTTCCATCGCTCCTTCCAGATCGCCTTCTGATAATTTGGATTCAATATTTCCGAGGAGTTTATCTGTATTGGCAGTGGCTAAATTCAGAGTGATGATGCGTTCAATACAAAACGCCAGACCTATTATC
>DATDQA010000005.1:0-11655 GCA_035292505.1 Saprospiraceae bacterium | reverse complement strand
TGGCACAGCGAGTTGGCGCGGGTGGGCATGAAGCGATCAGCGAAGTGAGGCGCAACTAATTTTGGACTAAAGGCAAGGTGTCGGTCGTCTCTACCAGGTAGAGACTCTGATCGCGGGCAGAAGAGCAAGCCTACTCGCTGTTAGACAAGCATTCACAGCCTTGACTTTTGCCAAGGGCATGCCTTTGGCATTGGTTCTTTTTGGTCAAGCAAAAAGAACAAAAGAATTAAAATTGGAGTACCGAAACTTGAGTAATTAAGTAATCAACCGGTTCAAAAGGACTCGACGACTTGAATACATGATGCGATCAGTGAAACGCCTCATTGGGTTGTACAGAAACATTTTGAATGAACTTATCCCTTTATTGTCCAGGCACGCATCGCCTTGTCAAATACCTACTTGAGCATCATGTTGTCTTATTTTTGATAGATCATCTTCAGAATATAAAGGCCTAGTGTATCTCCAGGCACAAAAATTTCTCGTGCAAGAATATCATCAAGATGTCCCGTGAAGTCATATTCGCATGAACTTACGATGATACCATATTCCTGAGGATGCTGCGGTGCATTTGGACCATGCAAACCGAAGCGGACATAACTGCATACCTGAAATTCATCAGCCGTTGGGTCATAACCTATGAATTCAGGGTCAACGTTTTCAATAACCAGTTGCTCGTCTTGCATTGTATAGGTTAATGTCGTATCCAAAAGCACCTGATCAAATAACCCTTTGAATCGCACAGACGACTCTGAAAGCAATTCGAACTCCTCGATAAAAAAGAACTCCTTTTGTGTATTAATAATAAACTGCTCGAGTGAATCAATAAAGTCACCATACGCGCCTCCTGGTGTTGGTATGGGATCGGCATCGCCATTAGCATCAATCACATATGTCTGTCCGTCATCCTGCTCAACGTGTGAATATGTGTATAGCCTGGGATACTTTATCGTGTCTTTGTCGCCACATGCAGTAAGGCATATCAACGCACCTGAAATAAGCAATAGACATGATTTCATAACCTAAGATTTTATAAAATATAAAAGAGGTGTTCAAGATATGGCCTTTTGCCGGCACAACCGATATAAAGTACAAGCCTTCTGGTAGTTTAGAAATATCAATTACATATGTTATAGTATCATTTAGCTCATTCCAATTCTCGTTCGACAAGCTTTGCCATCTGGAACTTGACTTTAGATAATTGGAGCCAGATTAGAAGCTAAGATCAATACCTGCAGATATCTGAAATCCTGTATCTCGTTCGAAGTTCTATTCAATGCGGATCATTAGGCTTGACACTCGCTAAAATCAGACAAACCTGTGCCAAGGCTTCTGCCCGGAATTCTTACATTTAGTGTGCACCTTAAAAACACACGCGCGATGGCAGGAACTCCATTCTCATCATTCGTTGCTCTTCTGTTTGTTTTACTCTCTACTCAACATCCGGCTGTTGTCACTCCGCCCTTGCATCAGCAGCTCGCGGTTGCGGTTTCAGCAGGGAATGAGATTGCTGTAGAAGACTCCCTGGTCAACTATTGTAAGCTCGTCCGGGCTGGTTTTTTTTATGGTCAAAAGTTCGCGGACAAGAAGCTCGGCTTATCCTCTCAGGACGTGGAATTTTTTAATGACCTCTGGAAAGAAGTCTTCAACATTCCTGTATATCAAACCGGGATCACAGCCAATGAGTTTGTGCTTGGTGCGCGATTTGGCGAAGGAAACCAGGCACCTTTTCCACCTTCTTCACTCTACCATCAGGAAAGTCCGGACACCTATCTCCTTTTCCACATTGCGAAAGAAGTGGGCATGATCAACAGCACAACATTCGCTAAATGCCCGTCCTGCGTTGAGCTCAGTATCGCTAAAATCAACGCGTATCTCAAGACTGCGTACCTGCATCATCAGATATCCCAGATGTGGCTTGGCACAAGCACACTCAAAAAAATCACCTCGACGCAAGACATTACGGATTTCTGGGTCTTCCTGAGATGCATGTTCATCGATGACAAAATCAATCCAAAGCAGAAACCTTACTTTATCAATCTCCCACCTGTCGTCAAATGTCCTGATACGACAATCATTAAATGCAAAGATGAAATCAAACCCAGGGTCTCTGTTGGATATCGTCATTGTGAAATCGGAGGCCGGATCGACACGATTGGTCCGATGCTCAAGCATGGCATTGATAATTGTCCCGGGGCAATCTATCATTACAAGTTTATCGCAAGGGATCAATGCAATAAGAAGGATAGCGCCATCCAGGTTTTCGTGATTGAAAATGAAAAACCTGCATTTACTTGTGCGGAGGATACGATCGTGACCTGTATTGAAGACCTCATCATTCATCAGCCAAGGGTTACCTCGAGTTGCAGCCTGACCGTCAAACATTCTACCCGTCCACCGAAGCTTGTCAAAGGGAAGAAAAACTGTCCCGATGCGATATACAAAATGGAGTACGTCGTCAAGGATACTTGCGGACGCGAAGTGAATTGTGAGCAAACCATCACGATCAAAAACAACCCTCCGAAGATTACGTGTCCGGCTGATCAAACTGTTGAATGCAAAAAGGATATCAAGGAAGGTGAACCGAAATACACGATCAGTTGCTACAAAAAGGCAAAGAAAGTTTCTGTAACAGGTCCTGCACTTGTGAAGGGCAAGGAAGATTGTCCGGGTTCAGTCTATGAGCTCACCTATGAAGTGACGGACAGCTGTGATCGTACGGCAAAATGCACGCAAAAATTTACAATCGACAATAAAGGGCCTGAAATCAAATGCCCGCCAAACCAGGAAGTGCTCTGCTATGATGATATCTCGACGGGCCCTCCAGCGGACGTCATTGTCTCATGTAATCTGAAGTATGATGTTAAAATCTCGGATCCGGTATTGATCATCGGCAAACCGAATTGTATCGGCGCTGTGTATTCTGTGACCTATACGGTGACAGATGCTTGTGGAAGGACGGACGAATGCGAGCAGCTATTTACCATACTTCAACCTGATCTGAAGATCGTTTGTCCTCCAGATCACACGGTGATGTGTGAACAGGATATTATTCCAGAAACGCCAACTGTCTCAATCGCCTGCAAGCTCGATTACACGATTACGACAGATGGTCCTCAGCTTGTGAAGGGCGAACCAGACTGCCCGGGCGCGGAGTATGTGATCGAATACGAAGTCAATGACAGATGTGGACGGGTAAAGAATTGCAAACAGACATTTACGATTGAGAATCCTGACCCGGAAATCGTGTGCCCTCCGGAAATGACAGTGAATTGCTATGATGAAATTGACCCTGCCAGCATCCAACTCCCGGTACCCGTAGTCTCTTGTAATCTGGCATACACTCCTGACATGAGCGATCCGGTGCTTATCTCAGGTACTGATAACTGCGATGGTGCGCGTTATGCGATTGATGTTACAGTTACAGACGAGTGCAACAGGAAAGCGGAATGCAAGTGGTACTTCACATTGAGAGTCCCTGAGCCAGAGATCACATGCCCCCCGGACATGACCATCGAATGTGAAGATGAAGTTGTCATTGGCACCCCAACCGTCAAAACATATTGCGATCAGACCTACACCGTCACAACCGAAGTGGGTATTGTCAGCGGCATTCCAAATTGTCCGGGAACGATCTACGGGATTATTTACACAATTACGGACGATTGTGACCGGAAGTTTGAGTGCTTGCAACAATTTACGATCAGCAATGCTGATCCAAAAATCGAATGCCCACCTGACCGGACTGTAGAATGCGTAGAAAATATTGCAGTCGAAGATGTCATGACATCAGAAGTCTGTGAGGAGGGTGAGTTAGAGGCTGCCTTAGATTTAGAGTCTGGGGTAGCGGGTTGCCCCGGAGCAGTGTATGTCCTTACGTTTACACTCATTGATAGCTGTGGCAGGGTAGCAGCGTGCGAACAACGCTTTACCCTGAAGGGACAACCCCTGGAGATCACATGCCCATCTGATACTGTAATTAAGTCTGTGACCGATATCCATGTCGGATCTGTATTGGTCACTTCATCATGTGAACTTGACGATGAAGTCACATCCGAAGGTCCTTATCTCGTGAGCGGTGCCGATGGCAGGCCCGGAGCCATATACGGCATCACCTATACCGTGACTGATGAATGTGACAGAGAAGCGAGTTGCGAGCGCCGTTTTCGTCTGATCGGAATCCCGGATGATGGCAACGCGGTGATCTGTGATTGCTGGAATCAATACAAACGCGTCTCATTGGACCTTGTTCAAAATCAAAATGACAAAGTCCACGGAGACATTGCTGCGTTGATCAAGAAGTATGGTTGTGAAAAAGTAAAGAAGTGGCTACAAAGTGGTGCCGTGGAACTCTGGAATGCATGGTCTTCTGCAGAAATACTTGGTAGTGGAACAGGCATTGCAAGTGAGATTGCGCGACGGGGAGATATCAATATCGTCATGCAGAATCTCGATAAGATCACAAAGGCGATCGAGATCCTTGAAGAAGCAATCAATGGCGAACCGAAGAAAACGCTACAGATTATTGCGGAATGGGGATTTACGGAAGGGATCACACACCTCACCGGCAGTGGCACTCCTGCTGCTGTCTTTTCTGCGATCAAATCATTGGGTGAGTTTGCCCAATATCTGAATAATGAGATCCTGATCATCAACATCAAAACACTTGCGAATTATGCAGACAATGATCCCAATATTTTTGATCCTGATCATTATTTGAGAAAATATGCCAATGTCCATGAAATCAAACCGGGCGATCGTGTGACATGGAGCGATGTCCATAATACATTCCGTATAGCAATCTGGGAGTATGCGCAGTTCCGTATGAATGATGTCAAGCTTCCTCCACTCAATGAGATTTGGAACAGCCAGGAGAATATGAATTTGCTCAGGACTGTGACATATACCATGCTTCAGGAAGTTTGTCAGTATTGGTGCTACAAGCTTACCCTGAAGCAAAATCTGAATAAGCTTATCCAGGAGCAAAGCTTACTGCTACGATTCAAAGCGGTTCTCGATGCGCTCAAGAACTATGACTGCCAGGGGAATGACAAACCTTGCACAATGCCGAATGCTGAGTTAAAGGAAGTCAATGGTGTCTTTGTCTGCGAGTGTGTGAACGGATACAAGTGGGATCCGGGAAAAATCCGATGCATTCCATTCACCGACTGCTCGGGGTTCAGCAATTCAGTAGAAGTCTACCGTGGTGACCGATATGAATGCGATTGTCCGGAAGGATATGAATGGAATGCTGACAGAACTGCATGTATTCAATCAAAACCCGATTGTCCGTCGTATTATCCCAACACAGAGGCAGTCTGGGATGCTGCTACCAATCAATATCTCTGCAATTGTATTTCAGGGTATGAATGGAATAGCACAAGAACAGGTTGCGTCATCGCAAAACCTGATTGTCCATCCTTCTATCCAAATACAGAGGCTGTCTGGGATGCTGCGACAAATCAATATCTCTGCAATTGTATTTCAGGGTATGAATGGAATAGCACAAGAACAGGTTGCGTCGTAGCTAAACCCGATTGTCCGTCGTATTATCCCAACACAGAAGCAGTTTGGGATGCTGCCACCAATCAATATCTCTGTAATTGTATCTCAGGGTATGAATGGAATAGTACCAGGACAGGATGCGACCTGGCCAAACCAGATTGCCCATCTTATTATCCGAACACAGAAGCAGTTTGGGATGCAGCCACCAATCAATATCTCTGTAATTGTATTTCAGGGTATGAATGGAATAGTACCAGGACAGGATGCGACCTGGCTAAACCAGATTGCCCCTCTTTTTATCCGAATACTGAAGCAGTTTGGGATGCAGCGTCAAATCAATACCTCTGCAATTGTATCTCGGGTTACCAATGGAACGCAACAAGGACAGGTTGTGACCTGGCTAAACCAGATTGCCCATCTTTTTATCCGAATACTGAAGCCGTTTGGGATGCAGCCACCAATCAATATCTCTGTAATTGTATCACAGGATATGTCTGGAACAGTACCAGAACAGGTTGTGTCCCTGCAGCGCCGGATTGCAATTCCTTCTATGTGAATTCCATTGCCGTCTGGGATTATACAACGAATCAGTATCTCTGCGACTGCGCGCAGGGTTATACATGGAATCCTTCCAGGACGCAATGTATTCCATTCGGCGCTCCGGATTGCGTGACATTTTATGCAAATTCCACTCCATACTGGGATGCTGCAACCAATCAATACCTCTGTTATTGTCTGACCGGTTTTGAATGGAATGCAACGCATACCGAATGTGTGAAGATAGGAACAGGGAGCAGGGAGGATCCGGTTGTAAATCCACAGCAACAGAAAACGGGGCAATGCAATGTGTCGTATGGCAGTGGAGCCAATGAACCTGAGCAGTATACGATAGATGTCTATCAAACGACAGGTTCTGTGTTGTTTAGATACGAGACTTTTGATGTCAAGGACCGGATACATATCTACCTGGGTGGCGCGAAAGTATTCGACAGTGGGTGTGTTGGTACCAATGGAGATAGAACACAAACACTGACGCTCAACGGATCCAGTGTATTCAGGATTGTAGTGGATCCACAGTGCGAAACATCGGAAAGCACTTCGTGGAATTTTACGCTGGGGTGTCCGCAGTAATGGTCATCGGTAATCGGTAGTCGGTAATCGGTAAATGGAATTCTATTTCGGTGAAATAGTCACGTCTAAAACGGCAAGGCCTGTTGCCTCAAAATATTCCAACTCCACATGATGGCGGCCAGCTAAGAGGGGAATAGTGACCTCATCGATCATCGGAGTATGCACGTCCCAACGCTCAATAACCAATGCCCCATCTAGCCAAAGTCTGATGCCGTCATCTGATTCTATCTGAAACAGATATTCTCCGGCGAGTGTGGTGATATCAGTGGTTGCCCTCACGGCAAACTGATCAGCGGGCACTCCTGTTTTTGGCTCATCCCACCAGCGAAATGCAAGATTTTCATGCTTTTCCATTGCAAGCGGTACACCTGCAATTGCAAGTGAAAAGCTTTCGGGATTTGTCAATGGATCTGATTGCGTATCGTATTGAAAGAAAGCGACATCCCATGCGGTTTGTACTTCCTGATCTATAAACCGCAATGCATAGGGAACTCCTTGCTGAACGGTATCACCAAACTGATTGATAAATGAATCACCGGTGAATTCCAGGACAAGCTCTGATTGTATACTATCAAGATGACGATACGCAATCAGAGTATCCGGGACAGTGCCTGAAGTTGTGGTTATAGAATCGAAGCCTTGAATGGACTTGACAGACCATTCACCTTCTGGTCCGAATACTGCGAAGGTCAAGACCTCCTGATCGCTGATGTCTTCTTTATTGCGTAAGACAAGATTCGGGTATTGAAAATTGTAAGGACCCCATTCATTGATGATGATATATTCACGGCCGCGTAACGTGCCATACGGAAAATCGACTGACATGCCGTCAAGGCGCCAGATAGGAGGCTTCAGATATGGAAGTATATCCGCCCTTAACGCAGAAGGGTCTCGCCAAGGATTTAACCACAGCACTTCCAGATCCGCTGTAATTAAATATGGATCCGTAGTAATAAATACTGAAGGTGCCTCTGGGGATGCAGTTACCGTATTCACATTTACAACAGAGTTTTCAAATACATGCACAGAATCAGTGCCCGAGGCTTCGATTGCAATGCCAAGGTTTTCGAATTGATTCCTGACAATCGCATAGTCTCGGCTGCTTACATCACGTACCTGAGCATATGGCCAGTCCGATGGCTGCGTCTTTCTCTGCCACAGTTGGATTCCGATCGGGCAATTGGCAATCCTATTGTCATATATCTTGTTATGATTTCCATGCTCAATGGCAATTGCATAATCGCAGTTTTGAATTTCGTTACCTGTGATTGTAGAATGGTGGCTATATCCCCCCCATACTCCATAGCGGCAATCATTGAGTTTATTCTCAATAATAAAGTTGATACTGAATGTTGCTTCAACTCCGTTGGCGATGCTATGTGAAAAATCATTGCGATAGAAACGATTACTGTCACAGCCACCAAGCCCTGTGTCCATTGTGTATTGACCTGCCCAAAGAAACGCTCCATCACCAGAATGCGTGGCCGAATTAAATCCAATGACATTGTGTGAACTCTGCTCGTACAATAATATTCCAGCAGAATCCTGACCTCGTGCATATATGCCATGACTGTAACCTCTCGCGTTCCAATCGAGTTTGTTATACCGAATCCAATTATAACTTGACCTGTAGAGTCCGATACCAAGGCCAGAATTGTAACTGAAATTATTATTTTCCACTATAGCATTTTGACAACCGACAATGAGCAAGCCATTAAAGCCCTGGTGGCAGATCACCTCCCTGACTGTGGCATTGTTGCAATTCTTCAGATAGATTGCAGCCCCATAGCGTCTCCATTCATCATGTTCATTGTTGTGATAGTACAGCCAGTCTGAGAGTGATTCCCGATCCCACTTGCTGTAGAGTTTCGGACGATAGTTATAACTCAGATCGCAGTTGATAATCTTTAAGTTTTCAACATTCTCAGCAAGGATGGCTATTTTGAAACCATGTACTGTGAGGTTTTTGATAATGACATTTCGACTGTCGTAGATGTGAACGCCTATTCCCTTGAAGGTATTGGGTTGATCATGAAATATCCGCCCATCGATGATTGTATGATTGAAATCGATTTCAATGTCATCTCCATGAATTTTAAAATACGTGGTATCTGCTGTTGAGGTAATATCTACATTGATGTGCGTCTTATCAAAGACAGACGACTTACTGATGACACGGGGCATGTAATAGAATTTCTGCGCTCCACATCCCGATATTGCGGTCATCAAAGCAATAAGGACAAATGCCTTAAATGATCCAAAAGTATTGTACATCTATCCAAATGTGCAGAAAATATATCATACCCCTAAATATCCTTGGCTATCCTGAAGAAGATTGTGTTAATATGATTATTTTCGTGTCACGGCCATAGGGAGTGCAAAACCAGGCAAGGCCCACTTATAAGACATTATACTTAGCGTGTGCTTGTCAAGTAATAGTTTTCTAAATCGCATTAAACCATTAAATCCTAATAGACCATGCCAAAGACAAAAACCATTACTGTCAGAGGATCTGTGATCACGATTCTTTGAGCAGTATGAACAGGATTACATCTCGCTTACGGATATGATTAAGTCCTTCGGGGACGAGTCTGTCATTACAAATTGGCTCCGGAATAGAAACTCCATCGAGTTTCTCGGTATTTGGGACCAAATCAACAACCCTGATTTTAAACCACAAAAGAGAGGGGGCCAGGGGGTGAGTCCTTTACCTTCCCCCTCTCTTCACAAAAGAGAGGGGGCCAGGGGGTGAGTCCTTTACTTTCAATGTTCAATGATTTGCCAACGAGGGCCTTTGACAATCCTAAACGCACTGACGGGGTTTTCTTCCGGAGTGATGTTATCTCCTGCGGCTGTGACGATGTTGTCCAGGATTGAGGAGGTGAGGTAAAAATTACCTTCCGCATTCTCATAGTAGACCTCGATCTGATCCATGACTTTCATTTTCTGATCGTATATGACCAACCAACCAGTCGTTTCATTCGGGTCGTACTTCAGAATAAAATACACGCTACCATAAGTTGAAGTAGCGATGGTATCAACTACGTAATAAGTGTCTCCCATCGCAAAGAACTCATCGATGTTTTCGGGTTTAAACTTACCGATGACCGCATCGTCCATTTTCACGCCACGCACATGTTCTCCGTCAGGAAAGACATAGTCCGCGTTGATCATGAGGTTTTTCAACTGAAACAGATGTCCTGTGTCCTGCATTTGCGCAGCTGTTTGCCGGATAGTCTCCACTTTGCTTTTACTTTCGGATGTGCCTCCACTTTTAGCACCACAGGAAACAACACAAACCAGGCACGTGCAGAAAAACACGATACGATGCAGAGAGATCATAGAAATGTATTTTTTTTATTTGATCAATAATAGTTTCAGGACAATGACTATAGGAACCGCTATAAGCAACAAAATATCCCACGATATAAATAGTGCCGACTCCTGGTCCTCCTTCCGTATGGGCATTCAGCGTATACTCCAGCAGAAAATTTGTGCCAATGATTGCGACGAGAATAATCCGCAACAACAGAAATTTCTTTGGTATCACAGGAATGGCAAATAAACACATCGACAACACCAGCATGATGACAGGCAAGAAGGTTGCCCAGTTCTCAATGATCTGGTTGTAATGTCCTTCATGCAAAACATTGGCCTTCTTGAAGGTACTGGCCCACAAGCAGGCCAACAGCCACAATAATTCGGGTCCAACCAGATATTTCAAGATCTTATTCAGCATGGCTTTCGCAACTTTTCCTCTCATTGAATGCCGGCTAAAGATGAGCAGTCGTTCCCAGTTTGACAAACAAAAATCTACGGTCGTGTCAGACCCATAGGGCGTTTAACCCAGACCAGACCGCGCATTCATTTGATGATCTGGATAAAAGACCGATTCTCAATGCGCTATCTACGTCAGCTCTGACGCTCCGGTCTGAGTCCTATACAGGATCGTCGGACCAAGTCTGACGACTCCTACTGTTTTGTCAGGTTCGTAGGAAAGGTCAAATCGTGCCTATTGCCCGATTTGGGTTGAACAATCGCAAAGAATTCGTGATGTTTGTCTGGGATTTGAGCACTGCAAACACAACACACTATGATATTTTTCTGGATACTCTGGGGCTTTGATGCCATCATCACGCTGGTGGTATTATATTTTTTCATGATTGGTCTCAACGACGGATCCGTCTCCTCTTTTAACATGGGTCTATGGCTCGTCATCCTTCTCGCGCTTGCCGGTGTCATGGGAGGGAGCTTGTGGTTGAAGTCAGCAAATCATGCAGGTTTGGCGAAAGTCCTGCTTTTCCTGCTTGCTATTCCAGGCTTGCTTTATGCATTGTTTATGCTCATTGTGATTATTGGTAAGCCCAGGTGGAATTAACTGAAAGAAAGACATGGAGCAGAACAATGGAGGCAAGTGCTTTCATGGACAGCCATTGATGCAACAGCTAGGTGATCGGGCCTCTGTTGACTCCTGACACTGTGAAACATATTTCGATACGTGTGTGCATCACTGTAGGAGCTGAAGATCAGATGGTGTCACAGCAAGAATCAAAAGATATCGCTGAGAGTCTTCCGGATGGGAAGTTCGAATTATTGGAAGGACTGCCACATGCGATTGAGAAGATTCCGGGAGAGGCATTAGCTTCTTTGGTAGTAAGGCTTTACCGGTAAGGGAATTTTCTTTCGCCCCTTCCTTGTCCGCCAGGGCTCATCATCAACTCACTCGCTTCTTGATTTCTTGCACTTGAGTCCCGACGCTCTCACGACAAGAATAGTTGGGATCGGTACGGGATGTCGCTACGCTCCATTTGCGCTTGAGTTTGAGTTTTTCCGCCATCCGATTTGAATTGTGTCCCGACGCTCACCTTGAATTTGAGTTTGTGTTCGCGCTTGCACTTGCACTTGAGCTTTTCCCCTCCAACCTTTCGCCTCCTGATCCGATTACAATTGTGTCCCGACGCTCCATTTGAATTTGAATTTGAATTTGCACTTGAACTTGCACTTGAGTCCCGACGCTCTCAC
>DATDQA010000004.1:0-28171 GCA_035292505.1 Saprospiraceae bacterium | reverse complement strand
TCATTCAACAACACAAATTGGGCGGTATCCTTGAAGCGTTCTTCCAGTACAATCGTCTTGTCGGAGGTGAGTGCATCGATCGTACTTTTATTATAGTGTCTCACAGTCAGCAACGAAAGATCTTTGTCGATCGTGACAATAAAATCCTTCTCGAGATCTTTTGCAATGCGTTCGATGCGATCATCATCCTGTCTGCAACACACGATAAAGCTGATGGCAGTATTGCGCATCATATTCACTTTGATCCGATGTTTTGCGAACAATGCAAAGACATTGCTGAGGTGATGTTCAGCCATAAAAGAATAGTCCCTCGTCGCCACTCGCATCATTGCTTGCTTATCAGAGTAAACGATCACCGGAGGAATCACAGCATCCATGTCGGTGCCTATCCATGTGCCTTGCTCTTCGTGGTTTTGAAAAGAACGCACATATAATGGTATGCTCTTGTTTTGGAGTGGTTGGATCGTCTTTGGATGGATGACAGTAGCACCATAGTATGTCATTTCGATGGCCTCACGATAAGACATCCGGTTAATCAATGACGTATTCTCGAATAGCTGAGGGTCTGCAGTCAGTACACCCGGTACATCTTTCCAGACAGTCATACTCTTTGCATCGAGGCAGTATGCAAAGATGGCTGCGGTATAATCCGACCCTTCACGGCCGAGAGTCGTCGTGAAGTTTTCACTTGTACATCCAATGAAACCCTGTGTCAGGACACAACTCCCTGTATCGAGCAGTGGATTTACTTTCTCATTCATCGCCGCTTGAGTGCCAGACCAGTCAATTCTTGCTTCACGCCATGTATTATCTGTCTTTACCACATCGCGGGCATCGAGCCATGTGCAATCCACACCCTGCATCTGTAGATAGGCGCTGACAATCCGCGTGCTCAACAACTCCCCATAAGACACAAGTTGGTCATACAGGAAGTCGAAATCGTTGTGTTGAGGATCTGACATCAGCCATTCCATTTCCACAAAGTGATCATTGAGCTGAGCGAAAACTTCATGGTCTTCGTCAAACAGCTCGCTTGTGATCCGCCAGTGATACTCCCTGATCTTCTTCAGGTGTGCCTGTGCTTCCGGTGAGCGCTCGAAATGGGCATGCGTGAGTTCTTCCAATGCGTTTGTCATCTTTCCCATCGCGGAAACAATGACAACGGTACGTGGTCCTTTGTGCTGTGTAAGGATCTTGGCCACATTACGTACGGCGGCTGCATCACGCACAGAGGCGCCACCGAATTTGAAGACGACAGTATCAGTATTCATCGATTGCCGATCGAGATCGTGATAAGAAGCGGCAATGTTCGGAAGAAAATCAGTAGGAATCGCTGTTAGCTGTTGGCTTTTTGCTGTTGGCTTTCGGCGCGGCCTCTAATCGATGATGAAACTTACTATGTTAGATGAAACCCCATTCTTCCGTTGGCCATTCACCGTTTTACCCGTTCATCCTTTCTTTCATTCCTGCATCCCATACATCAGCATCTTCAATCTCGATCCAAAGAGCTCAGGCATCTGATATGCATTTTCGAATTTCTCCAATGTTAATTGTATGTCTGTTTTGAGTTGTGTAAATGCGGGAGGCAACTGATCTACACAAGCCTTTTCCTGCTCATACTTTGAGAGAATCTTTTGAAATTTCTGATAGTGTTTGATTCCCTGTGAAATCATACCTGTATATTCCTGAATAAATTGCACGGTCAGATCAATACGGAAACGCAGATCATTCTGTTCTTTGTTCACCTTTGGAACTAGTCCTGCAACTTGTAATTGTGTATGCATGCCTTCAAATGTCATCCCGACATGGGAGAATACTTTTTCCCAATCATCAGCTTCCCTACACATATGCAGCGGGGTGTCGTATCCTATCAATCTACAATGATCTGCAAACAAAGCACTGCATTTGCGTGCAAGTTCTTCATTTGCTTCACGTAAGAAATCCGTTTCATAATAAATGACATTCAGATCATTCTGAATGCGCATGGTAAAATCCAGCAAACATGAAATGCTCTCCAAAGCCTTGGACTTTTCAGTTACGCTTTTATCCGAAAGCACAAGTGAAACCAACGTCCATGCACTGGCAAAGACGGCATTTTGCTCAAGAAATCCAGGCACATCCAATGCGTGTTTTTCTTTGAGGTCCGATTTGACATAGTCCTGCAGCACCGTAAACTCAGGATAGTTCAGTGGATTTGATAGGTTGAAGACATCATGGTGAGTGCTCAGACTCGTAAAGTGATGATCAAGAGCCAGTATTTTCTCATTGATATCCTTAAGAATCGTGATGCTGTAAAGAAACCTGGCTTCTAAAGGATCGCGGCTTTGATCCAGTACCGGTTGTTCTTCGTCAGATGGCTGACATGTCGCCGGCTGAAAGCTCGTTTGGATGCTCCAGAAACAAACGAGGACTACAACAATTGCATTGTTCATAAGTGAAAGAGGGATGAAACATATAAAATTGTAGTCGTCGTCCGATAGGCAGAAACGCGGGTATAAAATAAGATAGTACGCCTTAACTGTTAAAGTATAGGCTATTGAAAAATTTAGTTTCGCTAAGTAATGCTTGCTCCAACATGCTCCCGGAGGGATGCCTCAACGACTTCAGGTTCCATCGCCCTCATAGATTAGGTTTGAGTCCCGACGCTCTCTCTACTTTGTAGAGATCGGTACGGGATGTCGGTTCGCTCCATTTGCACTTGAACTTGAGTTTGAGTTTGACTTTGACTTTGAGTTTTCACTCACATTCTCGCTTTCTCACCTTCTCGCCTTCTCGCTTTCTCTCCCAAGGAGTCCTTTGGACACATTCTCACCCTCTGATTTCCACCTCCCACTCTATCGGACAATGCTTCCTGATCATCGCCGATACCCCGCAATATCTTTCCTGAGAAAGCTCAACGGCCTTCTCTACTTTGGAGCGATCGACATTCGACCCGGTAATAATGTATTTCAGATCGACTCTTTCGAAAGTCTTCGGGTGCTCTGGAGTAATCGGAGCCTTACCTTCTACACTAAATTTAATATAGGACACTCGCATCTTGTTCAGAAGAGACACGACATCCATACCTGTACAAACAATCAATGCGGCAAGCACCATTCGCTTCGGTGAAGGCCCTGTGTTCGTACCCTCTGGTGCCCGAGAATCCATCCGCACCGTATGTTCATCGATATGTGCATCAAAGGCGATGTTTTTGACCCAATCTGCGGAAATATGATATTCAGCCATGACGTAGAATTTGTATTGATTCAATGGAAATGATTGCCATTGGTATGTTAACCAGTGTGCAGGCTGGTGAAGATAGAGGCATTTCAAAAAATCCATGATCCTTAAACCTATAAACTTATAAACTCATAAACTCATAAACCTCCTAACCCTATAAACCTATATCTTGTCGCCTGAGATAAATCGGTAATTACTGTGTCCTTATTCCCTCCTGAAACTCAGTCTTCTGCGCCAGTCAATGTGCAGATCGATGAAAGCTGGAAAGCATTGCTCCAGGATGAGTTTCAACAACCTTATTTCAAGGGCATCAGGCAATTTCTTATGCAGGAAAAGAAGGATGGCAAAACAATTTATCCTCCCGGACCACTGATCTTCAACGCGTTTAATAGCACTCCCCTGGATAAGGTCCGCGTAGTGATACTCGGACAGGACCCCTATCATAATCCCGGTGAAGCGATGGGCTTGTGTTTTTCTGTTCCCAAAAATGTTCCTATTCCTGCCTCTTTGAAAAACATCTACAAGGAGATTGAAAACGACCTTGGAATCGCTGCCCCATCACATGGTGATCTTTCATCCTGGACGCGACAGGGAGTGCTGCTTTTAAATGCTATTCTGACTGTAGAGAGGGGTCGTGCTGGTTCCCATCGAAACATCGGCTGGCAGCAATTCACGGATGCAGTGATCCAAAAACTCTCTGCACATAAAGAAGGGTTGATTTTTCTTTTGTGGGGCAACTTTGCGAAGAGTAAAAAAACATTGATTGACCAGATAAAGCATCACGTGCTTGAAGCAGTACACCCCTCACCACTCGCAGGAAATGCCTTCCTGGGCTGTGGTCATTTCTCCAAAGTGAATGAATTGCTTTCAAAACAAGGGTTACAAACAATCGATTGGCGAATTCCATGAAAAGAAGGTCCATGAAAAGAAGATACACACAGATGATGGCAGTGGCATGTATCGTGATGGTACTTGCTGTTGCCTTCGGTGCATTCGGTGCACATGCATTGCGTGACATACTAGGCGATCGCGGCACTGAGATCTGGACGACAGCAAGCAGGTATCATTTTTATCACGGCCTCGGTATGCTCGTGGTCTTACTTCTCGGGAAAGCGTTTCTCTATCCGAGGATACTCTTACTTGCGGCAATCGTGTTGTGCCTTGGCACCGTCTGTTTCAGCGGTTCATTATACATCCTCGGATTGCGCCCCGAATGGACATTGCTGGGACCCGTCACACCAATTGGCGGCTTACTCTTATTGACAGGTTGGATGATGTGCGCACTTGCCATGGTGAGCTACCAAGCGAAAGAAGAATGAATTTGTACGAAGAGTATGTGCGCAAGATGCGTCGCATTGCTGATATCGAGCATGCTGTCGCTATCCTGCATTGGGATAAAGAAGTGAACCTACCGAAAGGAGCTTCCTATTTTCGCTCACAGCAAATCGCCACACTCTCCTCGATGGCGCATGAACAGTTTATCGATGACAGTACCGGTATCCTCCTTGATCGTCTCATGAGTAGTAGTGATCTCGACGCAGATCATAAAAGAAATGTTGAACTCTCCCTGCGTGACTATCATAAAGCGGTAATGCTGCCTACATCTTTTGTAGAGAGATTATCCATGGCGCAGTCTGAAGCCTTCACTGCATGGATAGTTGCCAGAGATGCCAACGACTTTAGTGCATTCGCACCGGCATTCGAGCATCTTGTCTTTTTGAAACGCGAGGAAGCAGATTTGCGCGGCTATGTCAATGAACGCTATGACGCATTGCTGGATATTTATGAACCAGGACTTACTGTTGTTGAAGTGGATCGACTGTTTGATGAAGCCCGTGACAGAATTATTCCACTCATCAGGAAGATCCGTGCAGGGACACAGGCCGATACTTCTTTTCTCCACGAGCACTATCCACGTGAGATGCAATGGCAGTTTGGACTTGAAGTGATCCGACAACTGGGCTACAATTTTGATTGGGGGCGACAGGATATCAGTACGCATCCATTTACGATCAGTTTTTCTCCACAGGATGTGCGGATCACAACGCGTATTGATGAAAACGACTTCAGCAATATGTTGTGGAGTTGTATTCATGAATGCGGACATGCCTTGTATGAGCAGGGATTACCAGTGCATCAATACGGTCTCCCACTCGGTTCACCCGCTTCTCTGGCTATCCATGAATCGCAATCCAGGCTTTGGGAAAACCAGGTTGCCCGTAGCAAAGTGTTCTGGCATTATCAACTTCCACGCTTAAAGGCAGTTTTCCCGGAAAATCTTACTGACATCTCTCTTGATCACTTTCATGCCGCAATCAATCACATCGCTCCGAATCTTATCCGCACCGAGGCTGACGAGTTGCACTATCATCTGCATGTGATCATCAGATATGAGATTGAGCGAGAGCTCGTGAACACAGACCTTTCCGTCAATACACTCCAGGATCTTTGGAACCAGAAATACCGGGAATATCTCCAGGTCGATGTCCCTGACGACCGGAAAGGGATTCTGCAGGATGTGCATTGGTCTCACGGTAGTTTTGGATACTTTCCGACGTATTCTATGGGAAGTTTTTATGCAGCACAGTTTTATCAGAAGGCTGAACAGGATATACCGGATTTACCTCACGAGATTGCAGAAGGGCGATACACTTCTTTGCATGCATGGTTGCGTGAAAATGTCTATGCACACGGCAGGCGATGGGATCCCGAAGATCTCTGCAGGAGTATCACTGGATTACCTCTCGGCATAGACCATTTTATAACTTATGTAAAGCACAAATATGCTATACTCGCTGATGGATGAAATACCAACGGGAGAAATTCTCATTTTTGCCTGTCATCCTCGAAGCCTCTCAGATGGCTAAGCAGTGACGCGATTTGGCGCGATTAAAAACAAGCTTTTTCGTGTCATTCTTTTTTACAGCCTATGCAGGCAAGCTGACCGAAAATTCAAGTTTTAAGAAGTTGTCGCAAAAAGTTATTTCGTTTGCTTTCATCTAACTCACCCAAACCCTCTCTTTTTTTTAAGAGAGGGCCAGAGGCACGAAATAGCATTTTGCTCCAAGTTTTAAGGCAAGAGTTCCCGGTCACCCTGCCGGAAGGCTGACCGAGAATTCAAGTTTAAGAAGTTGTCGCAAAAAGTTATTTCGTTTGCTTTCATCTAACTCATCCAAACCCTCTCTTTTTTTAAGAGAGGGCCAGCGGCACGAAATAACATTTTGCCCCAAGTTTTAAGGCAAGAGTTCCTGGTCACCCTGCTGGTAAGCAGGCGTGTTTTTCGTGCCTTGCCTGCGCCATAGGCATCCCTTTGGGGCCGGGCAGGCAGGGAAAAATCCAGTAGAAGATAATTCCGGGCTTATCGAAGTGAGACATTACCGAAATTTTGGTAGTGACTCATTTTGCTTTTCGTCCACGAAAGACACGCCCGCCTGACCGGACGGGCAGGAATTTTCACGAAAAAAGAAATGCACGAAGTACTTCGTGTCATTGGTGTTTCGTGTCCTTTCGTGTGGTTCGTGGAAAATCCAAAGCCCGATGAATTTCCAAGTTTCTCAAACTGAGGCACTACGGAAATTTTCAATGTGAATTGCAATGTTTTTACTTACTTTAACGCCATAATTTCCTTAGAAACAATTTTAAATCATCTAACACTATGAAAATTAAGTACTTACTCCTCTCACTCAGCATGGCTCTGGTAGCTGCCACAGGGTATGCCGGAAATTCTGTCAATACGGAAGACAATCCAGATGGCATTGTACAAATGGAAGATCTGATGGCCGATAAGGCTTTAGTTAAAGTAGACAAGCAGTTGCTGAAAGCTGAGAAGCAACAGTATCGTACCGAAAAACGCATAGCCTGGTTTTCGAAAGTGATCAACAAGAAAATGGCGAAGAGTAAACAGAAAGCTCTGGGTGGATTGGATGATCCTGTTGATAAATATTTCTGGTACTGGCTTATTGGTTGGGGTGCAGGTTTAGTACTCACGATCATTGCCAGCGCAATTGCCGTCGGCGGTGCCTTCTCGAGCGGCTTCGGCGTAGCATGGGTATTGTTTTTTCTTGGTTGGTTGGCTTGGATCGGGGGAACAATAATGGGCATTATCTGGCTGATCAAGAAATTCGGATAGGAATTTATATCATTAAAAAAACAAAAAGGGTCGTAGAGATACGGCCCTTTTCTGCTTAATACGGATCGCAATCTGAACGCGACCTCTCATTCTTTCCAAACTCTTCTCTTCCTTTAATAGGAGTATAACTCACCCATAACGCCTCTATAACGTTATCACCTGTCCCTCGGTCGTCATCCTGGTGGAGATTTTATTACATGAAAAAAATTACGCCATGAAACGCATGTTGCAATTCGCACTCCTCGTCATCGGAGCCCTGATGACACACACAGCGCTAAGCCAGGTTGAATTTGGAGCCAAAGCCGGAGCCACATTCTCTGATATGACAGTGGATGGATTGAACTTCGGCACAAATTTTCTTGAACCGAAAATGATTGCTGGTCTCGCCACAGGTGTCTATAGTGAAATCCCTCTTGGAAGTGGATTCTATTTTGCCCCGGAGTTGAACTACGCACAAAAAGGATTCAAGGTGCAGGAGTCCACAACCATGAACGTGTTTGGTTTTGCAATGCCATTTGGCGCAGAAGCCACGACGAGATTCCACTATATCGATATGCCAATGATTTTTAAATACAAATTCAGTCAGGGAAGTGTACAACCATACATCAAAGCAGGACCAACTTTTGGATATGCTGTCTCGGGTACCGTCACCACACGCATCAACAGTATCATCGATATTAAAGTCGCAGAAATAAACCTGAATCCTCAAGGCGATCTTTACAATGCATTCGAGATAGGGGGAGTCATCGGAGCAGGAATAGAGATTCCCACTGCAAGCGGTAAGTTTTTCGTTGACGCCAGCTTTAGTCATGGCTTCAGTGACGTATTGGATGAGCCTGTCATCGATCTGCGTGTAAGAAACAGGGCCGTGGGTATAGGGATAGGCTATGCGCTGAGATTTTAAACTCAACACACAAGAAAGCATAACTCAAAGCTCCCGAAGTCACTCATGACACGGGAGTTTTTATTTTGTGATGTTTTTTTTACATTGAGTCCGCAATTTATCAGGAAACAATTTTAACCAACAAACGCTATGAAAACTAAGTATCTACTCCTCTCCATGAGCATGACTCTGACGGCCGTTACAGGGTATGCCGGAAACTCTGTAAACACTGAAGACAATGAAGGTGGCATCGTGCAAATGGAAGACCTGATGGCCGATAAGGCTATGGTCAAAGCTGACAGGCAATTGCTGAAAGCTGAAAAACAACAGTATCGCGCAGAGAAACGGATGACTTGGTTCTCTACTGTGATCAACAAAAAAATGGCCAGGAGCCAGAATAAAGCTTTAGGTGGCCTGAATGATCCTGTTGATAAATGGTTTTGGTTTGCAATCATCTTATGGGGTGCCGCAATTCTATTTTCATTCTCGATCGGGGGATGGTATTTTTATAGCCTCCTGGGGCTGGCAGGTACCATCTGTTTTATCCTTTGGCTTGTGAAGAAGTTTGCCTAATTGCTCATTTTGACGTCCTAAAGCAAAACGAAAAGGGGTTGTAGCGATACAGCCCTTTTTATTTTTTTGACTTCGACTTCCTTTGCGCTGTTTTTTCAGCCTTTCCACTTTTGGCTTTTATCCTTATCCATCTGCTTGATCCCCATCCCATACATTCCATGCCGAACTTCAGCTGGAATGACACAGTCGGGTAGGGAGTTCAATACCCCTCCGTAGGATGGGCACAGTGATCGGGCACATTCCATTCCTCCACACCTCCGCTTTTCTCCTATTCCCTGCCTCTTTTCGGCTCAATCTCCTTACATTCGGGACTGATGTCAGAGATACAGAATATCCATCCTTACCTGGATGGTCTTGAAGATGACAACCCCCAGCGATTGGTGTTGTGGAATACCAATGCAGGCTTCCCTTTAAGTAATCAGATTGAACGGGAGCCGCCCGAGGTGCCCGCTCCAACAAGGCCCAAACACAGGGAAATCGCCGCACCCGCTCCGAAGTCTGATGACAATCTGCAAGTTCCTGGTACTGAGATGCTCTCATCATTTACCCAATGGTTGTTGACATTGAAGCCCTCGACTTTTCATGGAATAGTAGCGATCGAGAATCTTCAGGATGCACGTCTATCCTCAGGGAGCACTCTGGAACAGCAGGTTCCGGAGAAGCCGAAAAAGAAAAAGAAGAAGAAAAAGAAGAAAAAAGAAGCGAGGCTTAGGGAGACTAGGGAGGCATCACATTTACTTCCTCTGGACCAGGATATCGTCTCGGATACCCTTGCAGAGCTGATTGCCGGGCAGGGCCATGTGGATGAAGCGATTCTCATGTACCGCAAACTTGTGAACCTCCATCCTGAAAAAGCAACCTATTACATACAGAGAATCAGCGAACTCCGGCAGGGCAAGGTGTAGCTCATTCCGGAAGGTGAGAGACCATCCCTGTCTGAAAGATTCTTTGTCCCTTCGGTAAAAAGCCTTTTCTTTGCAGCCGATTTTTAGACAACAGACAAAAAGACAAGTTTTATGCTTACGGTTCTGACAGTTTTAATAGCTCTCGTCTGTGTACTTCTGATGGCTGCTGTGTTGATTCAGAATCCAAAGGGTGGTGGTGTAGATTCTACGTTTGGAGGGCAGAGCGCCAACCAACTTTTTGGGGCTGCAAAATCCACGGATTTTATAGAGAAGGTAACCTGGGGCCTGGCAGCGGCGCTGTTTGGTCTTTGTATTATGGCGAGCTTTTTTGTTGGGTAAAGCCTGCCGGCCAAGCCTTGACGTTTCGACTGATCCCATGTAACAAGGCATCGATGACATTTTTTCATGTCAGTTTTGAATCGCTAGCTATTGGCGATAAGAAATCCGGGAAGCATAGCTGTAAAATTGACAGTAAGAACTGCATGGCACATATTCTGATGAGCGATGGGGGAACTCCTTCTGAAATCATCGAATAATTCTATCATAACAAATTATCTTATTAAAAATCTGGATGAATTATGAAACCAATTAACGATCGCGTGGTGATTAAACCAGCAGCAGCAGAGGAGAAAACGAAAGGGGGTATTATCATCCCGGACACCGCAAAAGAAAAACCACAGCGTGGTGAAGTGATCGCTGTGGGCCCCGGAAAAGATGGCAAT
This sequence comes from Saprospiraceae bacterium, assembly GCA_035292505.1. Taxonomy (GTDB): domain Bacteria; phylum Bacteroidota; class Bacteroidia; order Chitinophagales; family Saprospiraceae; genus DATDQA01. Next base: position 17,740 of record DATDQA010000004.1, on the reverse strand, counting down.
CTCATGACCGTGCAGGTTGGTGATACCGTCCTTTACGGTAAATATTCCGGTCAGGAATTGCACTACAATGGCCAGGACTATCTCATCATGCGAGAAGATGACATTCTGGTCGTGCTTTAGCGATGCATAACCCTCACCAGACCAACGACTCTATTGATTAACATTAAAAAACTCAGAAATGTCTAAAGAAATAAATTTCAATGTAGATGCCCGCGAAAAACTCAAGGTGGGCATTGATGCCCTCGCGAATGCGGTAAAAGTGACTCTCGGACCCAAAGGCCGCAATGTCGTTTTACAAAAAAGCTTTGGCGCACCAACGGTGACTAAGGACGGTGTGACTGTCGCTAAGGAAATCGAATTGGAGGATGCAGTACAAAATATGGGTGCGCAAATGGTAAAAGAAGTAGCCTCAAAGACTTCTGATGCTGCGGGTGATGGCACAACGACAGCAACAGTCCTTGCGCAAGCTATTGTGCAGGCAGGCATGAAAAGTGTAGCCGCCGGGGCGAGTCCTATGGATGTCAAACGTGGTATAGACAAAGCCGTGAAGGTTGTTGTAGAAAACCTGAAAGCACAGACCGAAGTCATCGGCGATGATTTAAAGAAAATCGAACAAGTGGCTACCATCTCAGCGAACAATGATCAGTTGATCGGCGCTCTCATCGCAGACGCAATGAAACGTGTATCGAAGGATGGTGTCATCACTGTAGAGGAATCAAAGGGCACCGATACGTATGTGGAAGAAGTGATGGGGATGCAGTTTGACCGTGGTTACCTTTCTCCCTATTTCGTGACGAATGCAGAAAGCATGATCACGGAATACGATGACCCGTATATCCTGATTCATGATAAGAAGATTTCCAACATGCAGGAAATGCTCCCAGTACTGGAGAAGGTCGTCGGCGCCGGGCGTCCGTTGCTCATCATTGCAGAGGACCTCGAAAGTCAGGCTCTTGGAGTGCTGGTAGTAAACAGACTTCGTGCACAGCTTAAAATTGTGGCAGTGAAGGCTCCTGGATTTGGTGATCGTCGTAAAGCGATGCTCGAGGATATCGCTGTGCTCACTGGTGGTACGGTGATTTCTGAAGAAAAGGGTTACAAGCTCGAGAACGCCGGTCTTGAACACCTTGGCCGTGCTGAGAAAATCACTGTGGACAAGGACAATACCACAATCGTAAATGGTATGGGTGACGTGAAACTGATTGAGTCAAGGATCAATCAGATCAAACAACAAGTTGAAACTACTACTTCAGACTACGATAAAGAGAAACTCCAGGAACGTCTTGCAAAACTCTCAGGTGGAGTAGCCGTGCTGTATGTCGGGGCTGCTACTGAAGTTGAAATGAAGGAAAAGAAGGACCGCGTAGATGACGCTCTGAGCGCAACCCGTGCAGCCATCGAAGAAGGAATTGTTGCCGGCGGAGGCGTAGCGCTTGTACGCGCAATTGATGCATTAGATAAGTTCAAGGGCTTGAATGAAGATGAGAATATCGGAATCGCCATCGTGCGCAAAGCACTCGAATCACCCTTGCGCATCATTGCTGAGAATGCCGGTGTGGAAGGTTCGGTCGTTCTGCAACAAGTCAAAAAGAGCAAGGGAGCCATGGGCTATAATGCACAAACAGACACCTTCGAAGACTTGAAGAAAGCCGGTGTCATCGATCCGACAAAAGTCACGCGCATCGCTCTGGAAAACGCTGCGTCAATTGCCGGATTGATCCTCACGACTGAATGTGTGGTCAGTGATAAACCTGAGGAGAAATCGGATAATCACGCGCATGGCGGTGGAATGCCGGGAGGAGGAATGATGTAGTCGAAGCTAAGTTCAGAATACTGAAAAGCCTGTTGCTCCGCCGTGAGCAACAGGCTTTTGTGTTTTTGGGATAGGGTGTGTTTGGTAAATGCGTATACCCTAAAAAAAGAGCAGGTCGCTCCGTACGAGAACGACCTGCTACAACAAATTATAATCCCATGAACATATCCAAAAATACTGGGACATCTTCCCGGGCATCCTGCCAGGAAGAGAGTCGCGCCGTTTGCGCAACTCTCTTTCGACAGAATTATAATCCCATGAACATATCCAAAAACTCAAGATTGTGTGATGCCCCCTGTCCAGGTTTCTGTTTTAAGAGAGTCGCGCCCTTTGCGCAACTCTCTCTCGACAGAAATTATAATCCCATGAACATATCCAAAACTTCAAGTTGAGAGGCATTCACGTACTCTGGGATCTGTGTGAAGAGAGTCACGCATTGCGCAACTCTCTCGCTACAGATTATAATCCCATGAACATATCCTCAGTGAACGTCGTGTTATCTTTCATTGCCTTCTGCCTTGATTCAATAACACAATACAATAATCCGGACTTCTATATCCCCAGACAACTACAAAATCGACCTTTTGTTACATATTAATATTTTATATGTGTTATTATCATAATGTGTAATACTTTGTTTTTGTATATTATAAGATATTACCAAGCACGCCACCTTGACAACTAAGTGAATAAAATCTTTCTGATGAGGCTCAGAAAGGATTGCTGTGATCAGGATTGTTAAGGAATGTAGTATCCGCCAAAGTGCGTAAAAAGGCAAGAATATCCTGTTTTTGAGCCGGAGTCAGCCCGAGAGGCCTTATCAACGGATCGGTGTTTTTTTGGCGATGCCCACCGGAATTGTAATGATCCAGGACCTCCTCGAGGTTTTTAAAACGTCCATCGTGCATATATGGAGCCGTAAATTCGATGTTTCGCAGCGTCGGGGTCTTGAATTTGCCATTATCAAGACTATCCCCTGAAACTTCCCCCCTTCCCTTGTCAGGGAATTCAGCCAGGGATGAGACAGGCTCAATCCCATTATTGCGAAACTCATTGATGGCAAAGAGCGGTGGAGCATGGCAGTGATTACATTCAGCATCCGGAAGCTCATTATTTACATCAAAGAACATTTCCATCCCATTAAACTCGCTGTCATCAAGGAAAATCTCACCTCGCATGAAACGGTCATATTTGGACTGTCCTGACGAAATCAAAGTCCTTTCAAATTGCGCAATTGCTTTTGTTGCAAGATCGCGACTGATTTCGGATGTATGGTTGATACCAAAGGCCCTCCGGAAGTCGGCAGGATAGACGGGATGCCTCCTCAGTTTTTCCTCTACGTTGGGCCAGCTCTCATGCAGTTCTATGGGATCTTCAATGGGCAATAAGGCCTGCTCTTCAAGACCTGGGGAACGGCCATCCCAAAACAATCCGGAATAGTGAAAAGCGACATTCAGCAAACTCATGGCACTTCGTCTGCCGGGGATTCCATCCACACCTGTACTTACTTTAAGATTATCCGTGAAATTCCCCCCTTGCAGATGGCATGAACTGCAACTCATGGTGCTATCTGCTGACACGATCGGATCAAAAAACAACTTCCTGCCAAGCCAGATTCCTTCTACAGTCAAAGGATTATCAGATGGTATTTCCAGTTGTGGAAAACCAGACGGACGATCCAACACATACGCCGTTGGCTGATACGGAATATCCGAAAGATCTCCCGGATCGATCACCGGATCCTCGTCGCAGGAGCCAAGAGAAAGGAACAATATGATAAATCCGACCAGCCTCATATCACTCATGGATCTATTCCAAAATAAACGTCAACGCTGAGATCACGTTATTGATGATGGCCTGCACTTGCAGGAGGTCTTGCGGATTATGATTCTGTGGATTTGCTTTAATATCAATCGGGTCATCGGGTATTCCCATCAATTTTTCGTGATCCAGGTTAAAAATGATTCCTGCCGTACCTCCATCAGGAATTGAAATCGCTGTATTGATTCTCAATTCCTGATACAAATCGTCAGTTCCTGTATGATAGGCAAATCCCAGGTCCGGATCGTCAGTTCCATCGACAAGGGTGTCCAGATTACCTTCGGTTTTCGAAAAAATAAAACTTGTCCATGGAGTCCAGTATCTCCCTGTACTGGACAACGGCGACGATGATGGGTAGTCTGCCGGTTGCGTAGCATTTATGTCAGAGGCTACTCCAAAACCAAACTCAAGGTCGGCGTATGTCCCTGCTGGTACTTTGTCAAATGTGAGTACAACTCCCGTCCCTGCTGAAGCTGCATTTGTAAAACTCAGGTCAATGAGCTCGATATCACTCAAGGGATATGTATTCCCCGAGCCGTCAATGAGGTTCAGATCGGAAATAAAAAATTCCGACCGTGAAAATTGCACACGCTGTCCATTGATATAGTCGTGGACATCAAACATTACAAGAGGTTCATTTCCGAAGCTTCCTGTGAATGTGACATGGAATGTTCCCTCTTCATCCTTTTTACATCCACTGAGTAAAAGAAGAGCGAGAACCGAAGTACATAGAGCAAATCTTTTCAATCTCATTTCTTTTGAGTTTCACATATGAACGATAAAGATCCAAACTTGTTTTCAGTGCCCTTGGGCCGTTTCAATGCACGGACACAGTTGCACTGATACGAGAACCAATATCATTGGCGACGGAGTCAGCATCCTGGCTCAGATCAATAGGATCAAATATCTGATGGAAATCTATGGCCATAAATATTGTGTCTCGTCGTCCCTGCCTGAAAGTTCTGGAAAGATCAAATTGTAATTCCTCAGTCAAACCATATGCGAAAAAGGTGTCGCGCACCGCATTCACGCTGTCCTTGCTGATGATAAACCTACCCAGTGCAAAATCCCCCAGTTGCTCATCATAACCGGCACGAACTCCCCTGAGCAGATGACTGGCCGGCAGGGATTCAAGACACATCGGAGTATAATCGTCGGGCATGCCGGTAGAAACTCTCACCAGATGCATGGGTCCTGATCCGCGAAACGCCCCCAGAGCATAGTTAAACGCAGATCTGTCCACAAAAAGAAAATCATCCGGTACTTGATGTTGAGTTCCGGATGTGCATGATCCTGTCATAATCGTCACCCGCTCATCAATAGATAAATCTTCCCCTTCTGCATTCTGCACGACAAATCCAGAGAATAAAATCTGTATAGAATGGATAGCATAGTCTATCCCGGATGCATTATGATAGAGATACCCGGTTTGTAGTGATGAATCCGCCCACTGATAAAATACATTCAATACGAGATCTGGATAGATGCACAAGGATGCGTCATGCCGCTCAGCTTCGAAATCAAAGTTTTCTGCCTCAATGTCAAGACATCCGGGTTCACGGACATTACAGGCCAACTGTACAAGACAGGGAAGAAGTACGCACAACGCACATCTACGACTCATTTGCCTTCTGATTCTTTTCATACTCCGTGACCAGCTTACGAATGATCTGTTTCACCTGGAATGAAAATTCCTTATTCAACATCCAATGATAGTATTGTTTGTCTTCTGCAAGTATTTTAGCCACAGGAAGACCACGGTGGATTCCAAAATTGAAAACGATTTCACCATTGACATCATACTTCAGTTTTTGCGTCGCATCCACCAATCGCAGGTCATTTGTAAACTCGTGCAAGGCTCCCACATCTTCCTTTATCGGTCTTTTAAGAAGTTCGCCTTCTTCGGTGAGGAGATCCTTGTCTTTATACATGTCTAGTTGACCATCCAGTACGGCAATGGTCGCTTTCACATCCTGTAAGGCATCATGGGCTTCATTGATCTCTTCCTGACAATAGTAGCGATATGCCGCACTCAGTGTGCGAGGTTCCATTTTATAGAAGATACGTTGAACATCGATCAACCTTCGATTGTCAAGGTTTAACTCAAAACCGCAACGGGCGAGTTCCTCCATCAGAATCGGAATGTCAAACTGGTTCGAATGATACCCTGCGAAATCGGCATCACCAATGAATGCAAATATCTCTGCAGCAAGCTGCCTGAAGATGGGTTTATTGGCGACATCTGCGGGCTTAATGCCATGCACTTGCATCGCTTCTTCAGAAATGGGGATACCGGGGTTAATAAGCCAGTTAAGCTCTACAGGTGCTTTCCCCTCAGCGGAATATTTGATCATTGCCAATTGAATGATTCTATCCCTGATCACATGCAGGCCTGTAGCCTCCACATCGAGGAATATGAGATCTTTTTCAAGGTGCAGTTTCATTCGGGTAAAAGGTCTTGAGTGAGATTATCCGTCACAAATGTGGCGATTTCGCCGCTCGCATTGCGGTAGATAAAATAGCCTTGTGCTCCGGGAACTTTACGGATCAAGTCGATCGCATCATCGGCACCCATCGCCATGGAGGCTGTCGCAAGTGCATCTGCAGTCATACACCTGGGATGCACAATCGTCGCACTCAACAAATTATTCTCTTCCGGATATCCTGTTTTCGGATTAATAGTGTGCCACACTTTTCGCCCTTTGAGCATGTAGTAATTACGATAGTTTCCGGAAGTAGCCAAAGCGTTGTCATGCATGCGAATTCTGGCCGCTATGTCTTTCAGATCAGCCTCTTCTTCCGGGACATTGATACCAACAATCCAATCATCACCTCGCTCGCTTTTACCCGACACCCGAACTTCACCTGTGATCTCCACAAACATATCCTGCACACCCTTTCCCTTCAACAGATCAAAAACCCGATCAGTAGCATAGCCTTGTGCTAATGCACTGAAATCAAGGTCTACCTGTTGATCCTTTCCATTGACATAGAGCGTGTCATTTACGCTCTTTACTTCAACCTTCTCCATTCCAACTTTGGTCAGGAGACTCCCGATCAATGAACTATCTGGTATTTCTGACTGATGCCCGGCTCTTCCAAAACCCCAGGCCTCAACCAAAGGTCCTACAGTAGGATCGAAGAAACCATTGGATAGCTTGTAGATTTCATACGCTTCTTCCAGATTCGCAAAGAAGTGGCCTTGCAACGGATCAGCGGGTTCTCCATTCTTGGCAAGAGGGATTACCAGATTTCCTCTTTCATTGAACTGGGAAATAACAGATGTGGGTTTATAGGTTGATAGTGCATCGTTGATATCCTTCAATAAGTCGTCGATTTCCCTCTGATAGTTCTTTGCTCCAGAATACTGAATGTGATATGTCGACCCCATCGTATTCCCTGACAACGAAAACCATTGAGTTTCGGAAGATTGACATCCTGCAAGAAAGAGAGTAATAATCCATATTCCACCATACTTTACACCACGCGTTCCATACATCATAGCCATTCCTTCTTTCTGTATCCATCAATTGAAAATCGTCCGGCACCAAAAACCAGAATCATCAGAAATCCTGCCAGATATAAGAGTGATGTTTCCATATCCGTAAAAGGATTTTTCCATTGCACATAGAATACAACAACACTCATCGCAATGATCAGAGGAATGGATGCCAGTCTCGTAAACAATCCGATGATGATCATGGCTGCACAGAGTAACTCGGCAGAGGTGACCAGGTACAGGGACAATTCTGGCCCCAGACCAAGAGGGTCTCCAAACTGGTTTGCTTCGCCTCTGAATATCTTTTGCACTTTCCCCCACCCATGACCATAGATGATTGCCGCTCCGAATACAAGGCGGAGCAAGAGCAACCCGATGTGTTGCAATGTTGAATATGATTTCATTTTACCAATCTTTTAGTGTTAAAGAAAACCGATCACGCTATTGAAGGACCCCTTCTTTCACCGCTTGCTCAGGAATCCCATGAAGCTGTACAGGGCGTTGCTTACGTCTCAGGCGGATATTTAATACCTCAACACCAAGTGAGAAAGCAATAGCAAAATACAAATATCCCTTTGGTACACTACCAATCTCTGCACCTGCGATTTCGACATTCCCGAGGTGTGCACCTTCGGCGATCAGCATAAAGCCAATTAGGATGAGAAACGCAAGGCCGAGCATTTGGATGGTCGGATGTTGATTGACAAAAGTGCCTACCGGTCCGGCAAACGCCATCATGATCAGCACCGATACCACGACTGCCACGATCATGATGAACAAGCTATTCGTGAGACCAACGGCTGTCAGGATGGAGTCAAATGAAAATACCACATTGATGAGTGCGATCTGAACAATGGCATTTTGCAATTTAGACTTAGACTTCCCTTTTTTAAGATGGACTTCATCCTGGTGTTCACTTCCTTCCAGCTTATGATGTATTTCAGATGTTGCTTTATATAGTAAAAAGACACCCCCTAAGATCAGGATCAGACTTTGACCTGTGAAAGCACTCTTGAAGAGTGTTGATTCATAATGCCACAAAGGCGCCTGCATGGCAATGAGGTAGGCAATACCGAACAATAAGCCAATACGGAACGCCATTGCAAGGATAAGACCAATGTTGCGAGCCCGGGATTGGTCTGCCTTGTTGAGCTTATTGGCGGCAATAGAGATAAAAATAATGTTGTCAACTCCGAGGACAATCTCGAGAAAGGTAAGAGTCAGAATGCTTATCCATGTTTCCGGATTCGCAAAGTCAGGTAGAGCGAGAAGTACTATTCCCATGTGCATCTTTTTTGATCGGGTGCAATGTTAAGAAGAAGGTGAGAAAACTCAAGTGCAAATGGAGCGAATCGATATCCCGTACGGATCTCTACGAAGTGGAGTGAGCGTCGGGACTCAAACTCAAGTGCAAGTGCAAATAAAGCGCTGAAGTAGCGTAAGAAAACTCAAACTCAAGCGCAAGTGTATATAAGCATGAAGGGGTGTAAGAAACTCAAATTGGGCACGAACACATGGATTTGGCTGTCTAATTAGTTGTAAACAGGATGGGGTTACCTTTTCCGAATCCAGGCATTTAGATACAGAAGTTGAGAAGTGGGCTTTTTGGAGGCGCTCACGGAGTGCAGTTGTGACCTGATTATCTCACTTATTAAAACGATGTCCCCACCTGCCAAAGCCCTATTGCCGGCTCTTCTTCTGGGAAATAGATTTGAACAGTATTCGTATTCAATAACCAACTAAAAACACGATTATGAAAACCCGTACCACGTTCATTCTCCTTGTACTCTGCTTTGCAGGTCAGCTACAGTCCCAGGCATTATCCTGGGTAGACCAATTTGGTGGCACATTGGAGCAGGTGAGCTACTCCCTTGCCACCGATGCGCAGGGTAATGTATATACCACCGGTTATTTTGAAGGGATCGTAGACTTCGATCCAGGAGCTGGAATATTCAACCTCACAGCAACCGGGAAGTATGATCTGTTCATTACAAAGGTGGATGCATCCGGTCAGTTGGTATGGGCAAAGCGAATCGGGGATGATGGACCAGACGGGTTTGCAGTGGGAATGGCCATTATCATAGGCCCGTCCGGCCATGTGTACGTCACCGGCAGGTTTAGTGGCCTGACGGATTTTGATCCGAATGCAGGTGAATTCAATCTGGTAACTGTGCAATTTTTTGAATCTTGCCCCCTGGATCTCGATCTTTTTATCTTAAAATTGACCGACGCAGGGGATTTTGTCTGGGTTAGCCAGATCGGTGCTCCGGACGGCAATGATATTGGCACCACTATCGCTTTAGGTCCGAACGAAGAGGTGTATGTGGCTGGCCATGTGGCCAGTAATTCAAGCGCGGATGTAGACTTCGATCCGGGGACTGGCATCTATCTCGTTGATATCTCTCCGGTCGGAGCAGTTACTTTTTTGCTTAAGTTGGATTCAGATGGAGCGTTTATTTGGGTGGATCCATTCACGAGCTCGTGTGTATCGGCTTTCGGGTGCGGCGCATTCAGATATAACAAAGTCTATATCAACGGCCTGACTGTAGATGCTACCGGCCAGGTGTTCGCAGCAGGATCTTTCTCATGCAATACAGATTTTGATCCGAGCACAGTAACCTTGACAGTGAGTCCGGTAGGCGGACAGAACTCTTTCATTCTGAAATTGAACGCTTCAGGCGGACTCGAGTGGGTGAAGCAGTTTGGTGGAAACCCCAATGACGCTAATGACATTGTGCTGGATGGCAGTGGTAATATTTACACAACCGGCACTTTCCAAAAGACTGTGGATTTCGATCCGAATGCTACAACAAAAAATTTAAAGTCGTTTAGCAACTCCAACGACATCTATGTGTCTAAGCTGAATGCTTCAGGCAATTATGTCTGGGCTGTTCAAATGGGTGGAACTGGATATGATAACGGCACCTCGATTGACCTGGATGGAAGTGGCAATGTCTACACCACGGGAAGCTTCTCCGGTAATGGAGATTTTAATCCGGCGACTGCCAAATACACGCTTAAGTCTGCCGGCGGATCAGACGTGTTCGTGTCGAAGCTGAATACATCCGGCGCATTTGCATGGGCAGTGCGATGGGGCGGCATTTCCAACGATAACAGTAAGAGTATCGATGTGGATGCATCGAACAACGTGTATAATACAGGTGAATTCCTGGCCACGGTTGATTTTGATCCAGGTGGAGGAACTCTTTCACTCACTTCATTGGGTGGAAAGGATGTATATCTCCATAAGATGACTCAGACTGAATTCCTGGCATTCTCTGCCGAAGACATAGAAAATACATTCGCACCCGAAGTCAACGTATTCCCGAATCCTGCACAGGAAAGGGTGATGATTGCATTCACCCATGATACGGAAAGTAATTACGAGATCACTCTTTTGGATATGACAGGGAGATTGATGACAAAGTATCAAGGCATTGCACATTCCGGAGATAACGAACATGAACTGCAGCTAGTGAACATTCCTCAAGGGATGTATCAGATACTATTGATCACGGATGATATACGTCAAATGAAAATACTCGTGGTGGAATAGGCTTGTAATCCTGAGCCCTGGGGCCGTCAAAATATTTCGTATAGACAGCAATTGTCATTGATTCTTGATTGAAACGTCAAAAACAATTTCACACACCTTTTAACTACTTCAAAATGAAAAATCTAAACCTTCTCCTCATTCGGTCTGGCTTTGGCAAGATCCAGTACAAGCAATGCATTAACTTTCTGTTGATAGCAGGTTTTGTCTTTGCCAGTCTTTCTTCGCAGGCGCAAGGCGTGCCATGCTACATGGATGGTTATACCAACATGGGAACGAATAATGGGCACACTTACTTCCTTTCGAATTTCACCGAATTGGGACCGGATGCCGTCATTGCTGCGGCAGCTACAGGGGGGCACCTCGTTACCATTGCTGATGCCGCTGAAGATGCTTTCGTAGCCTCTATTTCCAACGGCCAATGGGCCTGGATAGGTTTAAATGACGTCGCAGTTGAAGGGTCTTTTGTTTGGGTAACAGGAGAACCAGTGACGTATACGAATTGGTGTCCGAATGAGCCTAACAATTGCTGTATCGGCGAACATTGGGTTACTACGAATTGGTGTGGTCTCGGATGGAATGACCTTTATGATGGAGTTTATGAAGGCTATTCGTATTCACTTCCCTTTGTTGTTGAATTTGATGATGCGGAAATTTGTGATAATGGTAACGCTGTGTATTGCTGGTTTCAGGATGCTGACGGAGATGGTTTTGGAAATCCAGAAGTCCAACAGGGGGCTTGTTCGCAACCTGAGGGATATGTACTCAACAATTCAGATTGCAATGATGGAAGCGATGCAGTCAATCCTGATGGTATTGAAATATGCAATGGCATAGACGATGATTGTGATGGATCCGCGGATTTAGCGAACCCCCACGGTGACTGGACACTACAATACCCAGGATCCACTCCACCGGTATCCTACAACGCAATTGCGTACATCGGAGATGATAAGGTGCTTGCATTCGGAGGCCTTTTGGATGGCTTTGTCGTGTCGGATGGAACCTGGATCTACGATCTCAGTGACGATACCTGGACTGAACTCAACCCACCTGTCAGGCCTTCTGGTCGATACGATCATGCAATGGCATACATTGGAAGTGATAAGGTGCTTTTATATGGCGGCAATGAGGCCGGAACCGATACCTGGGTCTTTGACCTGAGCGACAACACATGGACGCTAATGAATCCGGCTTCGAACCCTTCATACAGGTACTTACATGCAATGGCGACCATCGGGTGTGACCAGGTCCTCTTGTTTGGTGGAATTGGATTTGGTGGATTTGAAGGTACAGGAACGTGGGTCTATGATCTCAGCGATGATACATGGGTTCAGAAAAGTCCTGCAACGGAGCCACCCTTTACATTTTCACATGCAATGGCGTCCATCGGCAGCGACAAAGTCCTTATGTTAAGTGCATGGCCTGCATTTAATGAAACATGGGTCTATGATTTAAGCGATGACAACTGGACATTGCAAAACCCTGGTACAATACCACCTGCAAGAGCTTACCACAAGATGGCATCCCTTGGTGCTGACCGGGTGCTGATGTTTGGAGGAGTGGATTGGGTGAATTTGTTCTATTTTGGTGATACCTGGGTCTTTGACCTGAGTAATAATTCATGGACTTCAAAGACTCCGTCTTCGACACCAGCACCAAGTTTATTGCGTAATGTGGCATGCATTGGTAGTGGCCAGGCGCTATGTGTCGGGGTAGGGGGTCCTGACTGGAGCAGTTATTATTTCGATACATGGTTGTACACTGCTCAGGAAGAACTGTGTAATATGCCAATTGAAGATCTGTGTAGCATGCCAATTGTATCAGTGGGTGCTGATGATCATCTGTATTTCGGATATGGCCCAGGCCAATGCAAAACCAAGACAGCTGTTGTCACAGACGGTACCGCTCCGTTTACGTATAGCTGGACGCTGGACCGTGACTTGTTACTCGATGTCGTCAATTCATCGGGAGATGAAACCATGACCGGATCAAATACAGAATCAGTCACTGTCTGTCTGCTGGACACCGCTGAACTCTGCGTGACAGTCACGGATGCAAATGGAAACACCGCGACGGATTGTGCCATGATGTTTGGTGAAGATGTGCGTTGCTTCGCAGGAAACAACCAGAAAGTCAACGTCTGTCACAACGGAAATACGATTTGCATTGACGAAAATGCTCTGGATGCTCACCTGGATCATGGAGATTATGTGGGGATCTGCAAGCAAGGTCTTGTCATTCAGGATACAGGGGACGGACACGATTTTGACATTTCAGATCATATAAAACCGGAGTTCGTCATTTACCCTAATCCGAACAACGGCGATTTCAAAATCCTATTTGATCATATCGGCTCAGGAATCATCAATATCATCGATCGAAGCGGACAAGTACTCAAGAGCATGAATGTTGATGAACGTAAGCAGTTAGATATCAACCTGATTGAGTCCGGAATATATTTTATTCAACTGATCACAGATGAGCAGATGATGACAAAGAAACTTACTGTGGTGCGCTAATGGAATCTCATTGATTCATCAGGTCATAGAGTACAATTAATGAACACGTCCCGGTCACTGAGCTTGTTTACACTGAGCCTGTCGACCGTGTGTCGCCTAAGCTTTAGCGGTGGCGCAAGTGCCGGGACTTTTTTATTTGTCATGGTAAAGGCACTGAATTGATCAAGCACTTTATTAAGCTGATTGCTCATACTCCTGTACAATTTCCCATGGGGCATGAATAGTCACAAGTGTGCCGGCTACCTCTTCATGATCCAGTACATCGCTCACGTTGGTCTTGATATCAAAGCGGTACTCTTCATTGAGCAGCCTGAAGCGTTTTGTCAGCAACTCCATGCCTTTTGACTTGTGTTCCTTCCGGTATTCGCTTCTCAACTCTGCCGCTTTCTTCCTGCCAATGCCATTATCTTCTATTTCATACTGCACACCTTCTGCCTGCCGCTGAACCCGCAATTGTAGTTCGCGATTACCCATCTTTTTGTGAGAGAGTCCATGCCAGATAGCATTCTCGATATAAGGTTGGAGGATCATATTGGGTATCCTGACTTTCTCTGTGTCGATATCCGGGTCAGTATGAATGCTATACTTCAGATCCGGGATGCGGAGATTTTCTAACGACAAATAAAGCTCCAGAAACTCCAACTCTCTCGCCAATGGAATGAAAGGACTATTCGCGTTTTCCAGCAACATGCGCAGCAGTTTCGAAAAACGGGCGAGATAAGTATGACTTTTATCGTTATCCTCTAGAAGAATGAGTTCCTGGATGGCGTTGAGGGAGTTGAACATGAAATGCGGATTCAGTTGGGCACGGAGGCTTTGGAGTTCCAGTTCTGCCATTTTACGTACCGTTTCGGCTTTCTCTATCGCTCTCCGTTTCAGGTTGCGCTGACGGATCAGCAAGGCAACAAATAAGGCAATGATGCCCAGGATGGCAAGAGCCGTCAGCATTATTTCATTGCGTCTTTTCCGTTCTACCCTTTCCCGTTCCGCTTGTTCCCTGTCTTCCGCATCGTTTTGTTCCTGCTTTGCCTTTTCATTCCCAAGCTCCAATTGATGGCGTGCATTTTCTTCCGCAATTTTTAATTCACTTTGAAACTGCTGTTCGGCGAGTTGTTTCTCCTGTTCGGTTCTGGCCTCTTCCAAAGCCATTTGATACCGAAGGTTTGCCACCGCGATGGCTTTTTCTTCCTGGGCTTTGGCCTCTGCAATGCCTAATTCATGTCGGACCTGTAATTCGGCATGTTCTTTTTCACTCAGGAATTCTTGCTCCGCCAGCAACTTTTCCTGCTGCACTTTCTCTTCTGCCACAGCCTTCTCCACTTCAAATTGCGTTCTCAGTTGCTCGAGCTTCCGGGTCGTTTCATTATTCAAGAGAGAATCCTTCAGGGCAATAAACAGGTTTTGGTATTTCAGGGCATTTTTATAATCACCCATGGATGTATATGTTTCTGTCAACTGCTTATACGCCCCTTTGATACCCGCCCTATAACCAACTTCCTTTGCAAGCACAAGACTTTTGTTTGTATAGACAATTGATTCCTGATATTTCTCGTTGGCTTCATCCGGACTAAGTGACGCGGCCTGTTTGGCATAGACACGCCCGATACTCCCATACGATTCGGAGATACCTTCCTTATCTGCGAGTTCTTCTCTGACGTTCAATGCAGCCTGAAAACTGTGCAGAGCCTCGGGATAGTTTGTCATACCGATATACACACTGCCGATATGATTATGCAACAGCGCGATTGATCTCCGTTCACCGATTTCCTCAAACAACTTGAGTGCAATGAGAAAAGTATCCAATGCCGCATCATGTTTGTCCTGTTTTTCCAAAGTTGCTCCAATCTGATCATAGGCATAAGCGATTCCCTCCTTATTTCCGAGCTCTTCCATGAGCCCTAAATGCTCTTTGAAATATTCCGTTGCTTCAATGGATTTACCCTGATAACCATAGACAGATCCTACGTTTTTCAGGGAGACAGCTGTGGCATATTTATCACCGACTTCCCTGGCCAATTTGAGCGTGGACAGGAAATTTTTAAGCGCTTCCGGATAATTGCCTTGCGCGCCATAGATGCTACCGATATTATTATAGACTCCGATGATGGTACGCTTATCTCCGATTTCCTCCGCTAACGTCAATGCAGCCGTGAATTTTTTTAAAGCTTCCGGATAATTACTCTGCACCCAATATACAAGGCCCATGTTCGAAAAATTCGTTGCCATGCCGCGTTTATTCCCAATCTCCTCATTGAACTTGAACGCAATGTTGTGATTCTGCAATGCACTCTCATAATTGCCCTTTGACACATCCAGCAAGGCAAGTACGTTGTATGCAGTTGCGGATCCCACTTTAAAATCTAGGCGACCTGCCAACGCAATCGCTGTATCGGCATATGCTCTGGCTTTTATCATTTCCCCGGCACTCCGCAAATACCAGGACAATGCATTCAGGGTTTTTACTTTACTCGTGTCTTCCGGAGCAGTGCGCAATACAACCTGAAGCGAATCAATCATGCGCAATGCATTTTGCGCCATTAACCCGCTACTGTAAAAGCAAAGCAGAAGGGGGAATATGCAGGGCGCTTTCATTCTTGCAGGGCAGCGGATTTAGCGTTGCGTTATTCTCGTTGTATCGACTAAAATAATACAAACAATCTGGAATAACCGTGCAATTAGTACTGTCTCAAGTTACTTGTCATCCCTGCCTGTTCGGTCACCGGCGGCCATAGCCTCTGGCGACGGCACGCAGATAGGCGCGAAGGACAAAATTTATACGAAAGAAGAAATCTTGATCGGAAGATTAACGATGGCATACAGACGACGATGTCATTCTTGTCAATTGATTTTCGTGTCCATTCGTGTGGTTCGTGGAAAAATCCTACATAGATTTTCTTGTTAGAAGAACAACTATACTTATATCACCATATCCTGGGCATCCAGAAAATCCTTCCTTTTCCGTTAGGAGACTTCAAGCTGCTTGTTGTTTTCAAGAATGACGTAGTCGCCGTCATGACGTTGGAACTCTTTGAAGTAAGGACTCACCCCGTCCGTCGCCGTAGGCTATGCCGGTGGCGACCTGCCCCTTCTCTCTTGTGGAAAGAGGGGGAAATCCAAGTTGAACTTTTACTTCAATTCCCCTCTCTCGCGAGAGAGGGGTTAGGGGTGAGTTACACCACCATATCCTGGATCGCATCCAGAAAATCTTTCCTCTTCCGTTGCGAGACCTCAAGCTGCTTATTATTCTCCAGGATCACGTAGCCGCCGTCATGGCGTTGGAATTCTTTGACCTTATTGAGATTGATCAGGTAGTGGTGATGAATGCGGAAGAATCTATGACCAGCGAGCTGAGATTCAAAATCTCCCAGCGACTTAGATGCCAGCATTTTCTTGTCATCTTTCAGGAATACATTGGTATAGGCGCCTTGTGCTTCACAGTAGAGGATATCCGGAATATTGACAAAGACGATTTTATCGGCCATCCCAATTCCGATTTTTGTTTCAAGTAGAGTATTATTATTTAACAGGAGTTTTTCCAGTTGGTGCAGACGAGTACTGATGTCACCTTGATGCTTCTGGATATCGTTCTTGATTTTCTGGACAGCGTTTGCCACATCTGCACCTTCAACGGGTTTCAGAAGATAGTCCACAGCACTCAGACGGAATGCTTCAACAGCATAGGCATCATAAGCAGTCACAAACACCACCTGAAATGAGGGATTGGTAAACGAACGCAGGAGATCGATCCCGGTCATGCCCGGCATTTCAATATCCAGGAAGACCAGGTCAGGCTTGAGTGTTTCAATCAACTCTCTCCCTTCACGCGGTGATGTCGATGTCGCAATAATCTCGACATCTTCTTTGCACTTCTTTTTCAGCAGAAGGGATAATACGTTGAGTGCGGAGGGTTCGTCATCGATGATGATCGTGCGTATCATGCTGCTGATTGTTTATACTCCGCCGAAAGTTCATGCGGCGCTTGAATGGTCACCAATGTACCAACTACGTGGTTATCGTGGATGACGTCTGAAATGCTTGTTCTGATATCGAAGCGGTATTCTTCATTTAATAGCCTGAAACGCTTCGTGAGTAATTCCATCCCTTTTGACCTGTGTTCTTTGCGATACAAACTTTTCAGTTCGGCCGCCTTTTTTCTGCCCACGCCATTATCCTCTATTTCATACACAACACCGTCGGTTTGCTTATGCACGCGTAACTGTAATTCCCGTTCACCAATCTTTTTGTGTGACAGCCCATGCCAGATCGCATTCTCGATGTAGGGCTGTAAGATCATATTGGGAATCATGACTTGCTCGGTATTGATTTCCGGATCCTTCCGGATGCTATACTTTAAATCAGGAATGCGCAGATTCTCGAGTGAGAGATACAGTTCAAGGAACTCGAGTTCTCTTGCTAGTGGGATAAACGGACTGTTTGCATTCTCCAATAGCATCCGCAACAACTTTGCAAAGCGGGCGAGATAGGTATGGCTCTTGTCATTTTCTTCCATCAGGATCAATTCCTGGATGGCA
>DATDQA010000003.1:0-6300 GCA_035292505.1 Saprospiraceae bacterium | reverse complement strand
AACTTTCAAAGCTGGCACTGTCATCACCGTCGAGCCAGGCATTTATATTCCCTTTAATAGTCCCTGCGATAAAAAGTGGTGGGGTATTGCAGTGCGTATCGAAGACGATATCCTGATCACAGAACACGGATGGGAGAATCTTTCTGCCCGTGCGCCGCGTACGGTTGAGGAGATTGAAAGGACGATGTCGATGGCCAGTGCATTGGATGATTTTGTGTTGCCGGGGTTAAAATAGAAGGTGAGAATGCGAGAAGGTGAGATCGTGAGAATCGTCGTTTAAAATTACCTTGACTTCCAATAACCAGGCGTCGACGATGGTGTGCAATCGCAATAATATCAATATCATCCTCAGTCACCCGATAAATAATACTGAAAGAAATCTCCTTAATTGACATCTCCTGGTCTTGTTGGCATAATGAGGCATATTTTGCGGGGCTTCTGCAATTCTGGTAATACTTCGGTGAAGATCGACATGAAATCTTTTGGCAGCCAGTGGGCTGCGTTCAGCATACCAGGAAATTGCATCAATTGATTCTTGAAGAGCTTCCGGGTGGAACCAAATATTAGCCACGTATACCTGTGTGCTTTCGAAGTTCTTCTGAAACAGTTTCCCATGAGATGCGCACCTGCGGGTTCTCCTCTATTTCGGATAGGCGCCTCTCAACTTCTCGTAACCAAAGTTGTTCTGCATCTCCATGCTCCGTAACATCAAGACTTTCCAGAAGAATGCCAGCCAGGTCTGCTTTATCTCTGGCATCGAGTTGCAGAGCCTCTTTAAACAATTGAGATTTTGATCTAGGCATGGTTGTAAAGTTTTAGGTAAAGCCAAACTTAATGACAATTGGCTATTTCAATTATTCATTATTTATTATTTATTATTCATTATTTACAAAGACCTCCCTCTCCTCCTTCCCTACCCCCACAATCCGCAACGTCTTCCATTTTCCAGGAATCCCTGATTTTGTTTGCACAATACCTGTGTCATTAATGCGCAGTCCTCCAAATCCCGCCAGCACAGCTTGCAACATACCACCGGCTCCTGTAGCGAAATAGGGATTTGTACCTCCAGCAGTCTCTGCGAGTACGCCAAATGGTGGTACCTCATTAGGTTTATAACTTGCCGCAAAGATTTCTTCAGCACGCTTTGTATCCCCAAGTTGATTATAAAGAATGGAAAGAATTGCACTTCCCATTGCCGGGCCCTCCTTTGACATGCGCGGCGCGTAATAATCCAAATCCTTTTTGATTTGCAACGGATCGGTGATGAGTCCGATTGGATACGCAAGCAGGTTTACATCCGCCTGCTTGATATCGACTCCATCATAAGTGCTATTCTCCCGTGTCGTGCCATCATGAAATTTCAGGATCGGAATATTGTCTGCTACATGAGCCCAATCCGGATCAGGTATTTCGCCTAACGTAAGCGCAGCCTGGGTTGCCACACGCAAAGTGGAGATCGCCATTCCATTGGTAAACGCGTTGTTGTCGATATTCTCCTGCCATTCATTTGCGCCAATGACATTATCAATATTATAGGCGCCAGAAGCCTTGCGATCCACTCTGCTTGCCCAGAAATCCGCGGCTTCACGGATCACAGGCCAACCTTTTGCCGAAAGCCACTCTTTATCACCTGTGACTTCATAATACTTCCAATGCGCCCAGGCAATACAACCAGTGATGTGATGTTGAAATGGACCGGTCAATGCCCACACAGGCGTATCTTCTGAACCATCATCTGCGGATTCCCAGGGAAACATTGCACCATCATACCCATGTGCAAAGGCATTTCGCTTCGCTGCTTCCAATCGCGCAAAACGATATTCCAACAATGACCTGGCAATCTCAGGCTGCAGCATAAGCAACGGTGGATACATCCACAATTCGGTATCCCAGAATACATGTCCATTGTACCCGAGGCCTGAAAGCCCCATTGGAGAAAGACTGAAAGCCGTACCCTCACGCGCAAAGGAATACAAATGGTATAACGCAAAACGGATATCGCGTTCCACATCCGGATCTCCTTCTACAAAGATGTTGCCTGTATCCCATAATGCCTGCCATGCCTCGCGATGCTTTTGCATCAGTCGCCCAGCTCCTTCTAATGCAGCGAAAATGGTAAGGCGCTCTGCTTCATTATGTGGATCCGCATAGTGGGCACTTGCACATGTCGAAGCGACAATACTGAAATTGTAAGACTCTCCCGGTGCAAGTTTCCTTCTGAATTTTGCCAGATGCATATTGTAGTCCCAGTCCTCATGGATGATATCAGGTTCCTGACCATGAGGTTCAGCAAATAGGAAGCTTGTTGACGCTGCTACCATTTGTCCACCTGTCGGGCTCTTTGCGACTGAAGTCAATAAAGGAATGATCACATGAGGGCGATCGATTTCCGCGTAATAGTTGCGCACTTCGGTCAGATGATCCGGCGCTTCGATGACCGCCATCGGCGTGATTTCCACCTGTTGCATGCCGTTTGTGATCGTAACGTTGATCAAAGCTGTGTACGGGAGATGTCTCAGTGCCATGATTTCCTGCCGGACACTGATTTTTGAAGTATTGAATGTGGTGATGAGTTTCGCTTCGCGCATATCGAGCGTCTGCCTGTAGTTTGCAATATCCCTTCGTGTGATCCGCTTTCCATCAACATCCATTTGCATATTTACATGATTGAATCCCTTGAGGATATTGCTCACGCGTCCGCGTTGATAGTTGTCATATACACCATTGAGCACGACATCTTTCACTTTCAAGGGCTCGGCAGAAGAAACGATACCGATCATTCCATTGGCGACAGTGACACCGAAATAATTCGATGTATTAATATTTGTGGCAGTGACTTCCCATGAAGATTGCGTCTGGCTGCAACGTGGAAAGAGAAATATCAATAACATTAACGTACGCATGACGATTATTCTTTTTTTGAAATACATCCGAATAAATAAATGATTTGTCGGCTGTGGAGTCTGTTAACGCAGAATAAATACGGCACCACCAAAAGGCTCCACTTCATCATCGAGGAATCTGATTCGGGCATTCCACACATATACCCCCGCCGGTGCTTCTCTCCCTTTGTATCGTCCATCCCATCCCGTTGTCTCATCATTCATGCTCATCTCTGTGGTTTTATACATGACATTCCCCCATCGATCCAGAACGTCAAATGTTATGATCAATCCAAAGTCCGGGCTAAAGATGCTCAGATAATCGTTGATGCCGTCATAATTGGGAGTAAAGGCATTTGGAATAAACAAAATCCTTGTCTTGTCTATAAGAACGTAGACTGAGATGGAGTCAAGGCAGTGCTCATTAGATGCATACATCAGATATTCGGCGCTCTTTCTTGGAAACAGTATCGCTTGGACACATGTCGCGCAGATCATCGAGCTATCAAATGGATCGCGCCAGTGAATATCCAGCACATCACCGTTGTTGAATATATCGGGCCTCACAACAAGGGTATCGCCGAGATGGATCTTATAGTGTGTTGTATCTAATGTCACGTCAATTTTCTTACCAGACCTGACATCAAAAAAAATGTATGTAGGCTCACAGCCGTCGAATACCACAAGCTCATAGATTCCGGGTGAAGAGACTTCCAATGTTGAATCCATGCTTCCATTGTACCATTGATATTCTATTCCATAGGGAGTACCATCCAGAAGCAAAGTACTGCCTTCACAAATGATTTCATCCACGTTCAAAGTATCTGATTCGACGCCCAGCACGAGTACTTTAGTACTATCGAGTTCCGGTGTACGAGGATCATCCGACCATCTGCGTGGTCCAAGCTCAGTGGGAAAATTCTGAAGGAGCGCCTGATTTTTGTATTCTCCCGGAGCAATGTCTCCAACTGCGACTCTGAGCTCCATACGATGCGTTCCCAACGGCAGGGACATCTCCTCTATCCGTATGATACGTGGAGATAACCCATCAATCACATGTCCGCCAAAAGGATTGTGGACAATCTCTATCAATTCCATCCCGACAGGCAAGGTATCTGTAAAGAGAAGTCCTTCTCTTTGTGCACCCGATGCGTTTTCAATACTAAAACCAAATACAACTTCGCTGCATGGAAGCGTTTCTGTAGGAAGTATGTCATGCGCTACTTCTATTGTAAAAGGACAGGTTGCCTCCGTCACATTAAACCTGACGATGGTGGACTCACAGCCTCCCTGCACCTGAAGAGTATACTGACCACCTGCAGTGACTTCCAAAAACGGTTCTGTCGATCCATTGTACCAGAGAATCTTGTTCCCAAATTCACCACCGTTCAAGACAAGTGACTCGCCCAGGCACAAGAATCGCCTGAGAGTGATGCTATCCTGATCTATCCTGTTGATCCTGACTTCAGTGCTATCTTCCATCACCACAGTCCTGGGGTCATCTGAGAGTATGATTGTACCATGTCGTTCGGGCATTTTCGTGAGGTTGCCTTGCATCCGATAATTTCCTACTGGAGCATTACCGACTTCCATATTCATGCTCAACTCATTCATTCCTGTTGGCAGGTTAAGTCCCTGAATGCGGAGCAAATTCGGCGTACTCGTGTTTACCGTTCCTCCAAACGGATTGGAAACGATGCTCTTGAATTCAAATCCCTGAGGAATCATCGCTTCAAAATCAATACCGCCGTGCAATGTGCCGGTACGGTTCACAATTGTAAAAGTGTAGAGGATTTCCTCACAGGGGAATGCAACTCTCACAGATGGTGTATTCACCATTTCGATGGAATAAGGAATAGAGGCAATGTCTGTAATCCGGTTGACCGGCCCCGTAGACCTGGTAGTGATCACACCGTTACCTTTATCTACATCAAACAACGCACCTGCAACCCCTGAAGTAGAGGTACCAAAGGCAGTAAGGCGACCAAATGCATCAAAGTAAACGCCCTGGATATCATTGTCCGGAGAAATCTCACTCAATCCTGTGATGCTGTATGTGCTGATATTGATTGTGACAATAGTCCTTTGACCGGCATCATATCCGTAGAGAAGTGAAGGAATGGTTGGATCGAATGCGATGTCGGAAATCAATGTGATCCCTGGCATCACCACTACTGTAGCCGGAAAACCAATCGTCTGCAGATTGATCAGGTATAATTTTCTATCAAACCCACCACTACTCCCTATCACCACGTACGTTTTTCCATCCGGTGAAATATCACCTGCCAGATATTCCAGGGACATATCGAGGTTTGTGGTACTGAGATCTTCCGTATTGCCATTTGCATCGAGACGCACCAGATGACGGTCAGTCATGCTGATCCCATACACCATCCGATCTGACCGACAAAATCCGAGAGCATCCAGGGACTGAACAGGATTTGGTGAAATGTTCTGAAGAAGGATGGCGCCATTTCCCGGGTCGATCTGGATCTCAGTAAAGAAAAGCTCGTCCCGCAAGAGGGTAAGTACCTGGCCTTCTTCTGTAAAGGGTTGTTGAGCAGAAACTGTAACACTAGTCCATAGGAATAGAAGCAAGCGAAGTATTCGCTGTATTGGAATAGGACTTTGAGTGATGCTGATCATCTTGACACAAGTTACACGCACTTGACGAGATCACGCACTTCCATGACTGATTTCTTAAAGGTCAGCCCTCACCTGGTCCAGACGTATGACTTGTACAGGCGCATTGTTCCTGGCAATAATGACGAGCCTGGCATTCCCAACTATGACTTCTTGCAGATTGCGAACCTGGCCTGTAATATGCAAGGGCTGAACAAATCCGTTACTCAGTCCTTGCCGATCATTGAACAGGATATTTCCGTAGTCTGCATCGTAGCGTCCCATCTCGACATTTGCCTCATAGAAATTGCCCATTAGCATCACATCGACTGCACCATCCCCATCAAAATCCCTCACCAGGCCTGCACGTAATGGAGCAAACTGGAGTCGTTGTGGCAGTGCATGTCTGGTATATTCCCGATTGCCAGTGTTCTCAAACCATGAGTTTTCAAGCACTGTGACTTCGAACTGATCAGCGCTTTTTACCTTCTCATTCCCAATCAAATCTTCAATTGTAGCATCCGCAAAATCTCTGGCAAAAAGAAATTTCTTCTTGATAATCGGTAGCTGTTGCGTCACCTCAGCATATGTAGCAAACAACACTTCCTGATCACCGATAAAGTAAGTGAGTAATTGCTCAACGCGACCATTGTCATCGAAGTCCGAGACATACAAGCGCAAAGGCTTTTCGGAAGAAGCTTTGAGTTCAGAATTCAAGCCCAGATTTCCGGCGACAAAATCCATGTCTCCATCGCCATCCAGATCCGCTGGCGTGACGAAATTCCAGATACCATCC
>DATDQA010000002.1:0-21056 GCA_035292505.1 Saprospiraceae bacterium | reverse complement strand
GACAAACGTATTAGCCGTCCCGCTCACATTAGCACCACCGGCATCTGCACCGATAAATGTATTATCATGCGCAGTGGTGTTGGCGTCTCCTGATCGCAGTCCGATAAATGTATTGGAGCGGCCCGTTGTATTGATCAATCCGGCATGATGGCCGATGAAAATATTTCCTGAAACAAGATTTTCCTCACCCGCATTTGTACCAATGATGACATTCTGAGAAGCTGTATCAGTATTGAATCCAGCTAAATAGCCAAGGAGAATATTGTCTGAACCCGTATTCATGTTTTCTCCAGCCCCCACACCTATCACTTCATTCCGGTTTCCTGAAGAATTATTTCCTGCAGCGCCTGAACCAATAAATACATTCAATGTGCCTGTGGTGTTCGTCTGTCCGCTATTAGAACCAACAAACGTGTTATTAGGTGCAGTTGAATTTACCCCGGCACTCCGACCTATAAATGTATTATCACTAGCAGTTATGTTCGCAAGCCCTGCATCGGTTCCTAAGAAAGTATTGGATGCACCTGTGGTATTTGCTCCGCCGGCATTCTTTCCAATAAATGTATTATTACTCGCTGTCGAATTTACATCTCCTGATCCTTGTCCCATGAAAGTATTGGCTGTTCCGCTCGTATTGGCTCCTCCGGCATCCTTTCCCATGAAAGTATTGTCACTCGCGCCGACATTGGCATCACCGGCACCTTGCCCAACAAAAGTATTTGAGGTACCCGTTGAATTGGACAAGCCTGCATCCATTCCGATGAACACGTTGTTGTCCGCAGAGGTATTTCCGGCGCCAGCTCTATTACCAATAAAAGTATTGGAGACCCCACCGAGATTTCCTCCACCGGCATCTTTACCTATGAAAGTATTGACGCTTCCGGTATTGACATCCCCGGCTCCCTGGCCCACAAACGTATTGCCGGTCCCAACGATATTGGCACCACCGGCGTCTTTTCCAATGAACGTATTATTGCTGGGGGTTGTATTCAAATCTCCTGCGCCCTGGCCAACAAATGTATTAGAGGCTCCGCTCGTGTTTGCATTCCCTGCATTTACGCCTATAAATGTGTTGTTATTGGTAGTTCCATCATCGGCAAGTCCCGCGCCACTTCCTATTGCAAGAGTTCCTCCCGGGAAAAAAGTTTGAAGGCCTTTGCTTTCAAGACGAAGCTTTTCTGTCCCGGCAATGGACATCCGGATCAGGTCTTCGTCCGGGTTTTTCTCCACTTCCACTTTTGTATCCAGATCTGCATCAGCCAGTTCTTTGATATTTCCGGCAGCCATAGAGATCCATGCAGTACCATTCCAATAATTGTATGTATTGGTGGTGATATTGAAGATCATCAGGCTAATGGGAGGAGTACCAATGGCATCCCGATCAACGCTCGTCAGGCGTGGTATCAGAATACCATGAGCCGTACTTGATACATCCAGCATGGCACTTGCATCAGGAGAAGCACCCGTCGTATTGATCGATACTTGTCCCTTCAGATATAAGGGGATAACGAGGAAGAGAAAAAGGATTTTTTTCATTTTAATGAATGTACATAACCTGACAAAACAATAGTTCCAATACATAAGATTAAACCGCACAGATGCTCCAAACCTATTCCACGATCACCTTCTTCACATCCTGAAGGCCATCCACAACAAGATGCACGAAGTATGTACCTGCAGGCAATTGTGAAACTTCTACAGCGTAATCATCCTGACCTGACTGTAAGTGCAAAGTAGTAATGATACTTCCTCTTGCATCCAGAAATTGCAATTCTCCTGATTCCCCTTTCTTAGATATCGTTATTACGATATGATCTGTAGCAGGATTGGGAAACACCCTCCAATCTGTATCGGAAAGAAAATCTGAAACGCCTGTGGTGTTCCCCTGAAATTCATAAGGACCGATGTCTACTGTTCCTGGCTGGCCATTTACTGCATTGACAAATCTTGGATTCCCGTCAAAGTCAGTCGTAATACCTGCAGGCACATCAGCATTTCTCCCCGCATCGAAAGCAGGAGAACCCGGCAACAAGTGAAGGTCACCAAGAGTATGTGCGCTATCGAGAGGCGGTGTGCTCACAAACATCGGATCCAGACCAATATTCCCTTCACCGGGAAATCCGAAGGGGATGATGCTGAATGTCACATCGATATCGGCATTTGTGGATGATACACCTGCTCCACCAGCATTATTCCAGAAGATTGAATTGCGTGCGATAAGTGCACAACTGCCCGTGCCAAGATTCACGACACGAGCTGCTGCACCTGTGTTACCCGAAAAGGCACAGTTGATGAATTCAGGTCTGGTCACTGCTGTACCGGTGACGAAGGCATTGACTGCGGATGATGAAGGAGAGTCATTCCCTGAGAAGATACAATTGATCATCCGTGGAGAAGCGACTGCACTATGTGCAATGATCACAATTGCCCCTCCGCTCGCTGTGGGAGCTTTGTTTGCCATAAATGCGCAATTGATAAGTACCGGGCTGGCATTACCATCGGTATCCGTATAAATACCCACACCACCGCCTCCACTGGCGCGGTTCCGAAGGAATGTACAATTCGTAATGAGTGAACTCGCTTCACCACCACTCCCTGCCTGAATATAAAAGCCTCCGCCTGATTCTGAAGTAATGTTGTCGCGGATCACGCAATTGGAGATTGTGGGATGGGATCTGCCTCCCTCCGCGTTGTTGAAGATGCCGGCACCGATTGCTTCAAAACCAGCACCGCCAAACCCATTTCCTTTTTCAATGATGAATCCATCCAACAAGGCTGTATCAGAGACAAGATCAAAAAACACGACATGGAAAGCATTGTCCACATTGTCGCCAAACACTCCTATATCGCCTGACAGCATTGTTAGATGTACCTGCGGATCGCGGTCTACCATGTTTCCCTCGGTGCCAGGTTCACCGGAAAAGCCACCCAGGAGAATAATATCCTGCGCGATATAAAAGGTGGAGTGCCGTAATGAGTCCCCATTATGCCTGAATGTCGGAAAATACGTTCCTGCAGCCACACAGATCTGATCGCCGGATGCGGCGACATCAAGCGCAGACTGAAGATCGGTGAAAGCATCAGTCCATGAACTACCCTCGTTGGTACCTGTAGCAGATGCCTTTACATAGAAGTTTCCATACATGGCGTCCACGCTGGTACCATATGACAGGAGTGTACACATGGAGAGTATGACAAATACGGAGTGTAGAGAATGTTTCATATTGAAAGAATTAAAGTTTTAAGCAACCTGGAATGTAGTTGTAAATGTCGCTGGACCAGCAATACCTGATATCTGGACAAACCTGTAAAGTGAAAAATCAGGGTTTTCCTGTAGGAACCTCCCTTTAACCTCCCCCTGCCCCACCTTACAAAGGAGGGTGGGGAGGTTAAGGGGAGGTTCTAAAGTTGACAGTGACCGTCGTACCCTCTCCGGGAATAGAAGCGATATCGAGAAAGCCCTTGAGCAGGTTTACCCGGGATTGCAGGCTGCCGAGGCCGAGCCCACCAAGCTCTTTTCGAGAAGGCACATCGAAGCCCTTTCCATCATCCTCTACGATCAGAGATATCTCATGGTCATAACTGTTGAATTGGATAAGGACATTTTTCGCAGCAGCATGTTTCACAGTGTTATTGAGGAGTTCCTGAATGATGCGGTACAACGTGAGCTGCTGTTCATGATTCAAGGTGGTCAGGTCGGCATGTATTTCAAGGACTGGTTCGATTCCATTCTTGACAAGAAGATTCATACAGAGATCACGGATAGCAGGTTCGAGTCCCTGACGGAGGAGACTTGCAGGCATGAGCTCATAAGACGTCCTCCGCAATTCACCGGTAGCTTCTTTGACCATATCCCGAAGTTGTCCCAGATAAGGACTGCCTGCTGATTCTATCGCAGGTTGTGCTCTGAGTGTTTCGATTTGCGCAGAGATACCACTCATGAGACTGCCCAGGCCGTCATGCAAATCACGTGCGATCCGGTTGCGTTCTCGTTCCTGGGTTTCGAGAGAGGAAGTGAGTTCAGCCACTTCCATTTCGCGCTGCATGCGTACTTTTTCCTGCTCATGAATGAGTTTGTCTTGCTCTGCGATGCGTCGTGTAGTGCGTACTCTATTTTTGAAATAGAAGAAGATGAGTAAGGCCATTGCAGAGAGCAACAAAGCCAGGATGATGAAGAAATTGCGATTCCTCCTTTCTTGTTCTATCCGGATTTTCTGCTGCCCGATCTCCAGATCCTTCTGTACTGCTTCGAATTTGACATTGAGTTCGCTTATCGTATTCCGGTTTTCTTCTGAAATCAAGCTATCTCTGAGTTCGCCGTATCGCTCCAGGTATGCAAAGGCTTCATCAAGTCGTCCCCGGAGCTTACTGTTTTCATAAAGTGCCCGTGTGACAGTGGCGATGTGTCTTCCGTGACTGGCTCGTTTCGCCTTCTCTAAAAGTTCTTCCAATAACTCATGTGCATCGTCATAGCGACGTTGTAAAACCAAGAGCTCATAGAGTTTCAATCCATATCCCACCTGATTTACGTAAGAGCTATGTGTCGTAGAATATGTATACACCTCACGGATTTTTGCCACCTTTTGCTCGGTTGTGGCATTCTCAAGTCGCAGAAATGAATCGAAATGCGCCATGAGTGAAGAATGAGACGCTTTCTTATAGAAATCAGTCATCGACAATGTATCCACGTAAGGGAGATATTTCGGGTTATTCCCGGCTGCATAAAATCCAATGAGTTCCGAGAGGCTGAAAATTTTTGCATGGTCATCTGTTTTTGCGATCTGATATCCTTTCAAAAGGTACTCTTCTGCCTTTTCATCATTGCCGATCTCATGATACACCATGCCAATATTTGTATGTGCCTGACTGACGAAATATGGACTTAACCCTTCTTCATGATACTCAATCGCTTTCTGGTAGTATATCAATGTCGAATCCGCCACCGCGGCGTGTCCGAAGATGGACGCTTTCATGAAGTATGATCTGACCAGGAGTTCTGGATATTGCAACTGATGTGCAAGAGCGATTGCCTGGTTGGCATGTTCTAGCGCGGTTTCTGTCCGTAAAAGGATTTTCTCAATATTCGCCGTATACAGGAGAGCTCTTACGACGACGATCTCATTTTCTCTGACAGGGACACGCGAAAGGACCTCAGTTGCAAATTGAAGTGCGCGGGTTGGTTCTCGTAGTTCATAGATTTCCGCAGAATCCAACAGCGCATCGATCAGAATTGCCTGCTCTCCTGTGATCTGTTGAGCAAGACCTGTCAGGCTAATAACTTGAAAAAGAATAATGAAGACGCCAGTCGATATTTTCATTCGAATCCTAAAGACTCAAAAATACGCAGGACAGATACACCGGCTATCAGGGTAAACCTGTAAAATGGAAAGTGTATGTTTTCCTTCAGGAAGCTATTCGCTATACGCTTTTAGCCGTTTGCTTTGGACTTCCTGTGTTTGAGTTTGCACTTGTGTTTGAGTTTTTCTTCTCTTGCTTTCTCGGTTTCTCACCTTCTGGTTTAGATCAACGCATGCGTAAGTGCGACACGCACCAGCCCGGCAGTATTTCTGACGCCGAGTTTGTTCATCATATTGTGCCGATGTGTTTCTACAGTGCCGACCGAGATAAAAAGTTTCTCGGCGATTTCGGCAGTAGTGGCTTCATTCACAATGAGTTTAAGGATTTCTTTCTCTCTGCGGGAAAGGGTTGGGAGGAATGAGGAAGAACCTTCTTTCTTCATCAGCTTACCCTGCATGCCTGCAAGTAATACCTCGGTAAGGTCATCGCTGAAAAACGTCCCGCCGCCATGGACTTTACGGATGCATTGCTCCAGTTCCTTCTTCCCGCAATTCTTGAGAAGATACCCTTTTGCGCCAGCCTTGATCATGGATTGGACGTGTGGATAATCTGCGTAGATACTGATCGCTACGACCTTGACCTCAGGGAATCGTTGAGTGATAAACTCCGTGCACCTGATACCATCCATCACCGGCATTTCAATATCCATGACTGCCACATCTATCTTTTCGGTTGCAAGAATATCCAATGCCTGTTGCCCATTCCGCGCTTCTGCAACACTTTTGATATCAGGTACATCCTGCAAAAGGAGTTTGATACCTTCAGTCACTACAATATGGTCATCGACTAATAGGAGACGAATCATTAGAAATGAAAATCTAGAGTGACAAAGAGTTGACAACTTTCTCAAAGTTGTCAACTCTGTTTTAATTCAACTCTGTTTAATTCTGTTCAGCAAATAAATCCAGCAACATTTGCGTCGTCACGCTCACACCTGTCCGAATGGATTTCTCCGCTTCTGGATAATACCGCGGTGAATGTAAACCCGGTTTATCACCAGAACGCATTCTTTCTTCAGGAACAGTGCCTAACCAAAATAACACAGTTGGCACTTGATGCCCTGTGAGTCCATATCTTGAAAAATCTTCGGCGACCATTTGGGGTTCTGCCTCAACCACATTCTGTATCCCAACAATCTTGCCGGCAGAAATGACCAGTTTGTCTACGAGCTCAGGGTTGTTGTAATTCGCCGGAGCATAGCTCTCCGGGATGATGACCTGTGGCATTTTGTCCTCCGGCAAACCGGCAGCGATTGCAACTCCCCTTGCAATCTCCCTGATACGGCCATGGATCATCTGCCGGACATCTTCTGAGAATGTACGTACCGTGAGTTTCAGGATGACTTCGTCAGGGATAATATTGTGTTTGATCCCACCCTGGATTGCTCCAACTGTCACCACGGCGGGCTCAGTGGGTTTCATATTGCGACTCACAATCGTCTGCAATTCCATCACCATCATACTGGCAACAACCACTGGATCTATGGACATATGCGGGGATGCGCCATGCGCTCCAACACCAAACACTTTAATATCGATACTTTCGGCATTCGCCATCGTGAGCCCTTTACCCATTCCTACCCGTCCTGCTGCGATTTCGGGACTGCAATGCAGGCCGATGCCATAATCGGGTACGCCAAATCTCTCATACAGCCCAGCTTCAAGCATCATCTTCGAGCCCATTCCGATTTCTTCCGCAGGTTGACCGATAAGCATGAGAGTGCCCTTCCATTGATCAAGGAACTGTACCATTGTGCGTGCGACTCCGAGCCATGTCGTCATATGCATATCGTGACCACACGAGTGCATTGTGCCGGTTTTTATGCCATCGAGGTCGATTTCGACTTTACTCGCATATTCAAGTCCTGTCTTTTCATACATTGGCAACGCATCCATATCAGTGCGATAGAGGACCAGTGGACCCTCTCCGTTTTTCAGGATGCCTACAATACCGTAGCCTCCTACTCCTTCGGTGACCGTAAAACCAACGTTCCGGAGTTCTGCCGCGAGTTTTTGCGCGGTCTGCTCTTCCTGCAAAGACACTTCGGGATGTTGATGGCGGCCTTTGTAGAAGGAAAGCAGAAACGGGATGTCGTCACTGATAAAATTGGTGATCTGCGATGGCAACGAAGGATCAGAAAACTGAAAAGAAAAGGACGCGAGACATAACACAAGGAATATTCTCATAGTCATGCTATTAATTGTGAGACATTGAAATAGACAGCATACAAGGATATGCATTAATTCATTATGGGCTGTTTTTTTTCAAAACCACTGTACCCTTATCTGCAGATTCAATCGTTTTATTAAAGGCGCACATCTCGCTATAGGCATCTGCATCCACTTGCGTGCGAGGGATCTGAAGTGATCTTTCGATGACCAGGATCTTGTCCGGTTGTGTCACTTCCAGGTAAAATTTACCAAATCTCGTATCAACTGTCCTTGTTGAAGGGATACTCTCAACCTGATATCCTTCCGGTATCGTAATCTTCATCGTATTTCGTTCGATAATGGGGTATTCCCTAAAGATGTCATGAATACGGGTATCAGAGACACATGGTGATTCAAATCTATACAATGGGTTTAGCGGAAGAAATAATCTGTTACCAGAGAGGGAACCATACTGTGCAAGATCAATCACGTACGTACAGGTTGCAACAGGTTCGTTAGGTTCTACGGCATATTGCAATTCCTCCAACTCTCTGATAGAAAGTGTAAATTCTTCTCTGAATCGTTTTTCCTGTTCGGAGGGTGCCAGGTCCTTTTGCCAATACCGATATACTTCATGTGCACCGCCTGTGAATACATGTCGGCCGACGATATGCCAGGTATCATCTTGCACAAAGAGACTGTCCATGGTAAGTATCGAAGATTGATCCAACGCCCGGGATGGAGTACGCGCTTTCACTCCTCCTTCCGGAGTAATCAGGAGTACATCCCGATCGCTGGTGACATCGCTGATATATCCGGTTGGATTCATATTACTTGTACATTCCAGCCAAAGATCATGCTCAGGCACATACAGCATCATGTGATTAAAGGAACCTGGAGTCACAAATTCGTCAATAAAGAAGGAAGGTCTTCCCGCCGGTACAAGGGCAGGATAGGCTTCAATCCCTGCTTCTGCCAGCATCCCTTTCATAAAATAACTGAGGGCTTTGCAATCCCCGTATTTATTCCTCTCCACATATGCTGCGTCATAAGCCTGCCATCCACCGATACCAAGTTGAACACTTACATACCTCATGGTTGATTTCAGATAGTCATAAAGGACCTGGATCTTTGCGAAATCATCATTGGTCTCTAAGATCATCTGATGCACATGGAAAGCCATTTGAGGGCTCAGTTTCTCACGATCGAGATTGAGGTCATAGATAAACTTGCCGAATCCTTTCCAGTTTTTCATCGTGCCGATATACTGATCCACTTCAAAACTGGCTGGTGCAATAAGGACGGCCGGAAATATTTCGTGTGCAGGCGGTGCAAATTCTTCAATGCGGATAGCACATAGGCCTTTCGCACTCCATTTCCTGAGACGCATACCAGGTGCATTCGCTGTGTCCTTTTCGGCCAGTACTCCATTCATAGGCATGGTTACTATCTCCAGCGATTGCGGATGAATCAGATAAAATTCCGATTCCTCAATAGAAGTATGATACGTCTGTGTATCCCAATCGGGATAATACATTGTTGCATGATACTGAATCTCATATGAATAAGCCACCGAATATGGGAAACTACCTCCTACGAGTTGGACGCCAAGAAACCGATTATCGGAGTAGAGTGTGGCATCCCCAAATGCGCTGATATCCTGTATTTCATCTTTCTTGATATTGCGTATCAGGCCGCCAAACTGATCATAGATAGATGCGGATATGATTCTTGCCTTGCTATATTGATCATATGGCACAGTTAACGCATCATACTGCGAGCGCTTATCAAGAATAGTTACTGCTTCTTTTACATGCAGGGTATAGTTTTTCGGTGTAGCGATGTTGCAGGTCGTCACAGATTCACGAACAACACTGTACGCATCCTTGATCATTTCAGGTGCAATCAGGGCGACATTGAGCTCAGGTCTGTCATCCTTGCCTATAGCCTGAAAGGCAACAAATACCCACAGAATTAGAAGCGATGCTGTCATGTGACTTTCCTTAAGACGACCTGTTCACCAGCGGCTGAAGTAATCTCATTGAAGATGAGTTTCAACATTTCATACTGATCGAACGCATATCGGACATTGGTGACACTCACGTCGAACAGGAGCTGTATTCTTCCCTGATTTTCCCCTGTTCGATATATAAAAACGATGCCACCATCCTCAGATTCCAATTTCCGGCTTTTCGGGAGCGATTCTATCACGTATCCTTCCGGAATGGCAATATCAATAATAAACTTATTCGAATAGGAGTAGTTGAATTCTACCGGAAACAACCGGGTTTCCGCTTTAAACGGATTTTCAGTTGTTTCACCAGGAAACATGGGTGACAGATAGATATAGTCCGTTGATTCGATATTGGGTGCGCAATTGATCTTGCAGGTGAATGACCATGGCTGATGCCTGTCATCCGGATTCTGAATCTGCATGTCATTCACTGCAAGCGTATGTGACGTTATTGTGAGATGATTTTTGAAATACTCTTCAGGATTACTGTGATAGGAATTGCGCTCATCGTAACCAAGATATCCTGTGAACTTGCCCTGCAGTGTTCCTTCCAGGGCACCATCCGCGCTACACTTCAATTGAAAATAGTATGTGCTTTTGCTCATCTCAGGTATGACATCAATCCACTGAGAACTTCCGGGAGCGACCATCCAACCTTTATAGTTCAGTGCATTCAGACGAGGCAGGCCGATCGGTTGAAAGCCACCGACAACATCGAGGAATACAGGCTTCGTATCCAGAATCGCCAGGACCATTGTATGATTGAATTGATCCATAAATGGATAGAGTTCGAACAACTTGCCATGATTTCTGGTGCTTGTCAGTACAGGATACGCTTCAATCTGTAGAGCGAGCAGGCCTGCAAGCAGAGTAAGATTGAGATCCGCGGAAGAACCTTCCTTTCTTTTTACAATCTCCGGAATAGATTCCCTTATCCTCACCTGATATCGGTCATTCCAGCGTATGTTCAGAGAAATTTCATCATACAGCTTTCTTGCGAGTTCCATCTGGTTCATTCCGCCGACAGTTGTGATTCCGGCAAACTCAAGAACCAATTCACCGTTTCTTTTTGCGTTGTACTCCCGGCCAAAACCCACATCATCCAACAGTCTCTCTTCCACCTTACTCCAGGAATCCATGATATTGCGTATAGGACTTTCAGGAAATCGTACCGAATTCAATTGATAGCGAATATGTGAATAGTAGTCCTCCATAGTAGTAATATGACGCTCGGGTTTTAATGCAGGCACGCGTACAGCCGCATACTGTGTCTTATTATAGGTGACATCCAGGCTACCCTGCGACACTTGTTGCTGTACATTCCAGTCTCCCTGCCTTGATACCTGAGTGAGATTAATGGCATCTTTTGTTTGCTCCGTCTGATGTATGTCTACCGGTCGACCTTGCTGAAGAACGACAAAATCAAACCAATCCGGAATCTTCACAACAAGATCGCTGCGCACAATCGGTATTTCACGCTGGAAATACCAGTCTACGGGTGAAAAGAGCAGATTACTATTGATGGTGTACTTATATTCTACGACTGCGCCGATTGTTAGCCCTGGAAATGAGATAGTTTCGGTAGTCCAATAGTCATTCTCTTCTAGTGAAAACAAATTGTCTTTACCAACGCTGGTCTCCTGTCCATCGGGAAGATAGACCTGTGCCTTAAGGCCAGTAAGCACTTCTGTCCTTTCGTATGAGTAGTATGTGATTTCCACATCACCAAATGCATCCACACCGGCCTGTGTGAGAAATTTTATTCGTACATGCCTCTCAAATTTTATAGGCCTGTCTTCACTCCTGATATCATACTCCACAACACCATAATCACCCAGGACGACAGCTTCTGCTTCCATGTCCTGGGGGTATTGAGTCATTGCAAGCTCTTCTTTTGAGACCTTGCCCCATTTCATCTCAGACTGCTGTGCCAGAATCTGAGTTTGTGGCAAGGCGCATGCAATTGCAAAGAGGGCAAAGTGTAAGGTTGGTTTCATCATCGTCTGAGTTTTCATGAGTGATTGTCTTGCGCACATGAGGAATACGGTTTCCCTTCTTTCCTGCTCATTTCTTCCGGTGGCATTTCATCAAATGTAAGAAACGACTTGCTGTTTTGAAAGTATTCTGCTCCCCGCTTTTCGCAATCGTTGCTCACCATTTTTCTTATCTTGGCTTTGTCCAAAATTCAAATGCGACAGACAGATGGAAACTCAGGAAAAACAAACCATACGCCGACCCTTTAATCTCAAAAAATGGATCGAAGAACATCGTCATGAGCTCAAGCCACCAGTGGCAAACCGCAATCTTTACCAGGATGCCGGTGACTATATCGTGATGATTGTCGCGGGCCCGAATGCAAGGAAAGACTATCATTTCAATGAGACTGAAGAACTCTACTACCAGCTCGAAGGGGATATCAATGTCCGTATCCAGGAAAATGATAAAGCCGTCGATATCCCGATCCGTGAAGGCGAGATGTTTTTGTTGCCTCCGCGTGTTCCGCATTCGCCGATGCGTCCAGCCGGAACAATCGGCCTCGTGATCGAACTCAAGCGGCAGCAAAATGAGGATGATGGCCTCATGTGGTTTTGCGACAAATGCAATACGAAACTACACGACACCTACTTCCATCTGACAAACATTGAGAAAGACTTTATCCCACGCTTCCGTGAGTTTTATAGTTCCGAGAATAAACGTACCTGCCCGAATTGCGGGAATGTGATGGAAGCAGATTCGAGATTCGTGTAAATCAATTACGAATTACGAATGATTCAATTACGAATGATTCAATTACGAATGCGAAAACTCAATGCAAAGACATACTGGAAGAAAAACATCACCTATGTTATTGCACTGTTGATGATATGGTTCCTGGTTGCTTACGGCTGTGGTATTTTCTGGAAAGGAAATCTCGATCAGGTGCGCGTCGGAGGCATCAAGATGGGATTCTGGATTGCACAGCAGGGTTCCATCTATATTTTCGTCGCACTCATCTTCGTCTATGTATGGCTCATGAATAAGCTGGATAAGTCACATGGTATTTATGAGAATTAAAATGAACATTAAAATCAAAGAATAGCTTCTTTTCATTTTCGTTTTCATTTTAATTCAAGAAGCTCATGAGTGTACAGACCTGGACATTTATTCTGGTTGGTCTTTCCTTCGCACTCTATATCGGTATTGCGCTTTTCACACGCGTATCCTCGACGAAAGACTTCTATGTTGCCGGAGGTCATGTGCACCCTGTGCTCAATGGTATGGCAACCGCTGCAGACTGGATGTCGGCAGCCTCATTTCTCTCGATGGCCGGACTCATTTCGTTCGCTGGTTATGATGGCTCAGTGTATCTCATGGGCTGGACAGGAGGTTATGTCTTACTCGCATTGTTGCTGGCGCCATACCTGCGTAAATTTGGCAAGTTCACGGTACCGGATTTTATTGGCGACAGATATTATTCAAATGTGGCACGCACCGTGGCAGTGATCTGCGCTATCATTGTTTCCTTCACCTATATCGCAGGGCAGATGCGTGGTGTCGGCGTGGTCTTCAGCCGATTCCTGGAAGTACCTATCAATACAGGTGTCTATATCGGGATGGCCGTTGTTTTCATCTATGCGGTACTCGGGGGAATGAAGGGCATCACCTATACGCAGGTCGCCCAATATTGCGTGTTGATCTTCGCCTATATGGTGCCGGCCATTTTTATCTCCCTGATGATGACAGGCAATATTATTCCACAGTTGGGATTTGTAGGAGACCATGAAGCAAGTAGCCTCAATATGCTTGATAAGTTGGACCAGTTACATACAGATCTCGGTTTCACCGCATACACAGAGGGGACGAAGCCAATGATCGACGTCTTTGCGATTACGTTTGCGCTGATGGCAGGTACTGCAGGATTGCCTCACATAATCATTCGCTTTTTTACGGTTCCGAAAGTCCGCGATGCACGCAAGACCGCCGGATGGGCTTTGCTCTTTATTGCAATTTTATACACGACCGCGCCGGCAGTTGCGGTATTTGCCAGGACGAACCTCATCCAGACGGTGCAGAATACTACCTATACGGAACTACCTGCATGGTTTAAAAAATGGGAGTCCACCGGACTGCTCGCATGGGCGGATAAAAATGGTGATGGCAGGATTCAGTTCTCATCAGGTTCAGCAGTCACGGGCAAAATACCAGTATTCAGTGAGGCAACCGGAAAATCCGGTGAACGAATCCTTACTAATCCATCGACAGGAGCGAATGAGCTCTTCGTAGATCACGACATCATTGTACTCGCCAATCCTGAAATCGCGCGATTGCCCAATTGGGTCGTAGCACTTGTGGCAGCAGGAGGCCTTGCTGCTGCACTTTCCACAGCGGCAGGATTACTGCTTGTGATCTGTTCGGCGATCAGTCGCGATCTGATCAAGAAGCAGATTGCAAAAAATATGAGCGAGCGTGCAGAATTGCGATGGGCGCGAGGCGGTGCGGTTTTCGCAGTACTTATCGCAGGATACTTTGGGATCAATCCGCCGGACTTTGTCGCTGCAGTTGTTGCACTTGCCTTCGGTCTTGCGGCAGCGTCATTCTTCCCGGCTATCTTCCTCGGCATCTTCGACAAGCGGATGAATTTCTACGGAGCAATTTCCGGAATGAGCGCAGGCATCGGGCTCATGTTGTTTTATATGATGAAATATAAGCTCGGATACTTCGGTGGTGGTACTGAATCAGACTGGTGGTGGCGTATTTCTCCGGAAGGTTTCGGTACTGTCGCAATGTGTGTGAATCTTGTCATCGCATTAGTTGTCTCCAGATTCACGACTCCGCCACCGCTCGAGATACAGCATATGGTAGAAGAGATTCGAAGACCTTGACGCAGTCGGCAGTCTTCAGTCTCCAGTTGGCGTGGACTGAGGACTGTGGACTGAGGACCGTAGACTTTTATTCCGGAACAGGAAATGGCAATGTCGCCAGGCTTTCGGCAATCTGCTTATCAGTGATCTCATGCCTTACAAGCTTACCCGTCAGATAATCTTCATAGGCTTTCAGATCGAAATAGCCGTGACCGCAGAGATGGATGAGGATGGTCTCGGATTTACCTTCTTCTTTACAGCGGTTCGCTTCCTGGATTGCAGTGGCGATCGCATGAGCTGTCTCTGGTGCCGGAACGATACCTTCTGTCTTAGCGAAGAGCACACCGGCTTCGAAACATTCGAGCTGATGATGCGCGCGCGCTTCGATGATTTTGTCTTTGAGGAGTTGACTCACGATAGCACCGGCTCCATGATACCGTAAACCACCTGCATGTATCGGTGCAGGAACCCAGTTGTGACCAAGAGTGTACATCGGTATCAATGGTGTCATGCCGATGGTATCACCAAAATCATAGCGAAACTGACCGCGTGTGAGTTTCGGGCATGATGCTGGTTCGCTTGCAATGGCGCGGATCTTTTTTCCTTCATCGAAGTTGAGTCGCAGGAATGGAAAACTGATTCCGGCAAAATTCGATCCACCTCCGAATGGCGCGACGACGATATCCGGAAGATCACCTGCTTTCTCCATCTGTATCACCGCCTCTTGTCCGATGATGGTCTGATGCATGAGTACATGATTGAGCACGCTGCCAAGAGCATACTTTGTGTCATCTCTCTGTGCAGCCATTTCAACTGCTTCGGAGATTGCTATTCCGAGGGAACCAGGAGAATTAGGATCCGAAGCAAGTATTTTACGCCCTGCCCCGGTGCGATCACTTGGTGAAGCATAGACGTTTGCGCCCCATGTATTCATCAGGATCTTGCGATAGGGTTTCTGCTCGTAACTGATCTTCACCATGTACACATCACATTCAATACTAAAGAGATTACAGGCGAAACTGAGTGCGCTCCCCCATTGACCGGCACCTGTTTCGGTGGTGATGCGCTTCACACCTTCTTCACTGTTATAATAAGCCTGAGCAATGGCGGTGTTGGGTTTGTGGGAACCAGAGGGACTACCGCCCTCATATTTATAGTAAATCTTCGCCGGCGTATCGAGAGCAGCCTCAAGTCCATATGCACGAAACATTGGCGTCGGTCTCCACATCTTATAAATTTCCCGGATCCGCTCAGGGATGCGTACCCATTTCTCCTGATTTACCTCCTGCATGATGAGTGCCATCGGGAAGAGCGGTGCCAGCATTTCGGGCCCAATCGGTTGCAGCGTGCCGGGATGCAGAGGTGGCAAGGGCTTATTGGGCATGTCGTGGACGATATTGTACCACTGTTCAGGTATCTCAGATTCGGAGAGTGTGATTTTCTTGAATTTCATCTCATACTTTTTTGAAGATGAGAAAGATAAAAAGAATATTACCGGGTGCTGATACCTGGCGCCAGGGCCTTGATGATGGGTCCTTGGAGTTGGTTGCCAAGGCAAGGTACCGGAGATATTCAGTTATTTATGAAGCAAACCCAGGAACCAGAACCCAGTACCAGGGACCTGATTATAAAATACTCCATATGAGTGATTGACACATCGTTCCCTGCTTACTACCTTGTTCCTCGAACAGACGTCAATTTGAGATTGAGTTTGAAAAATCCACCCTTTTGGGTGATTGCAACTGCATGTTTGTTACCATTTCTTTGTATCGTAACACGAAAGACCTATGAAAGCGCTCCGACAACAACAATCCCAACTGATTGACAAAGTCAGGCGCGTACCTCTGTGGCCTGACTTCAACGTAGCACGGAGCAATACAAATACCACCTTTCTTCCTGTTGCGCGAATTGCCTTCCATGTTCAAAAAGGAGTCGAATTTGTCGACCCTCATACTGTCACACATCTTGAAGCGCAGAGTAACTATACCGTCATACATCAACTCTCAGGAAGACGTATCATGATCTCTAAGACATTGAAGGATATCGCGAAGGTTTTCCCGCAATATTTCCTTCGCGTCCATCAGACTTATCATGTCAATCCTCAACATATCCAAACATATCTCAGGCATGAAAATGAACTCCAACTCGACAGTGGATTGCATCTCCCTGTATCGCGATCAGGGAAACTGGTGATGCAGGAGTTTGTGAAACGCTGCTAGCTTCTGGCTATTGGCTGTTCGCTGTTCGCTGTTGGCTGTTCGCTGTTAGCTGTTCGCTGTTCGCTGTTGGCTGTTCGCTGTTCGCTGTTTGAATTTGACTTCTCTCACCTTCTCACTTTCTCACCTTCTCACTTTCTGTTTTATGCCAAATTGTGAAACACCTTCTGGACATCATCATCTTCTTCCAATCTCGCGACGAGTTTCAGTACATCATTTGACTGCTCTTCAGGAAGTTCGATGATATTCTGTGGCATCCAGATGATTTCAGAACTCAGAGTTTTGATACCTTTTTCTTCAAGAGCCGATTGCATTTTGCCAAAGTCTGTAAACGCACAACGCACGACGAACACCTCTTCGCCATTTTCGCCGGTACCATCTCCGAGTTCTTCGAGGCCGTAGTCGATGAGGTCGAGTTCGAGTGCTTCCGCATCAAGGCCTTCAGGCGAAAGATTGAAGACGCCCATCTTCTTGAACTGAAAGCTTACACTACCGCTTGTGCTGAGCGCACCATCCAGTTTATTGAAATATGAGCGGACATTGGCAACTGTGCGTGTAGGATTGTCTGTAGCTGTTTCGATGATGAGGGCAATACCATGAGGAGCATAGCCTTCGTACATGATTTCTTCATAGTCGGTTCGGTCTTTACCCATCGCCCGTTTGATCGCGGACTCGACTTTGTCCTTGGGCATATTGACGGCACGGGCATTTTGCACAGCACGTCGCAATGCGGGGTTATTGTCGACATCAGGCCCTGCGGCTTTTACAGCTATCGCGATTTCCTTGCCTACACGGCTAAACTGCTTGGCCATCCGGTCATACCGGGCAAACATCGTGGCTTTGCGTACTTCGAAGATTCGACCCATTGGGAATGAAAATAAAAATCAAAATTAAAATGAAAATCCCTGCTTCCTGGCTTGAAATATTCTTATTTGGATTTAATCAGAGGTGCGCGAAGGTATGAAAAGGTTGAGGCGACCTCCTTGCTCCTGCGCTGACGCCGTGCTCCTCCGCGCTCCGTCGCTGAAGCTATGGAGCGTAAGCGACAGGAGCTACGGCCGGCACGCGGACGGCCCATAGCCTTGCTCCTACGTCGTCCGCGAGCGGCTTCTCCGGTTTTACCTGCTTTACCGGTTTTAAAACCCCCGATATGGATATGGATTCTCTGGCATGACAAGCTTATATTCTGACTGTAGGAACGTGACGAGATCCACGAGTTCCTGGACAGTCATGATCTCATTATAATGATACACCTCCATCTTAGACGCGCCTGTGGTATCGGTGAGGATTTGCTTTGTCTCCGCTTGCCGGGAAATCTTGTGGGATGGATTGATCACCGATGTCACCAACTCACCATATGTTTTCAATGCTGTAACCTCTCCACCGAGTTTGATATGCGGGTCATCATCAGTCTCTCCGCCGCTCCACTTAATATCTCCAATGCTATGGCAACGACTGCAATTCAGGTCGGAAAATGTCTGTTTTCCTTTTGCAACATCTCCTTCCGGTAGTACAAACCCTCTGGATTCAGATTGGCATGCGGCGAACAGCGTAAATGCGAAGAATAATGCCCAAACGGACTGTTGACCCGGGCATTTTACATTTTCATTTTCCGTTTTCATGATGGATAGGATTTAAAAATTTGCGTGTAACTTAAGCGCCTGTGAAAAGTAAGGCAATAATACAACTCATTTATTGAGATGATGGCAGGAATGAAGTACGTGTTACCGACCTTAACCGATTCTGTTCCATAGTTTTGGGTTACACTAAAACAGCCGATATGAGAAAGCAATATTATTTCCAACCCTCCCGACATGGATATAACGCATGGGATGTGGATAAACTCGTCGAGAAAAGCAAAGACTTTCCCGTGATAATGGTCCATCCTGAAGAGATTAAAGAATTGGACGAAAACTACTGGTATCAGGGGCCCGATGCGATGCCAACTTGTCGCTCGATTGTCGAACATGTCCGTCTGATAAATGACGCCAATCTAACGTTTCCCATTATCTTATCGAAAAATGGACGAGTGCTGGACGGCATGCACAGAGTTGCAAAGGCTGTTTTGTTAGGCCATGATGGCATTAGGGCCGTGAAATTCGCAGAAGATATGGCCCCAGACTATGAAGATATTTTTGAAGAAGATCTGCCGTATTAAGAGGTCAATGTTGCATGTTCCAGGTTTAAGGTATTTTTTATTTTTATTTTTAATTTCCATTCTACTCGCCAGGACATGAAAGACATTCAATCAGGCAACATACTCCCCGTCATGCTTCTGTTTCTGACTATTCACGTCAATAGCATTGCACACGACCGCGACTTAACGCAACCCGATACCCCCTCCATCGAAGGCCGCTGGGACATCACCTTCGATATGTCTGGGACGGCACGTCCAGGCTGGCTTGAGATCATACATTCGGGGAATCATGCTCTTGTGGGTCAAGTGGTCGTGATTGTAGGTAGCGCACGGCCGATTTCAGAAGTGCATTTCAAGAATGGAAAGATGAATTTTTCCATTCCACCGCAGTGGGAGCGTGGTGACAATAACCTTGTATTCGAAGGCACTCTTAAAGATGACCGATTGATGGGTACGATGATCAATGCAGATGGCAAACAGCATTCCTGGACAGCGGTACGGGCTCCGGCGCTTCGTAGACGAAGTGAACCAATATGGGGAGAACCAATACGACTCTTCAATGGGAAGGATCTCTCTGGTTGGACCACCTTGAAGAGTTCAGATGAAAACCAATGGGTCGCAGAAGACGGCATCCTGCGGAATCCAAAATCAGGCGCAAATCTGAGGACCGAAGCGATCTTCGATGATTTCAAACTCCATATCGAGTTCCGCTATCCAAAAGGCAGCAACAGCGGGGTCTACCTCCGTGGACGCTACGAAGTCCAGATCGAGGACAACAAAGGACGCGAACCCAATAGTCATCTGTTCGGCGGTATCTATGGTTTTCTATCTCCCAGCGAGATGGTCGCAAAAGATCCGGAAGAATGGCAGACCTTTGATATCACGCTCGTCGGAAGGATGCTCACTCTCATTGCAAATGGCATCACGATCATCTGCAATCAGGAGATACCCGGGATTACAGGCGGTGCAATTGACAGTCATGAGGGAGAGCCGGGTCCGATCTATTTTCAGGGGGATCATGGGCCGATTGAATTCAGAAATATTGTGTTAATACCGGGGAGATAAAAATAGGCTGAGGCGAAGGCGACCGCGTGCCGCCGTAGCTTCAGCGGTGGCGCAAGGCTGAGGAAACCGAACCTTATTTTTCATTTTAATTTTCATTGAACAGCGACAGGGCTTCGATGGCTGCAATGAGAAAGCGCCCTTCGACAAGCTCAGGGTCTGAGGCACAAAACTGAATCCATTTTCATTTTAATTTTCATTTTTATTGAATACGGGATCATGGGCCGATTGAATTCAGGAATATTGTGTTGACGCCGGGGAGATAAAATTAGGCTGAGGCGAAGGCGAAGGCTGAGGAAAACCGAACCTTATTTTTCATTTTCATTTTCATTTTGATTTTCATTGATTACGGGATCATGGGCCGATTGAATTCAGAAATATTGTGTTAATACCGGGGAGATAAAATTAGGCTGAGGCGAAGGCGAAGGCTGAGGAAAACCGCCCTTCGACAAGCTCAGGGTCCGAGGCACAAAACTGAATCCATTTTCATTTTAATTTTCATTTTGATTTTCATTGAATACGGGATCATGGGCCGATTGAATTCAGAAATATTGTGTTAATACCGGGGAGATAAAAATAGGCTGAGGCGAAGGCTGAGGAAACCGAACCTTATTTTTCATTTCAATTTTCATTGATCAGCGATAGGGCTTCGATGGCTGCAATGAGAAAGCACTCTTCGACAAGCTCAGGGTCCGAGGCACAAAACTGAATCCATTTTCATTTTAATTTTCATTTTGATTTTCATTGAATACGGGATCATGGGCCGACGGAGTTTAGAAGTATTATGAGTTATGTCACGGGTAGAAAGTTTGAATGAATGAGGATACTGGGATTAACTCGTCATTTCTGGTATCTTTCCTATGTGAACATTCAAAAACATGAGATCTTACACTCTTCTCCTTGTAGCCTTCTCCTTGTCTCTTTTTATCACCTCTTGCACTTATGATGTCGGGATCGACGCTATCGATAAATACAACGTCGATATCGGATCCTTTACGCTTCTTAATGAAAGCCTGGAGATGCTGCCGTATTTGGATAAGATAGGGGTGGTTTTTATGGATTCCCTGGGAAATGAGCTCGTATTGACTATTCAGGAATCACAGGTTATATTAACGA
This sequence comes from Saprospiraceae bacterium, assembly GCA_035292505.1. Classification (GTDB taxonomy): domain Bacteria; phylum Bacteroidota; class Bacteroidia; order Chitinophagales; family Saprospiraceae; genus DATDQA01. Next base: position 162 of record DATDQA010000002.1, on the reverse strand, counting down.
ATGGCACGCTGTTTCATTATGGTGTATATGAACCTGGAGATACTGTCAGGTTTGCATACCGATCCCAGTACAAAAGCTTTCATTTAAGAAATGATTCATTGGATCTCAGCTTTACAATAAGTCTTGCAGCACGCCCCTATTATTCAGATCCAACAAGCAGTT
>DATDQA010000001.1:0-13549 GCA_035292505.1 Saprospiraceae bacterium | reverse complement strand
TTGCCGGCTTTCACCTTGCTCGAAAACACACTCTCAAATCTTCTTGGGGTATTCTCTTTTTCCACAACACTTCTTTTTATTGGGGTTCCGACTGAAAAAATATTGGTTAAATGTAGGGAAAATTATGATACAAATTACTCTCTTCAGGCTTCCGTAGAACCGCCACGGAGTTCATTTTCGGAGGTTAGGCTTCCTGTTCAATTGTCGGATGTACAATCAGATCATAGTATACTCCCTGTCGATCCATCAAATCCTCATGAGTTCCGGACTCTACTATCTGACCATGATCAAGGACGAAGATCCGATCGAAGTCGGCGGCCCCGAGCATCCGATGAGTAATGATGATTGAGGTCTTTTTATGTAGTGCCGTATCGAGGTAATCAAAGATGCGTCGCTCGGTTTTCGTGTCTACTGCTGAAAGACAATCGTCAAGGATCAGGATGTCCGGGTTTTTAACAAATGCGCGCGCAATGGAAATACGCTGTTTTTGCCCACCGGATAATGTTACCCCCCGCTCTCCAATCATGGTGTCATAGCCATTGGTGAGTTCCATGATTTCTTCATGGATCGCTGCATTGCGTGCATAGTCCATTGCTATCTGGCGATCTTCGACATGGCTGCCAAACAGGATGTTGTTCGTGACAGTGTCTGAAAAGAGGAAAACATCCTGGGGAACATAACCAATCCGGTATCGGAGATTGTCGAGATCGTGTTCGCGAATGTCTTTGCCGTCTATGAGGATCTGGCCTTCCTGCACATCATACATTCGGAGGAGCAGATCGGCGACAGAACTTTTGCCCGATGCGGTTCGTCCAACCAATGCTACCCTGCTACCGGCAGGAATATCAAAGCTCACATTGTGCAAGGCACGAATACCGGTATCCGGGTAAGTGAAACTGACATTCCGAAATTCAATATTTCCTTTCAATACTTCCGAAGATATGATCGGAGTGCTGATAACAGGCTTCCTCTGCATGAATTCATTGATGCGTTGTTGAGATGCTTCTGCCTGTTGAATCAATGAGGCAATCCAACCAATAGAAGTTACCGGCCAGGTCAGCATATTTACATAGATGACGAATTCGGCAATGTTCCCTGGTGTCACTTCACCACGCGAGACCTGCAAACCACCAACGAAGACGACAAGCAAGGTGCTCGCTCCGATCAGGATCATCATCAAGGGAAAAAAGAAGGCCTCGACACGTGCGATCTCCAGGTTCTTTTGTTTGTATTGATCACACTGCCGGGCAAAGTGTTCTCCGAACCTCCGTTCCTGTGCATATGATTTTACGATGCGAATACCTGAGAACACTTCCTGCACTGTGCTGGTTAGTTTGGCCAACTGCGTTTGTCTCGCACCACTCCGCTTATGAATAAGATCGCTGACATAGTAAATGGATAATGATAACAACGGCAAAGGCAAGAGTGTATACAGTGTGAGTTCTACATTCACACTGAGCATCGAGTAGATGACAAGCACAAAGAGAGTTGCCAGGTTTATCCCATACAGAATTGCGGGACCCAGATACATGCGTACTCTTGAAACATCTTCAGTAATACGCGACATGAGGTCGCCTGTATTATGTTGCCGGTAAAACGCAAGGTCGAGCTTCTGGTATTGGTCGAAGATTTCCTTACGCATATCATATTCGATCAGTCTGGACATGACGATGATCGTCTGGCGCATCAGATACATAAAGACACCCATAAGAATAGCAAGGACGATGACGATGCCGCCAAATTGAAACAATGCCTTGCTGAGTTCATCCATGATGAGTTGTTGCTGTGGGACCGGGGCATCTTTGTAGATACGAACCTGCTCCAGCACATGGTCCAATGCTTCACGGATCACCTGAGGCTGCCATGCCCTGAAGTAATTTGACAGTGCCACAAACACAATGCCCAACAGGATCCGCCAGCGGTACCGGATAAAGAATCGATTGAGCGTTCTGAGATGCTTCATGGATAAAAATCGAGTCGGCTAAGATAGAAGAAAGGCGAGTTCAAGTTCAAATTCAAGTTCAAGAGCAAGTTCAAGTGCAAGCCACTTACCAGCCACTTACGAGCTACTTACCAGCCACTTAGATTCTCTATCTTTGGCCTAAACCTAACCGAACATGATGCTGGATAGAATTATCACGCTGGACGAATTCATTTTCAGACGCCAGAAAGACTTCCCATTTGCTTCGGGAGAACTCACAAATCTGCTCCGTGATATCGGCGTAGCGGCCAAGATCATCAACCGCGAAGTCAATAAAGCAGGATTGGTCAATATCCTCGGTGTGGCGGGAATAGAGAATAGTTCTGGTGACCTGGTACAAAAGCTTGATGTCTATGCAAATGAAAAGATTGTGGATTGTCTCAAGAATAGCGGTGAATGTGCCGGCATCACGACTGAAGAAATGGAGGAGTTCTTTGCGCTGCCCGGAGTCGATGGGAAAGAAGCGAAGTATGTTGTTGTCTGCGATCCTCTTGATGGCTCAAGCAATATCGATGTAAATGTCTCTGTTGGAACAATTTTTGGCATTTATCGAAGGGTCAGTAAGATCGGAGAGGCTTGTAAGGTTGAAGATTTCCTTCAGAAAGGGACCGCGCTCGTTGCAGCAGGTTATGTCCTATACGGCACATCGACGATTCTGGTATATACTACGGGTAATGGTGTAAATGGCTTCACACTCGACCCGACGATCGGCGAGTTTTGTCTTTCCCATCGCGACATCCGCATACCGGCGCGTGGTAATTATTACTCGGTAAACCAGGGTTACTACCTGAAGTTTGACCTCGAAGTGCGTCGCTATATCGATCATTGTTCAGATCTCAATCTTGGATTGCGATATATAGGATCTATGGTTTCAGATGTACACCGGATTATGTTTCAGGGTGGAATTTTCCTTTACCCGAATACACGCAAGTATCCAAAGGGAAAGCTCAGACTATTGTATGAGTGTAATCCCATGTCGTTCATCGTAGAACAGGCAGGTGGTAAAGCTATCAATAGTAAACTGGAACGTATTCTTGATCTTGATATAACGGAGCTTCATCAGCGGGCGACCATTGCAATGGGATCTCCCGAGATGGTCGATGACATGCAGAATTTCGTGAACAGGTATAGTGCAGCCGCGATGGTGTGAGGAAGGATGTGGGATTGAAGCCCCGCAGTTTTTTTTTGTGCTGCTTACCGTTCGTTAAAACGAACGGTAATTAAAAAGAGTAAGCCCCGCGTTTTTTTGTGTGCTGCCTAATTAAAAAGAGGATGCAGTTTTATTGAGCCTTTTGCCGTTCGTTTTAATGAACGGTCAAATGTGAGTCTAGTCCGAAAAGTCATCTTTTGCCCACGCTCACCCCTCGATCCCCTGAAGGGGAAGTCCACGCGCATTGAATTTCAATGTATTACGCGGGCGGCGGTTCCACCTTTAGGGGGTCAGGGGGTAGTGAAGCACTTTTCGGAGTAAACTCAATGCTATCTTTTCCCGGAGCCTTGTCTGATGTTCAAATATTGGTCAGCTTTGATATTTTCAAAAACTTCTTTATTGCCATCCGGCCATTCGATTTCAATCTTGTCTGCCTGATTATGATTGCCTAATCCAATATGTACCCGGGGATCGCTGAAACTAAGGTAGGAATTGCCAGGTTGGTGCACGATTACCTGTCTCTTTTCACCAGTTCGGATAGTGATATAGGTGCCGGGCCATGCGATCGAACCATCGCGGCCAAGGAGTGAGAGGCCAAGCCAATGGTTGTCATTGCTACTTTCGTTGCGGAGTAATGCAACTGTTGCTTTCAGGTCGACATGCGACACGATGATATCCATATCGCCGTCATTGTCATAGTCCCAGGCAGCAGCTCCCCGGCCGGAGCGCTTCTGTTGAAAATACGGACCACTTTCCATGCCGGCATTTGTGAATTGGCCCAATCCGTTATTATTTAATAGCAGTGGATATTGCTCGTCGAGTATCTCAGCGGCGCCATTGGCTGAAAAAATGTCGAGGTCGCCGTCGTTGTCGTAATCAAACAGAAGGGCAGCCCATGCGCCTTTCCCGGCGAATGCAGCAGCCAGACCACTGCGGGCGGTGATGTCTTCGTACAGGCCATTACCAAGATTGCGATAGAGAGCTCCGTGTTCCAGGTCGGTTATCAGTACATCTATCCACCCATCGCCATCCACATCACCAATAGATGGATGCATGGAGCCGGTAGGAGCGCCCTCATCGTTCACAGCGATGCCACTGACAATACCTGTTTCATTGAATCCCGTGGCCCCATTATTGCGGAAAAGAAAATTCATCTGGTGGTCGTTGGCCTGCAAAATATCCATGTCGCCATCTCTGTCGTCATCAAATACCGTCAACCCCATGCATTTTGAATCCGGATAGTACAGCCCGAGTTGAGCGGTGACGTCCTCAAACCTTCCGGTGGCAGACTGCCGGTAAAGGAAAGAAGGCTGGCCCTGGTATTCCCCAGGGTGCGGCATCATGTTTGGTTGTCCGGGAGTTCTGTAAGATGGGTCGAAGGCCAGGAAGTTACCTACCATCATGTCTATTGCTCCATCCCGGTCGTAATCCCAAAAAGCCACGCCAACACTCCATTTCGTGAAACCATTGAGTGATTCCGGACCCCGCAGACCGGTTTCGACAGTGACATCCCTAAAGGTGCCGTCGCCGATGTTTTGATAGAAAATATTCGGGCCGTAGTTCAGAAGGTAAAGGTCCAAATCACCATCTGCGTCATAGTCCACTGAACCCGCGGCCATGCTCCAGTGTCGGTTGTCTACCCCGGCTTGTTGGGCCACTTCGGTGAAAGTGCCATCTCCGTTGTTGCGGTAGAGTGCATTTGGGGTATTCTCAAAAACTTTCCCTTCCACATCGCTGATGCCTTCGAGGTAAGTGCCATTGAGTAGATATAAATCCTGGTCGCCATCATTGTCATAGTCAAAAACAGTCATACCGGAGCCGCTGCTTTCGAGGATATTTCCGTATGTATCATCCCCGAAGGTGTATTTAAAATCAATGCCCGACTTCTGTGTCACATCCACAAATACTTCCGGTGCGGTCTTACCGCAGGAGATGCCTAAAAAGCCAAGGCACAGTGCAAGGAATGCATCATTCAATAAGGGCAGTATTGTCCCGGTGACAAAAGAAGAGTTGAGATCTTTACGTTTTATCCATGATAGATACACTGCGTTATACATGCCGGTTTTAGCTCTTGATGAATTTTCCTTTAAACCCAGATCGTTGCAACAGGCACGATTTACCCTTTCCTAAGAGTCTGACACGAGTATTATGTGTGCGCTTGTTGTCACGCCTTTACGGTCGTAAAACAGGGTCATCCGAAATGTTTTTTCAGGAATAAAGCTATAATTAAAATCAGTATATAAAAAATTGTCAGAAGAATTAATAATAAGTCCATTATATCATTAATAGGGTTTGATCCTATAACGTCATTGAGATATAAAAAAGAATAAAGTATGATATACACTGTAAGCCTCATCATGTTTTCATGTCATCAGAGTTAGGGATAATTCTTCAAATTACAATTTTCATTGTCGATGACACAGACAACGCTTGCGGGGAGCCGATATAGCGTAAGTTAGTCTGCTTTATTAATCAATTTTTCTCCATAATAAAGTACTCCGAGCGCGGTTGTCAGACAAGAGGTGGTGACATTTTTCTTACAGTTTTCTGCCCACTTCGATTTTCTCCAATCCCCGATTCTTCCTTTGATCCTGTTTACCCCGTATGATCTCTACTGCGTTAAGAGTGACGAGGGGATCCGTTGATCTTTTTTAAAAATCCCGCACTGCACGTACATAGGTCAAGGTGCTCTTGAAGAAGCTGAAGCTCTGGTCGCCATTGAAGAAAAATTGTACCCATGCAGTATTGTTATTGTATTCACTGGAACTCCAATAGTAGTTAATGGTAAAACCACCAATTGCAACCCTCTTCGACCGTGTGCCATCCTAGCTCCAGCGGTGGCGTAAGGAGGTTGATCCCTTCCTCAAAACGACCGTACAGCCCGCACCCGTAATACGGAGGTCTTCGAATTACCGTTCTGGTAGCCGTTGGGGAAGACCTGTTTCCATGCGAGATTGTTAGTTTCCTCGCTGGAAGTCCAATAGTGGCCCTCCGCAGTAAAACCGCCAATGATGAATTGATTCAGATTAAGCTTATTCAATTCATCTTTACTTGGCAAATACCAATCGCTGTAGCCATTAAGCACAAGATCATTACAAATGCGTGCCGCGGTGCCCATATCCCCACATTCTGCGACAATATCAGTGGTATTCGTCTGTCCCGTGCCTAATCCAATGTTCGTCCCAATTAATTGTGCATAACAACCCCACATCGCACCGGCACTTTGATCACTGGGAGCGACAATCAAGCCATGTATTTGTCCTGGCATATAGTTTGGGTCTCCGAGTTGTAGAATATAACCAACAATTCCGCCACCATACGCATCGCCTACGTTGAGACCGGCATCCCCAATGTTTGACCAGAAGCTTCCGTTAAATACCTGTATTTGACCGTTAGTACCACAGTTAGTACACCAGATCAGGAGACCTGCCTCAGGAGATGCAATGGCATCCCTGTTTGCCTTGGTCATGCGTGGTGGTAAAAACCCCTGAGTTGTAGACGATACATCAAGCGCTGCTGAAGTGTCCGGGTCGGTTGTACCTATGCCCACCTGAGCATACATCTGTGCTATACACATGACGGCGAATAACACGATCGAGGTTTTCATTTTTACTGTTTTACTTATTGAGGAAAGCACAGATTTGTCCATCTCTTACCTCATCTCCAGGTAATCCAAGCATGTCTCAGCAAGCTGCCTTATTGCCCACTACTCAAAGATCATTGTGCAACAACGATCTGTGCATTGCTAAATTACAAACCTCAGCGAATATTCAAGGATTGATATTTTCTCTGGCGTAGCGCTTCGGTCTCCGGCGGCCATAGCCTTTGGCGACGGCACGCGGTCGAAGAGGGCGGAAGGGACTAACAATGTCGAGCTTAGTGAGGCTCTTGGAACACAAGGTTTGCTGGCGATCGAGCGGTTCTGTACATGTTGTGAGGCGAAGACTTTAGGTTGGCTGATTGAGTGATGCGAGTGGTGCCGTAATTGATTGATTGTCATCCAATTGAGCCGCATTCACTGAGCTTTGGCCGAAGCGTCGAGGGAGAAACAGAGGAAGAAGTATATCATGAATGATGTACTACTTATTGAAACGTCCCCCTCTCGTCACCTACCATTGCTGAGATGTGTCGCATTGGTCGTTATTGACCAAATCACGGAGTTCAGGTGGACATTCCAGGATGGATGAAAAGTTGATTTCACTCATTTTCGAAAAGCCTTTCATGGTGATCAGGTCCACATCGCTGAGGTCGGCTTCTCTGCTCAAAATATCGTCTTGCATTTCCCGTGTTTGGTCACGATTCAGGAAATCGTATAAGATCGTCGTTGAGTTTGTTTGAATATCAATATCAGATGTGATGAATAAGAGCCTGGTGCCATTTGCCTTGAGAAGATTGCTTTTCGTCACCAGGCTTTCGTATTGTGCACTGAATGAACTTGGCTGATGCGCGTTCCAATTGCTCCATCCATCTGTAATGAAGATAAAGAGTTCCGGCTTCCGGTCTATGGCCTCATCAAAGGCAACTGACCAATTGGTCCAGCTGATAAATTTCGACTTGTCATTTTTATCACGCTTATAGTTTTGCAATGCATCCAGGAGGATCCGTCGTTCTGTTGATTCTACTACCGATACGATATCCGATCCGAATTCCAGAATGCAGAGTTGATTCGAGTCCTGCGTAAAACTTGATTTTTTCACAAATTCTAAAAGTTGTTCGCCAATGAGCTCTCGTTCATTCTTATCAATCGAAGAGGATCCGTCGATACCGATCATGACCCGGTTTTGCTGGCAGGGGAGGACGTGTGGATTAGAGGAGATGTCCATCGCCTGAATGATTTTCAAATCCCTGATGCCTAAGTACTGACTGATATTGGCCGAGAGAGAATTGGAAAATTGCAGGTTGATCGAGTCGATCTGTTCATTGAACCATACCGGTATAGATCCGTGTATTCTGTCAAAAATGAGCATGTTTTGCTCGATGATAATGTCCCTGTTGACATCATCGAAGCTGAAGGTGGGGTAGACCGCTTCGTCGTTGCGATATCCTGTGATTTTGACGCCAAAGAGGAGGTTGGACAATTTTGCTGTTGAGGCATACCCGATCCCTGAAAGAGAAAAGATCACCTTTCCCATTCTATGTGGCTCGATCTTGATGAAGTAGGAGTTTGTGTCCGACGTGAGCTGGATGGAGGACTCCGTAAACTCCCTGACGTAGACATTCTGGGTCGTGATGGTAAAGGATTCTACTGAGTTGGCAGTTGAAGTAAGGGGTATCAGAAGAGAGAGACACGCCATTATACACGGAATACAGTGCTTGATGATCATGCGTTGTTATATTATAAGTATTGATAATATAACAATGAGTGTGCCAAAGTTATCAGCGGCGGAAGGGCGGAAGGGCGAAAAGGCGGAACGGCGAAAAGGCGGAAGGGTGGAAGGGTGGAAAGGGTGGAAGGGTGGAAGGGCAGAATGGCGGAAACACCTTCACTAAAGCTTTTGGTGGTCGAAGAAGGCGGAGGGGGAAAAGTGGCGATTAAGCAATTTTCGAGCGAGCTTTTTACGATTGGACTATACCTGTAGACGATGGCCAAAAATTTAATTTCCTAAAATAATAGGAAATACGAATATTACAGTATATTTGTGTCATGAAGTTTAGCGAAGCACGGCAGGAATTCATTCAGATCTGGGGCTCTTTGGGGAGTAATTGGGGTATCAACAAGGCCATGGCCCAGATTCATGCTTTGCTTATGGCAACCGAACAGTCTTTGACGACTGATGAGATCATGGAAGAACTCCAGATTTCCCGTAGCAATGCGAATCTCAACATTCGGGCTCTGCTTGACTGGGGGCTGATCTACAGGAAACACACTCCTGGTGACCGGAAGGAATATTTCGTTGCTGATAAGGACATGTGGAATGTTGCGATCAAGATCATCAAGGAGCGCAGGAAGCGGGAAGTTGATCAGGTGGTGAAGGAGATCCGGCAGCTTTCGAAGTTTGATGCTACATCGATTGAGGAAAAGAACTTCAAGCACCTGTTGGAAGAAATGAATGCATTGTCTGATTTGATCCTCAAAATGAGTGATCTCCTGGAGAAAGCAGATAAACTGAAGTTTTTAAAGTGGATTGTGAAAGGAGTCTGATTTTTTTTGCTCATAATTTCCTAAAAATATAGGAAATACGAAAAGTATGAAAATATTTTTGATCTATCTTCTGTATTTTCTCGTAAGCACCTGGCTTATGCTTAAAGTGGGAAACAGCCTTCATAGGAATGGCAGGCATTGGATCGTTGACCTAATTCGGGACATTCAACTCTCGGACAGGATCAACGACATCCTCCTTCTTGGGTACAGGCTGATCAACCTTGGATATCTCCTGATGACCCTTATGCTGAGCCGGGTAAGGGAAGAATCGATGGCTGCGATCGTTGAATTCTTAAGCGCAAAACTCGGACTCATCCTGATGATCCTGGCCTGGTTGCATTTTCAGAATATTGGTTTGCTTCTTCTTTTTTCAAAACTAAAATCTAAATACAAATGGCACCTTTAATCAATGTTGTCTACGCGGTGTATATCGTATTTATCGCCGCAGCTACAATCTATGTAGCACGCACGTTGTTTTCGAACAGCAAGACGTTTATGTATACGATATTCAATGGTCGTGAAGACCTCGCGCTTGCTACGAATAAACTCTTTGAAACCGGTTTTTTTCTGCTCGCGTTTGGTATTGGATTGTGGTTTCTCGAAACGCGCGAGTTGATTGGAACACACCGAAGGCTTTTTGAAGTGCTCAGTTTGAAAACCGGAGGCTTTACCATTTTTCTCGGTATCCTGCTCTTCTTCAATCTCTACCTTTTTTTTAGAGGGATGAAACACAGAAGGAAACCTGCCGAAGTCGTCGTTGAAGGTGGAACAATCACAGAACAACGCGTGTAAAATTGGAAAGAATCGTCATCACCGGTGGTACAGGGTTCATTGGGTTGAGCCTGGCAAAACATATTTCAGATCGCGGACTACTTCCGGTTTTGGTTGGAAGAAACGTGCCAAAGACCAAAATTAACTTTGAATTTATCAAGTGGGATGCAATACATGCCGGGGATTGGATAAATTCAATTGATGGTGCATTCGGAATCGTAAATCTAGCTGGCAGATCTGTTGATTGCATCAAATCGCCGGACAATTGCGATGAGATACTGAGATCCAGACTTGATTCAACGAAAGTGATCGGGCAGGCTTTAAAAGAAGTTGCCAATCCACCGAAGGTTTGGCTGCAAATGTCCACTACTCATATTTATGGAGACCCTCCGACGCAAGTATGCACAGAAAGTTCTGGCACCGGTTATGGTCTGGCACCTTTTGTGGGTAAAGCCTGGGAAGAAACATTATTGGAATCAATGCCAGCCGGAATGCGAGAAGTGAGATTAAGGACAAGTTTTGTACTCGGTAGTAATGGAGGTGCATTGAAAAAATTAGTAAGAGTTACAAGACTTGGATTTGGCGGGAGGGTAGGACATGGCAGGCAGGGAATGAGCTGGATTCACCAGGATGATCTCAATGAGATTATCTATCAGGCCATTGTGAATAGCAATTATCAAGGTATTTACAATGCAAGCTCACCAAATCCTGTTTCGAATAATGAATTCATGAAAGCAATCAGAGCGAGCTTAAATATTCCCTTTGGTCTTCCTGCACCTGAATGGATTGCAAGAGTTGGTGCAAGGCTCTTTTTCAATACCGATCCGGAATTAGCGCTCTATGGCCGATATGTAAAATCGGAAAGACTGGAGAGGGAGGGCTTTGTTTTCAAATACTCGCGGATAGATGAGGCATTGCAGGATCTATTCAGTAAAACTCACACAGTCCGCGTTTGAACACGCGAGAGAGAGGGAAGCCCGCCCGTACCGAATGTAAGTTCGGGCGGGAAGTTTATCATGAAAGCTATACCCTATAAAGAACGTCCCCCTCTCTTTCCGTGCTTCTATACAATGGTATGGTAGAATATCAAAAACAGAGAGGGCGCAGTCCATGCCCTGTATGCGGAGTCATTCAGGGTGTGAGTTAACCGCACCGCTACTGCAACCTCAGTCTTTCATAAAAATTCTCGCCCTGACTTCTTTTTCGTTTTCTGTTTTTAACAGGTAAAGGCCATCAGCCAATCCTTGCACATCAATAGTTGATCCGTTTGTGTGCCGCCGCAGGATATACTTCCCATGGATGTCATAAATGGAGATGACGGCTTCCTGCAGTCCATCCAATTGCAGTATCCCATTGGTGGGATTGGGGTAGAGGAGGAGGCGATCTTCGTTAAGGGGAGAAATACCTGATGGCTCCCTCACAATGTGGTGGATCACAACCCACGCCAAACCGCTCCCTCCATGACCTGAGATCACATACTCGTTATCCTGTGTAATCAGGAGTTGCGTGACCCACCCTGTCTGGTACATATTAACCTCGGTGAAGTCTGTATTCTCCACCCCGAAGAGTTTGATGATGCCATCATAGCCGCCGCACGCCAGGTATCGTTGTGTCTGGTCGAAAGCGAGCGCATAATTATAATGCGGGAAAACCGGAATGGAAGATTCTACGATAAGGGCATCAACGTCGATCACTTCGATGCCTCCATTCAGAAATCCTCCGCCGACTGCCAGCCTGAGATTTCCGGCTTGTACATAGAAGACCGGAGAGTAAGTCCCCCCATTGGCAGGTGTATTCACCGGCATGATGGATTGCGTTCCCATGTTGATGACATACACATAATTATTCTCATATCCGCCGTTGAGGGCGATATAGTTGCCATCGGAGGAGAAGTTGAGTTTGGTGGCCTCGTTGTCCGGTACAATGGGTATGGCGTAAATATCCGGTATGGAAAGAGTGCCTGTCGTGCTGTTATAGGCTGCTACTTCTACCTGGTATTCATTGCCCTCATACCGCAGCGTGGCGACAGTCTCTTTATCCGGAGAGACCGTAAAGGTGATGACGTTCTGCAGCAGTTCAGTGACTACAGGTGTAGTGAAATTGACCAGCCTGAATAAAGTAGAGTTGTTTCGGAACAGAAGCTGCTCGGCATCAATAAAGCGGATATCATAAGGCCAACCGGTGCCGGGGACCTCTGAGAGAACAAGGTCCTGTGCAAAGTCATAGATGACCAGCGTATCGCCTGTCGAATTTCCGCTGTTATTGCTATAGGCAACCAGTTGTTGGCCATTTTCAAAATAACAATCGAGCGCAGCGACGCTGTAGTTCTGGTGCTCGAGGGTTTTGACAACCTCCAGGCCCGTGATCTCCTGTGCCTGAATAACTGCAGAGGAGAATATCAGTGCAAGTAAGACTGAGCAAAATGCCCGCGGTGAACACAAACGTGTAGAAAAGGGGTGATGTGTTTGGGAAAAGGTAAATGGTACCATGACACATCGATATTTAAGGTGTCAAAGTTAGGGGATTTAATGATTAATGAATGATGATTGTTTTTTTGTCATTTGAGCTAGCGCAGGCGAGTCGAAAAGTGGGCTACTGGCTATTAGCATCTGGCTGCTAGCTTAAGACTGAAGACTGATAACACCCTTTCTGCCCTGCTGCCATTCTACCGTTCTGCCCTTCATTGAAGAAGCCCATTGCATTGCTGTTTAACTCACTTATCGCTCGACGATTTTCCATTAGGAATCTTTTCGGGTGATTTTGCCGTTTCGAAATTCCCAAAGATCACAACCTCGCACTTTCCAGGCTCACACCTGAAATTGTTGTTCCTGTGAGTGTCCATTCCTACACCCCCATATCGCCATCGGCTGATATCCAATGACGATCTTCACCATAGTGAACATCGGGGATTCCTTTAAATCGACCGGCAAGACCTTCACGTACCTGAGCTTTGCCGATGAAGCGTTGTCCCCACGGATCTGGTCCCCTTGGAAAATCAAAGGAACAATCTTCAGTGAAAAATTCCATAATCGCATCGAGGTCATGCCGATTGAATGCATCAAGCACTTGCTTCATAGTTTCAACTGTGACGGTCATTTCAGGTGATTTGGTTCGAGTTTGCGATGTATTGTCATCCGTCTTGCTGTGACAACTAAAAAGTCCGAGCAGTCCGGTGAATACTCCAATGATGAAAGTTTGTTTTTTCATTGTCGGTTTAAGTTCGCAATATCGTCAAATGCATGACACATTGCGGTTCTGGCCACCTATACTGACAAGCGCTATACAAAAGCAGAATATTTATGAAGTCAAAACTTTGGTCTATGCGCTGTTGTGCGGTTTTTAAATGCGCTTTACTTAATACTAATTGAATCTGGAAGCATCAATAGAAATGGCAATGCCTTTGAATAATCTAAGTCAGGATATTCGAAGCCCAACAAGCGAATGTTTTTGTAATAGATCTGATGTTGCTGATAATAGTTTTTTTCGCTTTGTACAAACCACGCTT